>JAISHW010000027.1 GCA_031262365.1 Lentimicrobiaceae bacterium
TAACACAATTTTGCAAACATCTGAATAAAAGTAGATTACATATCTTGAAGACTTTATATCAAGGGATCTTTTTTAGAGGAAAGATACATTTTTTAGGCATAACGACGGATAATCATTTAATATTAATATTATCTTGGATTTCCTGTATTAAATCCCTATCACTTTTTTCTGAAAAAATAAATGTATTTCTTTGTTTCATATACTAGGGCACCTCCTAAAAATTGATTTTTCTCTTTTTGATTTTTTAAGACAGCACCCGAAGTTCGTTAAAGTTCGCCTCAAAAAATTTCTGTAAAGGAAACAAAAAGTTTTCAAATCGACAAGTTTTTTAGTATTTATTTTCTCAATATTTTTTTTAGTGTACGAAAAATACTTGTATCATGTTATGTGTCAAATAGTTATATTGGAGTAAGTTTCAATAGTTAGTTTTTAAGTATTGTATTGATTCTAAATTATTTAGAGGAGTACTTACATTTTTTATCAGACGGCAATAAAAAAGTTTGCCGGCTTCGTAAAATTTTTTGTCGTACAATTCCAACTCTTTGACTATTTTAGCAACTTTCTTTTCATTGCTATAAATTAATAACAGATTATATGAAACGAAGCATGTTCCTTAAAACGCCGAAGGCAATGAGAATATCATGCGAGTTTATTCACAAATAAAAAAATTTAATAAGGTGTTCATGAATCCTTACGGATTTCATACGACCTTTAAAAAACAAATTATTTACGTATGAAATTATTTGAGTTAATCGAAAAAAACTTTCTTGCACAAGACATCTACGAACTTAAAGTATACGCTCCGGTTATTGCCGCATCGGCACGTCCGGGTCAATTTGTAATCCTTATTAACGATGTGTATGGCGAACGTATTCCATTGACAATCTACGATTACGATGCCAAAACAGGTATGCTCGGAATGGTTATTCAGGCAATCGGGCTTTCGACAAAAAAAATAGTAGCGCGTGAAGTCGGTGAATGTTACAGCGACATTGTAGGTCCTTTAGGAAATGCCTCCGAATTGCTTGACGAACATGATATCCGCAAAAAAAACGTGTTGTTTATTGCCGGTGGTATTGGCGCAGCTCCTGTATATCCGCAAGTAAAAATGCTTCAACAAATGGGCGTACACACCGAAGTCATCATCGGCGCACGCACAGCCGATTTGATTATTCTCGAAAATAAATTCAAACAAACCGGCACCACCATTCATGTTTGCACTGACGACGGCAGCCGCGGATTCAAAGGAAATGTGGCGCAAATGCTTACACATTTGATTCAAAACGAAAACAAAAAATACGATCAAGTCGTTACAATTGGTCCGATGATCATGATGAAATTTGTGGCACTCGAATGTAAAAAATACAATATCCCTTGCATTGCTTCGCTCAACACGTTGATGATCGACGGAACCGGAATGTGCGGTGCTTGCCGTGTTACAGTCGATGGAAAAACACGATTCACTTGTGTTGACGGACCTGAGTTCGACGCATACAAAGTTGATTTTGATGAAGCATTATCGCGTCTTCGCGAGAAAAAAGAAAAAGACGAATCACACGCCTGTCGTCTCGACAAAACGGTAAACAGTATTCAAGCTGCCGAAAAAAAACGTAAAGCACAAAAAATACCACGTGTTCCTGTCAGAGAACAAGATCCCGAGACCCGAAAGCACAACTTCGAAGAAGTTTGTTATGGTTACAACATCACCGAAGCAATGACCGAAGCTACACGTTGCATTCAGTGCAAAAAACCAAGTTGTGTAGCGGCTTGTCCGGTAGCAATTGACATTCCGGGGTTTATTCTTCAAATTGAAAAAGCGAATTTCACTAAATCATATCAAATATTGAACGCTGCCACAAACCTTCCGGCTGTTTGCGGTCGTGTTTGTCCACAAGAATCACAATGCGAAGGTAGCTGTGTACTTGGCGTAAAAGGCGAACCGGTCTCAATCGGAAAACTCGAACGTTTTATTGGCGATTGGGCACTCGAAAACATTACTGATCCGCCTGTAATCGAACATGAACGCGAAGAAAAAGTTGCCGTTATCGGATCGGGTCCGGCAGGATTGAGCTGTGCCGGCGATTTGCGCAAATTAGGCTATCAAGTTACTGTTTTCGAAGCACTGCAAAAACCCGGCGGCGTGTTGCAATATGGCATTCCCGAGTTCCGTCTGCCGAAAGACAATGTGGTCGAACCCGAAATAGAAAAAATTCGCCAAGCGGGTGTCGCCATCGAAACCAATCACGTTGTCGGAAAATGCTTCAATATCAACGATTTACTAAAATCAGGTTACGATGCCGTATTTATTGGAACAGGAGCCGGATTGCCTCGTTTTATGGATATTCCGGGCGAAAATCTAAATGGCGTTTATTCGGCAAATGAATTTTTAACTCGCGTAAACCTGATGAAAGCTTTCCGCGATGACTTCGACACACCTATTGTCATCACGCCCGAAGTAGTGGTAGTTGGTGGCGGAAACGTTGCGATGGATGCTGCACGCACAGCTAAACGACTCGGTGCCAATGTAAAACTCGTTTACCGGCGCAGTATGGAAGAATTGCCTGCACGTGTCGAAGAAGTACATCACGCAATTGAAGAAGATATTGCGTTTCATTTATTGACTAATCCTGTTGAAATTCTTGGCGACGCACATCATTTTGTTACCGGAATCAAATGCGTAAAAATGCAATTAGGCGCGCCCGATAGTTCGGGACGCAGACGACCTGAAGTAATTCCGAATAGCGAACACATTATCGAAACCGGAACCGTAATCATGTCGATCGGAACCAGCCCGCAACCCATTATTTCGTTGACCGCTCCTGACGTACAGCTCAACAAATGGCGTTGTATTGATGCCGACAACGATGCCGGACAAACAAGTCAAGAAGGCGTGTTTGCCGGTGGCGATGTTGTTACAGGCGCGGCAACTGTTATTCTCGCTATGGGATCCGGAAAACGATCGGCGCAAGCTATACATGAATACATACAAAACAAGAAAAAACATGGAAACTTCTAAAATCCAACAATTTATTTTCAATCTTAAAAATAGCTGTAACAAACAATGTTACAGCTATTTTTATGTATCTTTTTTAATTCTATAAAATTGATTATCAACAACATATAGAAATATTATTTTTTTATCGTTAAGCGCAATCGTTCATAAGTCGCATTTTTTTTGCAAAAAAGTTTTATTAGCGAGCATTTCCTGTTGTTTTTCTTGTTTTTTTTTCGGTTTTAGTAGTCGTTTTTCTATAAAAAGTTACCTTTGCATTTTATTTGATACTATCAATTTACATATATACCAAATATATGAAAAAGAAAATCCTAATCATTGACGATGAGTTAAGCATTCGGATGTTACTCGAAAATTACCTAAGTAAGACGTACGATGTGATTACAAAAAAAGACGGTCTTGAAGGCATGAATTGGCTCAACGAAGGAAACATGCCTGATTTGATTGTAGCCGATATTCAAATGCCGAATCTCGACGGATTCGACTTTTTAAAGAATATCCGGTCAAGCGGCTTTTATAAAAATATTCCAATAATCATGCTTTCGGGGATAGAAAGCTCTCAGGAAAGAATAAAATTTTTGAAACTTGGAGCCAACGATTATATGATAAAACCTTTTAACCCTGAAGAATTATCTATCCGTATCGAACTACTGTTGTCCAGATAAAAAACAATAAAACAACAACTTTCTTATCAATAACGGTTTCGAATGGAAGAAAAAGCGATCAAGAAATATAAAATTTTATACGTAGGCGGTTACGGCGATTTTATCAATTCGCTCGTTGGATCTGAAGATTTATTTGAAGTAGTAACCACCGAGAATGGTTTAACGGCAATGAATTTCGTTCAATCGATCCACGATACGATCGATGCCGTACTTATCGAAGCATATCTTCCGGGTATCAATGGGATTGAGATTGCAAAAATGCTTAAAGGAAAAACAGCACTTGCCAAAACACCTTTTATTATTGTATCGCCCGAATACGACGAAAAATTCAAAAAAGCAGCATTCGAAGAAATTACCGTAAACGACTATTACTCAGCAACACTTGTTCCGAAAGACATTCATACCAGAATATTTTACTTAAAAAAATGGTTTGAATTATCTGAAGAAGTCGGCAAAGTTGCTTCAGCACCGCGAAAAGAATATAAAATACCTATTGAAAAACGTATTTTTGATATTGTTATTTCGGCTGGCGCATTATTAGTTTTGTCGCCATTGCTGCTTATTGTCGCCATTGCCATACGACTCGAATCGAAAGGAAAAGTATTTTATTCGAGCAAACGCGTAGGAACAGGATACAAAATATTTGATTTTTATAAATTTCGTTCCATGCGAACCGGAGCCGATGCCATGCTCAAAGATCTCAAACATTTGAACCAATACCAATCGGAAGAAAAAAAAGAAGAAAAAAAAGAAGAAAACTGTCCTCGTTGCGCACAGCTTCCGGAAGGAGAATTTTGTTCGCAAGTACTTTATAACGAAGGAAAAAAAATATGTGAATATTGGTATAACGAAACAAAAAGACACACGAGTACAGCTACATTCATCAAAATCAAAGACGATCCGCGCATTACGAAAGTAGGAAAATTCATTCGCAACACCAGCATCGACGAGCTTCCACAGTTAGTTAACGTGTTAAAAGGCGACATGTCAATTGTAGGCAACCGTCCATTACCACTTTATGAAGCCGAAATGCTAACTTCCGACGACTGGAGCGAGCGTTTTTTAGGACCAGCCGGAATTACCGGACTTTGGCAAGTTAAAAAACGAGGAAAAAAAGGAGAAATGTCGGACGAAGAACGAAAAGCACTCGACAACCAATACGCACGAAATTATTCTTTTTGGGGTGATATCAAACTAATATTACGCACTATTCCGGCATTACTGCAAAAAGAAAATGTATAAAAAAAAATTATTCAATATATACCTTCATAAGATTTATTTACCTAACTTGCGAGGCTTTATCTTAATAAGGTATTTTTTGGGTGCGATTATTTTTTATAAAAAAATAAAACTATGAAGAGAAATCATTTGTATGTCATATTGATAATCATTGCATTATTCGTTCCTTTAGCGAAAGTTCATGCACAAATTTTATCGAATGATGAACGATTCTATTTTAATCCATTAACCGATGACATTACAAAACGACTTCCAACATTGCGTGTTCTGATAGATTCGGCTATTGCTCACGCACCTTCGGTTCGATACGAAGAATTGAAAGCCGATTATTATTATTACGAACAAAAAACCGAAGCGCGATATTGGTTAGAACATTTTAGTATTACGTTTGACCTTAACTATGGTAAGTGGAACTTTCACGACCGCGACGAATTAACACGTATCGACCGGTATTATTTAAGCGAATCTATACGCGACAATACTGCGATTGGACTTATCATTCGTTTTCCGTTTTCATCAATTGTAGATAGAAGAAACAGAATCAACAAACAGAAAAAATGGATCGAAATTTCACTCGCCCAAAGAGACATCAACAGCCGTGTCGTTGAGCGCGAAGTTGTTGAAGCATACAACATGATGATTCAATGGCAAAATTATATTCGCGTTTATAATGAATATCAAAAATTCACCATGATTCAAATGCGGATGGCAGAAAATCAATTCCTTAATGGTGAAATTGCCGTATCTGAATATACTCGTTTGAAAGAAATTCAAACAAGAGGACGCATCGAATACCAACAAGCGATTGCCGAATTTAGTAAAAACTACCAAATTCTTGAAATCCTTACCGGTATCAGTTTCAACTTAATAAATGTATTACGATAGCAAAAAATTACAATAATGGATCTTGTTCAATTTTTTCGAATCATAAAAAAGAATTTGCTGCTCCTGATAGCAATTCCTTTACTGCTGGCACTAATTGTATTTTACTTCGTGCGTACGCAAAGCAAAGTATACGAATCTGAAGCACTTATCTATACAGGTATCACAACGGGATATTCGATTGAGTCAACAGCCTACCAAGCAACTGACTTTTTCAACATGAGTGCGCAATTCGACAATATGATCAACATCATTTTATCGCGACAAACAATTGTCGAATCGTCGATTATGCTCTTAGCACAAGACCTTTGTCTCGAAGCGGAAAATCCACAATACATTTCTAAAGATAATTACGAAGCACTACAACATTTTATTCCTAAAAGAATCAAAGATTTGGTTGTAAAACATGGCAAAGCGGGTATCGAACGTGAAAAAGAAGAACAAATTCGTTCGTTGGAAAAAGAAATCAAAAGTCTTGAAAAAGAAATTTCGAAGAAAAAAACTATAGCTGCGGGTCAAACGAGCTACCAACCAGACCATTCAGAATCGCCTGGATTAGAAAAACACACCGCTGTATCGAACAATTCAGAAAGAAAAATCCACCTTGTAAAATCCGGTGAAACATTGCTTTCGATTGCAAATTTATACGGAACAACTTTAAACAAACTTCTTGAAATCAACAATTTATCTACTTCAAACGTATCGATCGGACAACAAATCGTGATTTCGGAAACCGATGAAAGCACTTACGCAAGCAATAAGGAAACAAAAGTTAGCGGACTTTATGATGACGAAAACGAATTCGATTATGAAGACGAATATTTTGTTGGAACAGTAACTGATGGATTTGGATCAACCACTACCTACACCATTGCAAGCACGCATGCACAAGATTATGTGTACGAAAAAGACCCGATCGTTCCTCCGGGAATTATACCGGCCGACTATTACAAAACCGTTCAAAATTTAAGAAATTACTATAACTCAAGCGACACAAACTTTATTTACAAACTGCTTCATTATGGAGCAAGTCCACATTATAGCATCAGTGCCCTTCAATCGATACAAATTCACCGCATTAGCAATAGTGACCTTGTACGTTTAATTTATACTTCCGACGACCCTGGTATTTGCCAACAAACACTCAAAATTATTTCGAGTGTATTTGTTAAAGCCTATAAAGAACTTCGTGTAAATCAAACTAATATGGTTGTTGCATATTTCCAAAGACAAGTCGATTCGGCTGAAATGCTCTTGAAAAATGCCGAAGACCGCCTTTTGATGTTCAACAAAAAGAACAACATCATCAACTATCAAGAACAAACAAAATACATCGCCGAACAAAAAGAAGAGCTTGATTTATACTACCAAAACGAACAAATCAGAATGGCTCAGGCAACAGCTTCGTTGCGCGAATTGGAAACAAAACTTACACGTAAAGACAGTATCTATTTAAAAAGCGACTTAATTAATCAAAAAAGAAAAGAATTTGCCGATATATCGGAACGCATCTTAATCAACGAATTAGCAGAAGATTACGACTCCCGAATCGGTAACGAAATTGCTATTCTACGCAAACAAGAAGAAAAACTCCGCGATGAAATCAAACTGTATGTAGACCAATTATATTTATACAGCCACTCCACACAAGGCATTCCGATCAATACCTTATTAACCGAATGGCTCACAAATGCGCTAAACTACGAGCAAGCAAAAGCCAGCTTGGTAGTATTATCGCGAAGAAAAATGGATTTTGTGAAAACATACCAACGTTTTGCTCCGCTTGGTGCTATGTTGAAACGCATCGAACGTGAAATTCAAATTACCGAACAAACCTATTTACAACTACTTAATAGCTTAAATATGGCTCGGATGCGTCAACAAAACATCCAGATGACCACAAACATTCGCATCGTCGACCCACCCTACTTCCCAATTCAAGCACGTTCGTCAAAAACAAAACTGATCGTATTGGCAGCTTTCGTAATCGGTTTCTTCATGGTATTATTCGTCATTCTTGTTCTTGAATATTTCGACTCCTCAATGCGAAATCCCGAAAAAACAGCGAAAATTATCGGAGGAAAAATTGCCGGTGTTTATCCGCTTATCACATCTGATTCGCAGAAAGCAAAACTCAATCCTATTTGCAACAGATTGATCGATATTATCATACAAAATATCAAGCTTAGTATTAAGAATGACTCGTTGTATCCTGTTCAGAAACCGTATTTTATTCTTTTCTTCAGCACAACTGACGAAACCGGTAAAACGATGTTGATGAATAGAATAGCAAATAAAATGCGCCTTCAAGGCGAACATGTATTTACCTTAAATTACAAAGAAGAAGCGAACGTCGATGAGGAAATCGATGACAATAACCTCAATTACACCTATAATATAGGTGATGATTTTGCAAATATTTCGAGTTTGCAACAGCTGTTAAGCAATGCCGGTTTGCGCAAAGAAAACTATGCATACGACTTTATTTTCTTAGAAATACCTTCTATACTTCATAATTCTTATCCTATTGGACTGCTTCAAGACGTTGATGCTTCTATTTTAATACTCAAATCGTCTGACAGATGGCGTAAAGCAGATGCAAACGGACTAGAAATGATTGAGGAAATCATTCAAAAAGAGCCACTTATCATCATCAACGAAGCCGAAGATTTTGCAATTCAAGAATTTATTTCAGATGTAAAAATTGAACAAGACAGTTCGTTATGGGCTCGAACCAAAAGAATTATAACGTACCCATCACGCATTCGTGTTGTTCATGTTAAAGACGAAAAAGAAGAAAAGGAATAGATAAATGATGAAGTCTTTAGCAGGGAAAATACTCTCCAGCAATAATTTTCTCTCGCTGGCAAATAATGGATTAGTCGCTGTTTTTGGCTTTTTCAGTTTCATATTGCTTGTCCGCATCTTGCCACAAGATGTATTTGGCGAGTGGATACTGTTTATCACAGCAGGAAATTTTATCGACATGATGCGATTCGGCATTACTAGAACCGCATTGACACGTTTTTTATCCGGCGCAAACGATGAAGAAGCAAAACGATTGATGGGTGCTAATTATGGCATCAACTTAACTTCTACTACCATTATTGCCATACTCCTCTACACCTGTTATTTCTTTTTTAGAAATCCGATTCAAAATTCGGGATTCGAAATGTTTTTTGTATGGTATCCCCTACTTTCGTTCATCAATATTCCGTTTAATAACGCACAATCAGTGCTACAAGCACAACTGAAATTCGACAAAATGCTCTGGCTTCGCATTGTTAATGTATGCAGCTTCATGATTTTTTTAATTATAAATTATTTCATGAAATGGGGCATTGAAGTTGTTTTAGCTGCTTATCTTATTTCTCAGGGTTTCAGCTCGTTGCTCTCTAGTTTCCTTAATTGGGACGGTATTCGGTATGTATTTCATTCGACAAAACAAGCTGTTAAAGTAATTCTCGATTTTGGAAAATACACTACCGGAACACTCATAGGCAGTAATTTATTGAAAAGTTCCGATACTTTCATCATCGGTTTATCGCCATTTTTGGGCACTACGGGCGTTGCTTTGTACAGCATTCCGTTGAAATTAACCGAAATTATCGAAATTCCGTTGCGAAGCATCACAGCAACTGCTTTTCCTGATATGTCAAGAGCCAGTATCAAAGGCGACATTCCTAAAGTAAGAGACTTATTTTATAAAAATGCCGGAGTAGCCACTTGGATCATGATTCCGTTGATGCTGTTCTGCTTCATTTTCGCAAAACCCATTGTGTATATCATAGGAGGCTCCGACTATCTTATCACAGTCAATATTTTCAGAATATTTTGTATTTACGGCTGCTTGCTGCCTATCGACCGCTTTATTGGCGTTACGCTTGACAGCATTAACAATCCAAAATACAATTTCTACAAATCACTTTACATGTCAATAGCAAACATTATTGGCGACCTTATCGTTGTCTTCGCATTTGCCTATCCGATATTATATGCTTCGACTCTTTTCTTGTTTTTTGAAGGCGAAGCACTTCATACAGCCTATAATATAGCACACGGATTTACCATTATAAAAGTTCTTGAAGGTGTAGCCTTTATCACGATTTTATTTACATTAGTCGGCATATTTGTTGGGTACAACTTCTTGACAAAGACTTTAAACTTGCGCTTTACAGATATTCTTAAAATCGGCTTATCGAACGGAATTAAACAGATTAGAAACTTTACAACTAACCAATAAAATTGGTTTACATTTACAGGTTGAAATGATTGCATCATTAAAAAATATGAAAGGCTACAAAAAAATCTACCATCCTTTGGTGTTAGCAGCCTTGCTTATTGCAACCGTACTATTTGGTTTCTTTATCGGAAAAGGCGGAATAAAAATAGCGATGGTTTGTTTGGCAATTTTTCCGGCTTTAATTTACATAAACCGCTTTTTTAACCATCCTCAAATCGGAATCTATTCCATTCTTATAATGGGTTTCTTGGCAATCGGTATTTCGCGTTATGTACCCAATGTACCTTTTGGACTATCTATTGATGGATTGCTTGTTCTCACTTACATCGCCGTTTATTTCCGTCATTTTTATTCTGAAGTAAATTGGCGTTATGCCAATCGCGACCTTACCTATTTGATGATTATTTGGTTTATGTATTCAATTGCACAACTATTTAATCCTGAAGCACTAAGTCGCACCGCTTGGTTTTATGCAATGCGCGGTATGTCGTTGTACAGTTTGTTGTTGATTCCGCTATGTTTTATGATTTTCAACCGATTAAGGTACATGATGGTTTTTCTGTACATCTATGCCTTTTTCTCCATAATGGCTTCTCTAAAAGGGATGCAACAAATCTATATTGGGTTGGACGCTGCCGAACAATTTTGGATTGATACCATTGGTGGCATTACACACGTATTATTTGGCGAACTCAGAGCGTTCTCTTTCTTAAGCGATGCCGGACAATTTGGAGCATCTCAGGGAGCTGCCGGAGTTGTCGGGATTTTAGTAGCAATGAACATCAGAGGATTTTTCAACAAAGGACTTTTTTACGCCATGGGGTTTCTTGGATTGTGGGGTATGATGATTTCCGGAACACGTGGTGCTATTATCGTTCCCATGTTAGGATTCACAGTCTACATTTTACACCGTAAAAATTTCCGCGTACTTTTCTTCGGTGGAATTTTCCTTGCATTTACTTACGTGTTTTTCGCACATACTTATATCGGTGAAGGCAACGCACAAATTCGACGCATGCGTACTGCTTTCCGTCCGGAAGAAGATGCCTCATACATGGTTCGTCTCGAAAACAGAAGAATTTTATCTGGCTATCTTGCCTCACGACCTTTCGGCGGCGGAATAGGTAGTGCCGGCGACTGGGGACAACGTTTCTCGCCTCAAGGATTTTTAGCACAAGTAGCAACCGACAGTTGGTACGTGCAAATTTGGGCAGAACAAGGGATTATCGGACTTATCTTACACCTTATTATTCTTTGTTACATTGTTATTAAAGGATCGTACATCGTCATGTTTCGACTTCGACATCAGGAATTGCGCGGAATTGTCAGTGCCCTCATGGGAGGGTTTGTCGGAATAATTGGTGCCAGTTACGGCAACGGGGTTTTAGGACAAAACCCTAGTGGTATTATTTTGTATATCAGTTGGGGATTCTTTATGATGGCAACACAACTCGAACGCGAATATGTTTATTTAACCGAAAATAAGAAAAATCCTTGGTCTTTAACAACGAACGATTAATTTTTTTTGTTTCTCATCATTAACCTATTTTTTAACCAACAGAACAGACAACACCTAATTAACAACAACATGTATCAGCCTTTAGTATCCATAATTACAGTCAATTACGGACAATCTGGAGCTACCATAGAGTTTCTTGAATCGCTCAGGAAAATTACGTATCAAAACATCGAAATTTTTGTTGTTGACAACGCATCGCCTCATGGCGACAATGTTGACCGTGTTAAAGAACTTTTTCCTGAAATCACGCTACTAAAAACCGATAAAAATTTAGGATTTGCCGGAGGTAATAATATCGCCGTACGCCAAGCAAACGGCAAATACATGCTTTTTATAAACAACGATACCGAAGTAGAACCCGATTTTTTGGAACCAATGGTCGAATTGCTTGAGAACAACCCAACAATAGGAATGGTAAGTCCGAAAATTTATTATTTCCATACACCAAAAACCTTTCAATTCGCCGGTTTCACAGCTATTAACCCAATAACGATTCGAAATTTCGCCATCGGATTTGGTGAAAAAGACAACGGACAATATGACACCGTTTGCGAAACAGGATCAATATTTGGTGCCGCGATGCTTGTTCCTCGAAAAGTAATCGAAGAAGTCGGCATGATGACCGAAGTATTTTTCTTGTATTACGAAGAACATGATTGGGCAGAGCGCATCAAAAAAGCCGGCTATAAAATCTTTTTCGATGGACGCTCTATCGTTCACCACAAAGAATCGATTTCGACCGTGAAAGACAGCAGTTTTCAGATTTATTACCTCAATCGCGGACGTATTTTATACGCTCGAAGAAATTCGAAAGGATTCAAAAAAGTTTTAAGCATGTTATTTTTATATCTCGTCAGCATGCCCAAGATCATGCTTCAATATTGTCTGAAAGGTCGTTTTGACCTTGCTCGCGCCATAGTGAGGGCTTGCAATTGGAACCTTATTCATCACAACAAAGTGCTTTTTCGCGCTCCAAAACTTTAATTTAAATGGAAATTCTGAGAATTATAATTCTTGTTATCGAAATACTCGTTTTTGCCTATTTGGCATTTTCTACTTTATACATATTTGTTTATGGAGTAGCTTCCTTATTCAAACGAAAAATTCGTGAGAAAAAAAATGACTTGCAACGAAAATTCGTTGTTTTGATTCCCGGATACAAAGAAGATTTTGTTATTGTAAATGTCGCCAAAGAAGCACTGAATCAAGACTATCCAAAAGATTTGTACGAAGTAATCGTTATTGCTGATTCGTTCAAACAAGAAACACTCGACGAACTTCGAAAACTTCCGATTCGCGTCGTCGAAGTCGTATTCGAAGTAAGCAAAAAATCAAAAGCACTCAATAAATGTATGGAAATCATTGGAGACAATTACGATGCTGTAATGATTCTTGATGCCGACAATGTAATGGAATCCAACGTGATTGCCAAAATGAACGATGCACTCAATCGTGGTTATATCGCAGTTCAAGGGCATCGTTGCGCTAAAAATTTCAATACCGATGTCGCTATTTTAGACGCTTTAAGCGAAGAAATAAACAACAATATTTTTCGTGAAGGACACCGTGTTTTAGGCGTTGCATCAGCACTCATCGGCTCGGGAATGGCTTTTGACTACCAGCTGTACAAAGAAATCATGAAATCGGTCGACTCAGTCGGCGAAGACAAAGAAGTCGAAATGCGCCTTTTGAAAAGAGGTTACACCATTGAATATCTGAAAGATGCACATATATATGATGAAAAAACTTCGAAATCAGATGTATTTGTCAATCAAAGACGGCGTTGGCTCGCCGCGCAAATTCTGCATTTCAGAGATTATTTTTTCGATGCTTTCTGGAGCTTGCTTTCGAAAGGAAATTTCAATTATTTCGACAAAGCACTTCAAATGGTACAACCACCTCGTATTCTGCTATTTGGATTACTTTTCATTCTAAGTTGCATAGCTGCACTATTTGATTTTGGCAACTTCTTCAGTTCCGTATGGTTTGCACCGCATTTTTACTATTGGTTAGGACTTTTCGTTGCAACAAGTTTCACGCTCCTAATTTGCATTCCAAAACGACTTTACTCCAAAGATACGTTCCGCGCCCTCTTTTTATCAACACCAAAAGCCTTCTTTTTGATGCTCAAAAGCCTTTTTAAAGTGAAAGGTGCCGGACAAAAATTTATCCATACAACACATTCTCACAACGAAAACAAAAAAATCAACTAACTGATTTCCAATATGAATAAGCGCTATCCACTTGTTTCTATCATTACTGTTAACTACAATCAGGCTGAAGTTACGTGTGCGCTATTGGAATCGTTAAATAAAATTTCGTACCCAAATTTTGAAGTTATTGTTGTCGACAATGCTTCGCCCAGCGACGACCCAAGCATTATCAAACAACGCTATCCAAATATCGTATTCATTCAAAATCCAATCAATTATGGATTTTCAGCAGGCAACAACTTCGGACTCATGGCAGCCAAAGGCGACTATGTATTGCTGCTGAACAACGACATCGAAGTGCCGAAAGGATTTCTTGAGCCGCTTGTTGATAAATTGGAAAACAACAACCATATCGGTGCTGTTAGTCCGAAAATAAAATTCTTTTACCAGCCCGACACGTTTCAATACGCCGGTTACACACCAATTAACTACGTAACGATGCGTAATTTCGCTATCGGACACGGTCAAAAAGATGTCGGGCAATTCGAAGAAGACCGCGAAACAGCTTACGGACACGGCGCAGCAATGCTCGTTCCGATGGAAGTAGTAAAAAAAGTCGGACTGATGTCTTACATCTTTTTCCTCTATTACGAAGAAGCCGATTGGTGCCATCGAATCAAAAAAGCAGGTTACGAAATTTGGTTTGTTCACAACAGCGAAGTATTTCATAAAGAATCGGTTAGCACAGGAAAATTAAGTGCGCTAAAAATCTATTATCTGAATAGAAATCGTATTGTATTTATGCGGCGCAATGTATTCGGAAAATTATTTGTGCTTGGCATCCTCTATCAAGTACTTGTAGCAATCCCTAAAAACGCTTTTGCCTACCTTTTCAAAGGAAAAGTAAAACTCTTTATGGCTTATTATAAAGCCATTGGCTGGAATTTAACACACCTTTTTGATAAAGAAATTTTCGAAAATCCAATGTTATGACAAAAGTTGAAATAATTCTAAATATTTTCCAGCTAATTCTTTTTATATATTTAGCCGGATGTACGTTATACGTCTTTATCTTTTCAGTAGCATCGTTATTTAAATTAAAAAAAATCAAGACGTTAGATACGAAGCAACGAAAAATCGTTGTGCTAATTCCTTGCTATAAAGAAGACGAAATCATCGAAGAAGTCATTTCCGATGCACTCAAGCAAGATTATCCTAAAGAGCTTTTCGACATTGTGCTTATTGCCGATCATTTCGACCGCGGAACAATCGAAAAAATAAAACAATACCCGATTATTTTATTCGATAAACAATTCGAAATAAGCACTAAAACAAGAGCTTTGAATTATGCTTTGAAACAATTCGAGCCAAACGCCTACGATGTTGTCGTCATTCTCGATGCCGATAACTTAATGGAAAACAACTTTTTGCAAAAAATCAACAAGGCTTTTTCCAATCCATATATAGCCATTCAAGCACATCGAAGCGCAAAAAACCTGAATACAAATTTTGCCGTTTTAGATGCCATCAGCGAAGAAATCAACAACAATATTTTCAGAAAAGGACAGCGGAAATTAGGTCTTTCGAGTGCTTTGATCGGTTCTGCAATGGCTTTCGATTTTTGTTTCTTCAAAAAAATGATGGAAGATGTCGAAGTTGTTGGTGGATTTGATAAAGAATTGGAATTAAATCTATTAAAAGAAAGACACGTCATCGAATATTTACCAAATGCGATTGTTTTAGACGAAAAAGTACAAAATGTTCAAGTTTTTACCAAACAACGAAGAAGATGGCTTTCGGCACAATTTCACTTTTTCGGAAAGCATTTTTTTCCCGCTTTAAGAGATTTGATTATGAACGGTAATATTGATTATTTCAACAAAGCGATACAATACATCCAACTGCCACGCATCTTATTACTTGGTATTTTGTTGCTCATTAGCCTTATTTCTATTTTTGTAAATCCAATTGTGTATACAATTTTATGGCTTTCAGCTACTTTATTGATAATTATCACGCTTTTGCTTGCTGTTCCTCGAAAATTTTATAACTTTCGAACCGTAAAAGCACTCTTATCGCTGCCTACAGGAGTTTTTTCCATGTTTTTTTCACTGATCAGCATCAAAGGAGCTAATAAAGAATTTATTCATACAAAACATACATACAATGCTTTCCAAATTAAACATAAGAAAGCACCAAAAAAAGAATAAACAAACTATAATCTCTTAATAAAGAATGATTTAGCTATGAAAATAGGAATAGAAGGGCAACGCTTGTTTCGTGTCAAAAAACACGGTATGGACATGGTTGCGCTAGAATTGATAAAAAACCTGCAACAAATTGATAAAGAGAACGAATACTTCATTTTTATCAAAGCCGATGACGATAAAAGCTGTCTTACCGAAACCGAAAACTTTCATATCATCGAATTAGCAGGCGGCGCATACCCTATTTGGGAACAACGCACGCTTCCTAAAGCAGCCGAACAATACGGTTGTGAGTTATTACATTGTACAAGCAACACCGCTCCCATCAAATGCTCAATGCCACTGATGATTACCTTGCACGATATCATCTATTTAGAAAGCGTCAGTTTATTCAAAAAAGGCGGCACTTGGTATCAGAAATTCGGCAATATGTACCGCCGTTACATCGTTCCTCGTGTTGTAAAAAAGAGCAAAAAAATAATCACTGTATCAAATTTCGAGAAAAACAGAATCAAAGATTTTTTTGGATTTCCCGATTCCGACCAACGTTTAGTAGCCGTTTATAACGGTGTTAGCGCGTATTTTAGACCAATTACCGACATTGAAACATTAAACCGTGTCATCGAACAATACAAACTTCCAGAACGTTTTGCATTCTTTCTGGGCAACACCGATCCGAAAAAAAACACGAAAGGCGTTTTAAAAGCTTTTTCGGATTACCTAAAAACAAACGACGATCCGATTAAGCTCGTGATGCTCGATTATGAAAAAAATGCACTCGAAGAATTACTAACCGAAATCGGGGATAAATCGTTGATTGACAACATTCACCTTACCGGTTACGTAGTCAATACCGATCTTCCGGCAATATACAGCCTTGCAAAAATATTTCTCTACCCGTCGCTCCGCGAAAGTTTCGGCATTCCAATGCTCGAAGCCATGCGTTGCGGTGTTCCGGTTGTTACATCGAACACGTCGAGCATGCCTGAAGTTGCCGGCGATGCGGCTTTATTTGTCGACCCGTTCAAACCGGAAGAAATCACCATTGCGATGAAACGTTTTCTCGACAATGAATCACTTTGCGGCGAATACATTCAAAAAGGATTCGAACAATCGGCAAAATTCTCATGGAGTCAAATGGCACGCGAAGTTTTGAACTTGTACGAAGAAATTTTGAGAAAATAACAACAAACATGATTCAAGGGCAAGATTTTATTTTTGTAGGACTACAAGCAATCGACGGCAATATCGGAAGCAATAGCGTGAACATTGCTCGCGAAATCTCGCACAACAATCGCGTGCTTTATGTCAATTATCCCCTTGATCGTTTGACAAAAATTCGTAAAAAAAACAACCCAATCATTCAAAAACGACTTGATGTTATCAAAGGAAAATCGCCTGAATTAGAGCAACTTTCCAAAAACTTATGGACATTATATCCGAAATGTATTGTTGAATCAATCAGTCGACTCTCGATCGACTGGCTTTTCGATAAAATCAATAAAAGTAACAACAAACGTTTTGCTGCAAGAATCCAAAAAGCCATCGATACGTTAGGATTCAAAGATTACATTATTTTTAACGATACAGATGTTTTCAGAAGTTTTTACCTCAAAGAAATACTTCACCCGAAGTTGTACATTTATTACACACGCGACAACATGATGAGTATGCCTTTTTGGGCGGCACAAGGCGTTCGTATCGAACCGATGCTGATGGCAAAAGCCGATTTCATTGTTGCAAACTCGGCTTATCTTGCTAACATTGCCCGAAAATTCAACGAAAACACTTTCGATATCGGACAAGGTTGCGACCTGACACTTTTCGATAAAAAACATATTCAGGCAACACCTAAAGACATTGCCAACATTCAAAAACCAATTATTGGCTATATCGGCGTGCTGTTTACATTGCGTTTAGATATCGAAATAATTGCTCATTTAGCAAAAACAAAACCTGATTATCAAGTTGTTCTGATTGGACCCGAAGACGAAAACTTCAAAAACAGCAACCTCCATTCGTTGCCAAACGTTCATTTCTTGGGAAATAAAAAAACGGAAGAGTTACCTTCATATCTCAACTGCTTCGATATTTGCATCAATCCTCAGATACTTAACGAAACAACAATCGGAAATTATCCGCGAAAAATAGATGAATATTTAGCGCTCGGAAAACCTACCGTTGCCACCAAAACCATTGCTATGGAAATGTTTTCCGAACATGTTTATTTAGCCGAAAATAAAAAAGAATATGTCGAATTGATCGAAAAAGCCTTAAACGAAAACACACCAGAAAAAGAAAAGGCACGCGAAGCATTTGCGAAAACACACACATGGGAAAACAATGTCGAAAAAATATACCAATTGATTCAAAAATTTCTTTCAAAATAAACCGCTGATGGGACTCGTAGATAAAATTAAAAGCAATCCGAAATTAAAGAAATTCGTTTTGTGGTTGCTTATTCCGAAAAATAAAGCAAGACCACGATTTTGGGTGTGTCTGATACTCAATCCGATCAAACATAAAAAAGGAAAAGGGTCGAGCATCGATCGCTCGGTTCGAAAAGATGTTTTTCCGTTCAATCCTTTCGTAATGGGAAAGGCATCTTCAATCGAAGATTTTGCTACTATTAATAATGGTGTCGGCGAACTCATTATCGGCGATCGAACCCGTATCGGAATTGCATGCGTGTTGATTGGTCCCGTACATGTTGGAAACGATGTGATGTTGGCTCAAAACATTGTCGTTTCGGGGCTCAATCACGGTTACGAAGACATCAATACACCACCAAGTCAACAAAAAGTAACAACAAACCTTATTACAATCGAAGACGATGTTTGGATCGGTGCCAACTCGGTTGTTGTAGCCGGTGTAACAATCGGAAAACACGCTGTTGTTGCCGCCGGATCGGTTGTTACAAAAAATGTTGAACCATTCACCATTGTAGGAGGAAATCCGGCAAAACCACTAAAAAAATACAACCCTGACACCAATCTTTGGGAACGAGTAATAAAATAATTTAACATTATAAATCAAAGAAAAACTGGAATAATGAAAAAAATAGTTACACTATTAAGATACTCTAAAGAATTTTTTAAATACGGTCATTTCAGATTCTTTTTTGCTTCTATTATTTACATATTTACAAAAAAATCTGTATCAGGGACTAAAATTTTAAAAAGCAGTTCGGGGTTCTTTTTAAACCGCAAAGGATCAATTGATTTCCAATTTGGTAATTTCGCATACGAATGGGAAGTGAAAAAATTCTATCTAAAACATTTCAAAGACTATAATGTATTTATTGATATTGGCGGAAACATCGGCACCTACACCATTATGTTGGGCAATAAAGGACTAAGAACCATCACATTCGAACCATCGAAAGAAAATTTTAGGGCAATTACGATCAACGTACTCTTAAATAAATTAGAATCGAACACGACGATTTTCAATGTCGGATTAAGCGACAAAGCCGAATCGGGCGTTTTGGTTTGGGACCCTGTAAATACAGGTGCTTCGCATCTCGAAGGTATCGACACTGACGAACCCGAAACCGACAAAAGAGGTTTGAAAATGGCAATAGAACTGACAACGCTCGACAAAATGATTCCAAAAATGCACTTATCGCAAGACGATAAAATTCTCATGAAAATCGATGTCGAAGGTATGGAAATCAATGTTATCGAAGGCGCAATAGAATTTTTCAAACAATTCCCAAACATACTCGTCGTAATAGAAAGCGTACACTCAGGAGAAGAAAAGCTCAAAAACGCATTAAGCAAAGCCGCCGAATTTGAATTTCTCCCGATTGATTCTCTTAATTTTGCCGCTCGAAAAATAAAAAACAACCACCAATGACAGCTCTAAAAATCATCTTTTGGATACTTTTGTTTTTTGTATTCTATAGTTACATCGGCTATGGAATTTTGCTTTTTTTCATTGTTCGCATCAAACGATTTTTTCCTAAAAAGAAAAAAGTTGAAAATACAGACTACGAACCCGAAGTAACGCTTTTTGTAGCGGCATACAACGAAAAAGATTATGTCGATGCAAAAGTTCAAAACAGCTTCGAACTCGATTATCCGCGTGAAAAAGTAAAACAAGTTTGGATTACCGACGGATCAAACGACGGCACACCTGATTTACTTCGAAAATATGCCGATCAAGGAGTTGAAGTGTATCACGAAGATGCGCGTGGCGGCAAAATCGGTGCTATGAATCGTGGTATGCAATTCGTTAAAACACCGATTGTCATCTTTTCAGATGGCAATACGATGTTGGGAAAAGAATCCGTCAGGCGTATTGTAAACATGTTTAGCAATCCTAAAGTTGGTTGTGTATCGGGCGAAAAACGCATTTTCAACAAAGAAAAAGACAGTGCTGCCGGAACAGAAGGAATTTACTGGAAATACGAATCGACACTCAAAAAATGGGATGCCGAACTTTATTCAGTTGTCGGAGCGGCAGGTGAATTATTTGCCGTACGTACGGAATTGTTTGAAAAAGTAGAAAAAGACACCTTACTTGATGATTTTATCATCTCGTTGCGAATCGCCATGAAAGGCTACACAATCCAATACGATCCCGAAGCTTATGCCATCGAATCGTCATCGGCAAACGTAAAAGAAGAACTGAAACGAAAAATCCGTATCGCCGCAGGCGGTATCCAATCAATCGTGCGTTTAAGTCCGTTGTTGAATATTTTCAAATACGGAACGCTCTCGTTTCAATACATCTCACATCGTGTATTGCGCTGGACTTTAGCACCTTTGTCTTTACCAACACTTTTCTTCATCAATCTTGCAATCGCCATCATGAGCGGCATGACCAACTTTAACGATCTGTATGTATGGCTGTTTTACGCACAAGTAGTGTTTTACGCAATGGCACTTCTCGGTTGGTATTTCGAAAATAAAGAAATAAAAATAAAACTTCTTTTTATTCCATATTATTTCTTTATCATGAATTATGCTGTCATTATGGGAATGAAACGTTATTTTAAAGGAAATCAATCTGTTAATTGGGAAAGAGCTAAACGAGCTTCTTAAAAACAAACAACAATGAAAAACATCGGACTAATCTTGTTTTGTCTTATTATTTCATTCAATCTTTTGGCGCAAAAAGATTGTCATTACACCATAACGCCTACAAATCCTTATTTCGACGGTTCAGGTGTTGCAGCGGGATCAACAATTTGTATCGAAGCCGGAAATTATAATTATTTGCACCTTAAAAACCTGAAAGGTACCGCAGCCAACCCAATAACCATCGTTAACGACGGAAAAGTTGTTATCAATACCGACCATTATTTTGGAATTAAAGTTGCTGGTTGTCAACACGTAAAAATCATTGCAGAATCTATTTCAGGAAGTTACGGAATTGTCGTTTCGCGAGTTGCTAACGGAGCAGGGCTTTCGATCGACGAATTAAGTACGGATATCGAAGTTGCCGGACTCGAAATTTCAAATACAAAAATCGGAGGAATTTATGCTAAAACCGAACCGGATTGTACGCTGACATCGATACGCGAAAATTTCACGATGTATAACCTGATCATTCGCGACTGCTATTTGCACGATATAGCCGACGAAGGCATGTACATCGGGAGTTCGAAATACACGGGACAAGAAATCACTTGCAATGGCAACACGACAACCGTACTTCCGCACGTTATCGAAGGCGTTCAGGTTTATAACAACATTGTCGAACGTACCGGTTGGGACGGCATTCAAGTAAGTTCGGCGACCAAAAACTGTCGCATTTACAACAACATTATTCGTCGCGATTCGCAATCGGAAACTACATGGCAAATGTCGGGAATTCTTATTGGTGGCGGTTCAACCTGCGATTGTTACAACAACCGGATTTACGATGGGAAAGGCGATGGTATTGATGTATTGGGAAAAGGAATTTCGCACATTTACAACAATTTAATCGTTCGAGCCGGAAAATCGTATGATCCGTCAAACACTACAAATTATAAACACGGAATTTATGTCGGACCATCGCCCGATGGTAGCATTGCAAATTACTATATCTTACACAACACCATTATTTCGCCAAAATCAGACGGCATTTATTACAACAACTCCAACACAAACGTCAATCTATTGGCTAACAATCTGATTGTTGCTCCCGGAACAACATACATCAATTACAACACTAGTATGACGCAAGTGCAACTTCGAACAAACTACTTTGCCAACAATAGTTCGTCTGTAAATTTCGTCAATTCAAACCAAGATAATTACAGCTTATCAGGAAATAGTCCCGCCGTTAATTACGGAACAAATTTACATTTGAACAATGTTAATTTTGATATTGTAGGTTGTCCCCGTCCTTATAACAATGCTTATGATGCCGGTGCTTACCAATACAATCCCGATTGGAACAGCATATCAGAATTTGAATTGGGAAATCTTTTCGTTTATCCGCAACCGACTGCTGATTTCGTAAAAATCAAAGGAAATTTTGCACCGCAATCGTTATACGAATGTGTCATTACAAACGCACTGGGGCAAACAATAATGACTTTCACGGCACATTTCGAAACCGGAACGGAAGAATTAACCATTGATACTAAAAATTTTATATCAGGATATTACATTCTGAAAATGTCGAATCGTGAAAATTTCATTTCAACGAAACTAATTATTCAATAATAACGTCATGAATTTTAAACGATTTATTCCTCGAAAATTAGGCGTTTTTTTAAGAAAAAAAATGCTGCAAAGGCGTGAAAAAAAATACGCAGGCAGTACTTATTACTGTCCGGTGTGTAAAAAATCATACGCACAGTTTCTCGATGGCGGGTACGATTCGCCAGTAAATGACAAGTATGAAATTATAGGAGCCGGATTTCGTAAAAACATCATTTGTCCGGGCTGTAGTTCAAACGACAGAGAGCGGCTTTTAGCAATTTATTTTGACACTATAAAAGACCAAATTCAGGACAAAAGAATTTTGCATATTGCTCCCGAACCTGCTTTAGGAAACTACTTATTCAAACTTTCGCCAAAAGGCTATACAGCCGGAGTGAAATACCACGAAGGTTTTTATTACACGCCGAATGTACTGTTGATGGATATTACCGACATTCCTTTCGAAGACAATACATTTGATTTTATCGTTTGCAACCACGTTTTAGAACATATTATCGACGACAAACAGGCGATGAAAGAACTGCTTCGCGTGCTGAAACCAACTAAAAAAGCCATTATTCAAGTGCCATTCTCTCCCCTGCTCGACGAAACTTTTGAATCGGACAAACCAAAAACGCCCGAAGAACGCGAAGAAATATTCGGACAATTCGACCACGTCAGAATTTATGGAAAAGATTATGCAGAACGCTTGAAATCTATTGGTTTTAATGTTAATTTTGTCGATGTTAATCATCTTGGTTTAAATGAAGATTTACTTAATAAATATAGAATCAACCCCAAAGAAATCATTTTTGTATCTGAAAAGTAATTTATTCATAGCGAACCGTATAAAAAGGAAAAAAAGAAACCTCATTTTTAGTCTCATTGCAAGCATTGTGTTTGTGCAATTGCTTTTTTCTGCTCATTTTGTACAAGCCTTACCAAACAACACCACCAACAATTTTGAACATAAAATCAGTTTACTGCATCAAGAATTAGAACTTGCAAAACAAAAAAAAGACTCCAGCCTCATCTGTCAAGCTGCTATAAACCTCGCTTTGTTTCTGCAAGAAAACGGATTAGAAAACAATGCAAGTGTCTTGTTAAAAGAAATTCAAAACTTCTGTCCGATAAATACGTCATCGCACAATCTTTCGGAATATGATTTGTTGTTAAAACTCGTTCCTAAATCGGAATACATCAAGACTTCGCTGCAATATATTCTTCAAGCCGATGAAGAAAAAAATGTGGAACACATCAAAAAAGCGTACAACAACATCATCAATAATTACCTAAATATCAATGACTTAAAAAAAACAAAAATTTATATCGATGCCTATAAAAACTGGCTAAAAGAAAATCATCTTTTAAACCATTTTGAACTAGAACAGACTATAAATGACATTCGTTTTTACACTTCGACCGATCAATTGCAGCTTGCAGACTCGCTATACAGCAATTTAATCATCTATCTTGATTCGCTTCAATTGACAAGCAACGACATTCCAATTTTAATAAAACTAATCGATTATCCAAATTTAACAGAAGAATTTCTTTTAAAAATAAAATCTTTCGATAATACCGAAAATCATTTTCTTGAAATTGCGCAAATTGACGAAAAATTAGCCTTAATGGATATCGATTCGAGTACGGTAAACATGTTTCATGCCGTTGAAAACACCATTCAAGCGCAATTCGAATTTCAAGAAAAAATCAAAATCGCAAATCGTGTTTTACAAGAAAAAATCGCTACCGAAGAGCCTGAAAAAAAATCGCGTATTTCTATTTGGAGAATAATCGTAACGGCAATCATATTTGTAATTTGTTTTTTCATTCTATTAAGAATACGCAAAGGATTCAAAACGTTTAAAGCAACTAAAATCGATACGCTTCAACAACGCGCATCGCTTCAAAAGCAAATAGAACTTGCCGACAAAGAAATCGAAAAACGAATTGCCGAACGCGAAGTCATGTTGAAAAACGAACTCGAAGAGCGCGAAAAAATCGATCTCGAACTTCAAATTGCACTCAAAAAAGGCGAAGAAGCTAACTTCATGAAAAACAACTTCATGTCGAACATGAGTCATGAAATTAGAACACCTCTTAACGGAATTTTAGGTTTTTCGAGTTTGTTGGAAACGGAATTAGCACTGATGGACAAGCAAGATCTATTTGAATATGCCAACACCATCCAACAAAGCGGCGACAAACTTTTACACTTATTAAACAACATCATCGACATCAGTCGCATTCAGGCAAACGACATCGAACTTTTCATCAAACAAACTGATTTAGAGTCGATTGTCGACGAAATTATTGCACAATACGACCTCAAAGCAAAAGAAAAAGGACTTCGAATCATCAAAAGTTTTGAAAAAATCGACAAAGTGTTTGTTGATCCTAAATTAATGAATCGCATTATCTGCGAGCTTGTCGACAATAGCGTTAAATATACCGATAAAGGATACATCAAAATCAGTTGCTCGCTCAATAGCGAAAAAGGCGTAGCCGAATTATTAGTTACCGACACCGGAAACGGCATCGAAGAAAAATATTTAACCGAAATATTCGAACCCTATCGTCAAGAAAGTCTTGGATATTCAAGACATTACCAAGGTGCCGGACTGGGACTTCCATTAGTCAAAAGCATGATCGATTTGATGAACTGCACGTTGGCAATCGAATCGGTAAAAGCCAAAGGAACAAGCATTCGCATCAGTATTCCGCTTGCGAAAGAACAAACAGAAGAAACCGGCAACGAATTTGCACCACCGCTTCATGTCGACACAAGTATTGAAGATGACATGTTGAATAATCTCAGCATTTTAATTGTCGAAGACGATGAGCTCAACATGAAAGTGTTCAGCAGCTTCCTGAAAAAATCAAAATCATTGTTTCAAGCTTCTAATGGCGACCAAGCCATTGAAATGATTCGAAAAAAAGCCGACGAAAACAAGTATTTTGATATTATCCTCCTCGATATTAACTTACCCGGAAATTGGGACGGCATTAAAATATTACGCTTTATAAGAGAAGAATTTCCGATGTATAAATACATTCCAATCGTGGCGCAAACAGCTTATAGTATGAGCGGCGACAGAGAATACTTCCTTTCGTTAGGATTCGACGAATATCTTCCAAAACCAATATCAAAACAAGGATTATTGACGGTTATTGAGTACACAAAAAATAAATTGAAAACATAGTTCAAACAAAGTTGATATTTTATCTTAACTTTGCATGAGATTAAATAACAAACAAAAAACCAGATACTATTTCATAACATGGACGACTCGAAAAAAAATATTCACATCCTGCTTTTCGAAGACAATGAATTGAATCAGAAATTTGCCATTGCTGTTATTAATCGTCTTGGACACACCGTCGACCTTGCCGAAAACGGCTTGATCGGTGTCGAAAAGTATAAAAAAGGTTCATACGACCTCATTCTGATGGACATTCAAATGCCCGAAATGAACGGCATCGAAGCTGCTAAAGCTATTCGCGAAATCGAAAATAAAGAAGGAAAACACACGCCTATTATTGCCGTTACAGCTTTTGCATTAGACCAAGACAGACGCAACTGTTACGAAGTCGGAATGGATGACTTTCTTACAAAACCTTATAAATTGAACGACCTTGCCGAGAAAATAAAACGTTTCTATCCGTAATTTCTTAAAGTCGTTACCACACTACTGCAATATCACGCTTTGCGCACCTCGCGTTTTTTTTAGACAAAATCAACGAATCGTTGTTTGAACGAGCAAAAAAAGCACGTTCAAGGTCATTTCGAGCCAACCAATACAAAATATTTGCGTATTAATCCAAACACCAAAAACGCTCAGGATTTCCTGAGCGTTTTTGGTGTTCGGTGCATGTCGCATTGAGCATGCATCGAGCAATAATCAATCCCCATTCTCTACCTTTTCACCACTTTCAACTGTTTGCCATCTACATTCAAGATGTACGTCCCTTTGGCGTAAGTCGAAAGGTCGAACGAAACATTTGTCTGACTGCT
>JAISHW010000056.1 GCA_031262365.1 Lentimicrobiaceae bacterium
CTTCTAAAAATCCCAATCTCTGCGTTACGCTTCTTCAACAAAATGCTCATTTACGCCAAGTAAACTCCGCTTTTGTTTCAGTCGCAAGCCTTGATATTGAAATTTTTAGAAGTCCCCTAAAGGTGAACCTTTGTTTTTCATTTTATTTCGACATTTTTGCTGTTGAAATATTTTGGATTATCGAACAAACAACCAAAAACGAATATGATTCACTGCAAATAGGCGATGTCATTACATACATCGCAAACTGCTTATATCTGTTATCACATAATCGCATACAGCGGCACATTGGTCATCCAACTCTCTTTGTGATAGTCGGTAAGTGAGGTGCGGATAGCAATTTCGGGCTTGTATTTTTCGCAAAATAGCTTAAAGCTCTTAGATCTCAAATTCTCGCCCGACTTCACCTCAATAGGTATAATCCGCCCATCATCTTGAACCACAAAGTCCACCTCAGATGTACTACGGTCGTTTGTCCAATAGGCTATGTAACGCTCGCTGTCCAATCGGAGTTGTTGCATCACATACTGCTCGGTCATCGCGCCCTTGAACTCTTCGAAAATATCGTTTCCCTCGATAATCGTCCGTACATCGAGCCCCGCCATGGCACCCAATAGTCCCACATCGTGCAGAAAGAGCTTAAAGACCGACAAATCTTGATAGGCAGACAGTGGAAGTCCTGGCTTGGAGACCCGATGACTTTTCAGAAGCAACCCGCAATCGACCAACCACTGAATAGCCAGCTCGAAATCCTTAGCTCGTGCTCCCTCGCGAATCACTCCATAGACGAACTTCTTGTTCTCTTTAGCTAATTGCGAAGGGATGCTCTCCCACACCATCCGGATACGCGGAACAATCTCTCGTGGGGCATGTTTCGAGAAATCGCCCTCGTAAGAGAGCAACAGTCGGTTCTGAATCCGCCTCACTGCTTGCCAATCGCGAGTACCGACAAAAGCATCGACCACCTCTGGCATTCCGCCGACGTACAGATAATAGCGCAGATACTCTTTCAGCTTCTCGGCGAAGATATCTATCACCGACCAGTCCCGTGCTTTCAGGGCATCGGCAAGGTTGGCATCGCCCAAAGAGATGAGAAACTCGCGATAAGAAAGCGGGCGCAAATCCATAAAATCGACCTTGCCGACCGGATAGGAAATCTGACTGTGCAGTCCCATTCCGAGCAATGAACCTGCCGCAATAACGTGATATTGAGGCGCATTTTCGCAAAAATATTTCAGCGAGGTGATTCCTCCCTCGGCGGCTTGTATTTCATCGAAAACTATCAGAGTATTGTCGGCATCTATCGTGGTCTTGGCGTAGATTTGCAAAACTGTGATGATACGCTCAATGTCATAATCGGTTTGAAACAGGGTTTTCAAAGTCGGTGTCTCCTCAAAATTCACATACACCGTCCGGGCATAACAACTCCTGCCGAACTCGTTCAGCAGCCACGTTTTGCCGACCTGACGCGCTCCACGGAGGATAAGAGGTTTGCGAAAACGGCTCTCTTTCCACACTTTCAGCTCTTCGATTTTCTCTCTGTACATTTTATTTTGTGTTTATTGTAGAGCAAAGATACACTTTTATCGCGATAAAACAATCAATGCGCATCACTTTTATCGACATATTTTTAGCCCTTAGAGTTAATGCAAAAACTTTGAGGTCGGAATAACTTGCTTTATGCTTCTGACACAAAAAGGGAGCGTAACGCAGTATTTTGGATTTTAGAAGCTCCCTACAATTCATGTCTCTTTTTGGGTCAAATTACTCGTGCCAATTTTTTTTTGCGAAAGCAGTTTTTTTATTTTTGTAAAAAATCGAGCCGTATCGAAAAGAATATCAGCGCAAAAAAAATACTAACAGCCAAATTGTTGAAAAAATACCTCCACGAGAATACTATTTTCTATATAACTTAGCATACGAAAAAAACAATCCATCATTTATGGATATCTATTTGTTTTTTAATCGTTTAGACCTTTATCAATCAACATATCAAGCGTAAAATGGAAAACAACCTTTTTGATAATTTCGACCTTTTCAGCGACGTAAGTGCCGAAGAAATTAATTTTAAAAGCAAGCCCGAAAAACAAGAAATTTTTTACGACCGATTGATTGAGCAAAGACAAAATTCCAACATAAACAGGACAGAAGAAAGAGCAGGAGAGAATACAATGACCGCTGATGTAGAAGCAGTTAAAGACGAAACAAACGAAGGAGAAAAAGAAAACGAATATGTGAAATATTCAAACGATGAAGTGCTGAAAGCTGCCACCGAATATTTTAAAGGAGACAGCTTGGCGGGAAGTGTTTGGATGAACAAATACGCCCTGAAAGATAGCACCGGCAATTTGTACGAACGCACGCCCGACGATATGCACCGCCGCATCGCAAAAGAAATTCGTCGTATTGAAAAAAAATATCCAAATCCGCTTAGTGAAGACGAAATTTTCGACGTACTCCAAAATTTCAAATATATCGTTCCGCAAGGAAGCCCGATGGCCGGCATCGGAAATAATTTCCAAATATCGTCGCTGTCGAATTGTTTTGTGATAGGTAATCAAGGAAATTCCGATTCGTATGGCGGCATCATGAAAATCGATGAAGAACAAGTGCAATTGATGAAACGTCGTGGTGGTGTCGGACACGATTTATCACACATTCGCCCGACAGGAAGTCCGGTCAAAAACAGTGCTTTAACATCGACGGGCATTGTTCCTTTTATGGAACGCTATTCAAACTCTACGCGCGAAGTTGCTCAAGATGGTCGTCGTGGTGCTTTGATGCTTAGTATCAGTATTAAACATCTTGATTCGGAAAAATTTATCGATGCAAAACTTGAATCTGGAAAAGTTACAGGAGCCAATATCTCGGTGCGCATAACAGATGAATTTATGCAAGCTGTTGTCGAAAACAAACCTTTCGTACAACAATATCCGATTGATTCGAAACATCCTGTTTTTTCGAAAGAAGTTGATGCACGCGAACTTTGGAACAAAATTATTCACAACGCATGGGCTTCGGCTGAGCCGGGCGTACTGTTCTGGGATACAATTATTCGCGAATCCGTTCCGGATACATATTCCGATTTAGGATTCAAAACATTGTCGACGAATCCTTGCGGCGAAATTCCACTTTGCGCTTATGACAGTTGCCGTTTGTTAGCTATAAATCTTTATAGCTACGTCGAAAATCCGTTTACAAAAGACGCACGTTTCAATTTCAAACTTTTCGCAAAACATGCGCATATCGCACAACGCATGATGGATGACATCATCGATCTCGAAATAGAAAAAATCGATGCCATTATCCAAAAAGTCAACTCCGACCCTGAAGGCGACGACGTAAAAAATGTTGAACATAAACTTTGGGAGAAAATCCGCAAAAAAACCTTACAAGGTCGCCGTACCGGAATCGGAGTTACTGCCGAAGGCGACATGCTTGCCGCATTAGGAAAAAGATACGGCTCGGACGAAGCAATTGCTTTTTCTACCGAAGTACACAAATTACTTGCCTATGAAGCCTATTGCTCGTCGGTCGATTTAGCCGAAGAACGCGGTGCTTTCGAAGTATACGACTACAAACGCGAAGAAAACAATCCATTCATTCAACGTTTGCGCGAAATCAACGAAGATTCTTATCAAAAAATGTGTCGCGTAGGACGGCGCAACATTGCAATGCTTACCATTGCACCAACAGGAAGCGTAAGTATTTGCACGCAAACAACTTCGGGAATCGAACCTGTGTTTAAAGTAAGTTACAAACGACGCCGCAAAGTCAATCCGAACGATAAAAACGTAAACGTCGTTTTTGTTGACGAACTTGGCGATTCGTGGGAAGAATACAACGTATTTCATCCAAAATTCGAAGTGTTTTTGACTGCAAACGGCTACAATGTAGAAGAAGTAAAAAAATACACAGAAGATGATTTACAAAAAATCATAGAGTTGTCGCCTTATCACAAAGCTTCATCGGAAGATATCGACTGGGTAAGCAAAGTGAAAATGCAAGGCGATATCCAAAAATGGGTCGACCATTCGATTAGCGTTACCGTAAATATTCCGAAAGACGCTTCAGAAGAACTCGTTAGCGAAATTTACCACACGGCTTGGGTAAGCGGTTGCAAAGGAATGACTATTTACCGCGATGGTTCACGTGCAGGGGTTTTGATCAGCAACGACAAAAAATCAGATAATAAAAGCGACGAGTTTAAAGAAACACATGCACCTACCCGACCAAAACGGTTGGAATGTGATGTCGTTCGTTTCCAGAATAATTATGAAAAATGGATTGCTTTTGTCGGCAAACTGAACGACAAACCTTATGAAGTTTTTACTGGAAAAGCAGACGACTTCTTTTTACCCCCTTGGGTTGAGTCGGGTTGGATTATTCGCGAAAAAGAAAAAGGAGAAAAAGCACAATACAATTTCCAATTCCTTGACAAACAAGGATATAAAGTAACGTATGAAGGACTTTCGCGCTCATTCGACGAAGAATTTTGGAACTACGCCAAATTAATATCCGGAATTTTACGTCACGGCATGCCTTTGCCTTATGTGATTGATTTGGTGCAAAATCTGACTCTAAGTGAAGAAAGTATCAACACATGGAAAAATGGTGTTGTACGCGCCTTGAAAGGTTATGTTCCGGACGGAACGGCGGTGTCGGGAAAAACATGTCCTCATTGTAACGAAACACTCGTATTTACCGATGGTTGCGTATCTTGTATGAATTGTGGATATTCGAAATGCGGGTAAAAACTAAACAATAAAAAAACTGGCTAAAATTTAAAGCCGGCTTTTTTTAAGGGACTGTCTCGTCCTAAAAAAAGTTTACAGGTTAATAATTAATAAATACTGTTATAACTTTACAAATGTTTTTTAGTCCTGTCATTGCTTTGCAAAGGAAGCGTTTTTTGATAATAATTCTTCCATAATTTTTCTGTTTCTATTGTTTTTTTAGCATGATGTATCTGGTTTGGCGTTAAATTATTGATGCTCATGTGAGGTCTATCCTCGTTGTATAATTGTATCACGCGATTCAACAATGCTTTCGCTTCTTTAATATTATTCACTTGATAAGCCTCCAAATATTCTTCTTTGATAATTCCGTTAACTCTTTCAGCAATAGCGTTTTCCAAAGGGTCTCCATTTTCGGTCATACTGATTTTGATATGATTGTCCTGCAATAACTTGACATATCCCTTGCTGCAATATTGGATACCTCTATCGCTGTGATGGGTTAGACTCGAATGGCTCTCTGCCCCTTCAAAGGC
>JAISHW010000084.1 GCA_031262365.1 Lentimicrobiaceae bacterium
TCAGCCATAAGTGTGTCTTGTTGTGAAAAATAGACTGAAAAGGCAACAAACAGCAACAATTTCTCTCGTAAATTACCATCAAGAAGTTATTTTCATCGACGTTTTTGTGGCACAGTAGCAAAAAAAAGCATCAAATTATGCAATAGGATACGCGTCATCCCGAAAGATGAACGCGGTAAACATTCATTTTAGAAATTTAGGTTATATAAACATTAAAAAACCGGAATACTTATTCCGGTTTTTTTTTATTTCGAACAATCTGTTTTTTTTGGTGTCAGAATGTCATTTCGTATGACAGAATTTAAACATTTGTTGCTTTGGCATAAAATATGAAAGACACAAAAACCGAACGTCTGACACGTTTTTAAAGTATATTCATTCACTAAAAAATAATTAAACGATGGGAAAATTAAACATCAAACCTTTGGCTGACCGCGTTGTTATTGAACCGGCTCCGGCTGAACAAAAAACAGCAAGTGGAATTATTATTCCCGACACGGCAAAAGAAAAACCACAAAAAGGTACTGTAGTAGCCGTAGGACCCGGAACGAAAGACAATCCGGTAACTGTAAAAATAGGCGATATTGTTATCTATGGAAAATACGCAGGAACCGAATTCAGCATCGAAGGAAAAGATTATATGATCATGCGCGAAAGCGATGTCATCGCAATTGTTTAAACACATTAATTAAAAAGAATTTAAAAAAAAGAAATCATGGCAAAAGATATTTTATTTAACATCGAAGCACGTAACGGTCTGAAAAAAGGAGTCGATGCTTTGTCAAATGCTGTAAAAGTTACATTAGGACCTAAAGGACGTAATGTAATCATCGAAAAATCGTATGGTGCGCCACAAATCACAAAAGATGGCGTTTCGGTAGCCAAAGAAATTGAATTGGCTGATCCGATTGAAAATATGGGTGCTCAAATGGTGAAAGAAGTCGCTTCGAAAACCAATGATTTAGCCGGCGACGGAACAACAACAGCAACTGTTTTGGCACAAGCAATCGTCAACACAGGATTGAAAAACGTTACGGCAGGAGCCAACCCGATGGACTTGAAAAGAGGCATTGACAAAGCTGTAGCCGAAGTTGTAAAATCACTTCACCAACAAACCGAAAAAGTTGGTGGCAGCAACGAAAAAGTCAAACAAGTAGCAACCAGCTCTGCAAACAACGACAGCGTAATCGGTAGCCTGATTGCCGAAGCAATGGAAAAAGTCAAACAAGAAGGCGTTATCACAATAGAAGATTCGAAAGGAATCGAAACGTATGTCGATATCGTTGAAGGTATGCAATTCGATCGCGGTTACATCTCACCTTATTTTGTAACCAATGCCGAAAAAATGGAAACTGTTTACGAAACACCGCTCATTTTGATTTACGATAAAAAAATCTCCGTAATGAAAGACGTGCTTCCGATTCTCGAAAAAGCACTTCAAACGGGCAGACCGCTTCTTATGATTGCCGAAGATGTTGATGGCGAAGCGTTGTCGACACTTGTTGTCAATCGTTTGCGCGGATCGTTGAAAGTTGTAGCCGTTAAAGCTCCGGGATTTGGCGACCGTCGTAAAGAAATGCTCGAAGACATTGCTATTCTTACAGGAGGCACCGTTATCAGCGAAGAAAAAGGATTCCGTTTGGAAGATGCTACTTTGGAAATGCTCGGACAAGCCGATAAAATCACGATAAACAAAGACAATACAACCATCGTTAACGGACAAGGCAAAAAAGAAAATATCGATGCACGTGTGGCACAAATCAAAGCACAAATCGAAACAACTACCTCCGACTACGATCGCGAAAAATTGCAAGAACGTTTGGCAAAATTGGCAGGTGGCGTAGCCGTTATTTATGTTGGAGCCGCCAGCGAAATAGAAATGAAAGAAAAGAAAGATCGTTTCGAAGATGCTTTAGCCGCTACACGCGCTGCAATGGAAGAAGGTATCATTCCGGGTGGCGGTATCGGATATATTCGTGCTATTAGTGCGATTGCAAAATTAAAAGGCGAAAACGAAGACGAAAATGTTGGTATTGCAATCATTCGTCGCGCTTTAGAAGAACCGCTTCGCCAAATTGCAGAAAACGCAGGACACGAAGGATCAGTTATTGTTAACCGCGTGAAACAAGAAAAAGGCGGATTTGGTTTCAATGCACGCACCGAAGTATTCGAAGATTTGACTAAAGTAGGCGTTATTGATCCAACAAAAGTTGCCCGTGTGGCACTCGAAAATGCCGCTTCAATCGCCGGAATGTTGCTGACAACCGAATGTGTATTAGTCGAACACAAAGAAGAAAAGAAAGACATGCCGCAAATGCCGATGGGCGGTGGCATGCCGGGTATGATGTAATTCGTATACCATAAATCGATATTAAAGAGACTGTCTCAATGAGGCAGTCTTTTTTTTGATTTTTCTTTCTGAAATTTGAATTCTGAAGCCTAACTTTCCTAACTTTTGCAATGCGTCATCAAAGTGAGGAGTCATTCCGACGAAGGTCGGAATCCATTGTACAAATAAGCAATACCTTATTCTTTTTCTTTACAGTGGATGCCGTTCTGCAACGGCATGACATGATGCCGTTCCCTGTTTTCATAGGGATGACGGACGGCATGACCGGAGGATGATCATTCCGACGAAGGTCGGAATCCACTGTACAAATGGAACACTTTACAGGCTTTTAACAAATTGAAAAGTGTCAAAGTCAGGAAGATTTTTAAAAAAGAATGAAAGAAGTTTAAAACTGTTTTGAAACAAAGAGGTGATTCGAAATAGCTTATCTTTGTCAAGATAACTTTAAAATCATCAACAAATGAATACGAAAATAGCAACTTTTATTTTTACAATTGTTTTATTCCTATCATCATGTACCAACAATACGAATAAAGAAACTATGAAAACAACACAAAATCAAGAAAATAAAGCGATGGAAAACACTTGGGAATCGAAATACGACAAACTAACCGCATTCGAATTGCCCGACAATGTGATGCAATTAATCGGAAAAGAATGGATGCTGATTACGGCAGGCGACAGCATGTCGTTCAACACCATGACGGCAAGTTGGGGAAGTTTAGGATATCTTTGGAACCGTCCTGCGGCATTTATTTTTGTTCGCGACACACGTTATACATATCAGTTTTTGCAAGAAGAAGCTGGATTTACCTTGAGTTTTTTCGAAGAAAAATATCGAAAAGCATTGGGAATCTGCGGCTCGAAATCGGGAAGAGACACCGATAAAGTTGCCGAAGCCGGTCTGACACCACTCGAAACACCTTCCGGATTGATGACTTTTAGCGAAGCGCGCATGATTATCGAATGTGAAAAAATGTTTGTTCAAAAAATGAATCTCGACAATTTTGTAGCATCATACCAATCGAAAATTATAGCCGAAGCATACGAAAGCGATCCGGCTACGCACGATATGTTTGTTGCCGAAATCAAGGCTGTTTGGGTTAAAAAGTAAAAGAAGTCCCTTTTTTGATAAAGGCGTTGTGTGCAATTTCAGTACGCCAAAAATTCGGCAAACCAAACTTGAATAAAAGCTTTTGCGTCGAGTAAAATGCTATCGTGTACCGCTTTAGGAACTTCTCCTGATCGAAATTCGTTGTTGTAAGTGCAGATAAATCCTTCGGGCGTTTTCCAACCAAAAATATTGTCGTGTTCGAAATAGCTGAAAGGTTTATATGCTTTGTTGAATACATTTTTGCTCCAGAAAAAAGAATCGGTTGGCAAGTTAAGTTGCCTTAAAAGCGTTGCGGGCAAATCAGCATTTCCCATCAATAAATCGAATTGTTGTCCTTTCAACGAGTCTTTTAACGCTTCGCCAAGCATCAGCATCGGAATGTGCCGGTAGCCGAAAGAACTCAAATCGCGGTTTCGATACGACCGATGGCTATGATCCGAAATCAAAATGAACAACGTGTTGTTGTACCAAGGTTGTTTTTTTGCTTCATCGAAAAATAATCGGAGCGAATTATCGGTGTAATAAACAGAGTTGATATATTCTTTTTCTGTTTCTGTCCATTCGATGCGCTGTTCCAAAGGTGGAAAATCGTAAGGCGAATGTGAGCTGATTGTCAACACACTCGAAAAAAACGGTTCGGGTTGCTTGCTGAGTTGTTGCGCAAACCAAGGCAACATATACGAATCGTGCAAACCTAATTTTCCCCACAGAAAACCTTTCTCTTTGATGTCTTTTCCTTCAGTTATTTTATCAAAACCGCTGTAAATCAAATAAGAACGGATATTTCCGTAATTCAGTTCGCCACCAAAATAAAAACTCGTATAATAATCGGCGTTTCGAAATTCGTTGATGATAGTCGGATACGAAGCATATTTTTCGGGATGGCTCGTAATGGTTGTAAAAGGCAAAGCCGGCAATCCCGAAAACAACGAACCCATTGCTTGTTGGGTGCGGTTGCCACTCGAATAAAAACCGGTAAACAACAATCCTTCTTTTTCCAATTCGTCGAAAACCGGCGTAATTCCCGCTTCGCCGCCAAGCGATTCAATCACATCTGCCGACCAACTTTCAAGTATAATCATCACAATATTAGGACGTTCGAAAGCCAAAATAGAAACTGTTGAATCATAAGGTGTCTCGTGTAAATTTTGTACTCTTAGTCGCGCTTCTTCTTCGTTCATGACAATGAATGGATTTTGATTTTCGTTCATCTCTTGCACATGTACAACACTTTCTACAATATTAAAAGCCGGATTTACAGCGGTGATATTCAATATATTGTGTCGACTAAAATACGCAACACTACTCGAAATCGGAATCGCGCCAATACCACCTCTCATCCCAATAAATAACAATACCGACACAACAAGCGTGAAAACAAGCAATTGAAAAATAGCAGGTTTTTCCGAAAAAGTTTGCGCCACTTCTTTCGGATATACAAAACGTACGTAAAGCCAATAAAAAACTCCTATAAACGCAACAGCAATCAGAACAAGAAAAATAAAAGTTGACGTAGCAATCGAATCGAAAATTTCGGTTGGTCGCAACAAATAGCTTAAAGCTCTATACGACAATTTTGTTTGCCATTCACCATAAAGTCCGGTTTCGCCTATCACAATGAGTGTTGCAAATCCGATAGTGATTAAATAATACGGCTTTAGCGCAACTACTATTTTTGTTCGGTTACAAAATAACGCAACAAATAGGATTAGAAAAGGGATTACGATTAGATAACTTATTGTTGCAATATCAAGTCGTATGGCATGCACAAAAGTCAATGCTATTTCGCCAAAAGAAACGCTTTCGAGCAACAAATGTTTCACGTAATAAATCAGAAAAAAAATCCGCATCGTGGCAAAAAACACAAGCCAAAATGCGTACATTTTCACGAATCGGATCAGCAGCTTTGCAATTGCTTTCATAGGCTGGCAAAAATATAAAATTATTTTGCAGTCGATTGGCTGTTTTTTTGCGCAATAAACAGCGGATTTCGACTACATCTGTCTCAAAAAACAGCAGCTTATTTGATTGATATCCAAAAAAAGGGAGACGGAGCGTTTGCGCCGGGCTACCAGCACCGCCTCCCCGGTAGGCGGCTTGCGCCGCTCCCTTTTTTACCCCATGACAATGGGGTAGGATAACCGCCTGTTTACCTGTGGAAATCCATCCTTTCGTGTAAGCTAAGGCGACACCAGGCGGAAGCCGACATTGTTGTTGCGGTTGCCTGGGGCGTTGTTGTTGCGGTTGGAAACGCGGCAATTCCTTGCGTTGTTGTTCCAGCTACCGCCCCGTATCACGCGGTTGGAGCCTTTTGCGGCGGAAACCCTTTTTCTGAAAATATTTTCGACCGCCTTCGGCGGTATTATAGCTCATTCGCCTTTCGCTTCGCTCGTCCCTCGCTCGCTCTTTGGCGAACTCGCTGCCTTAGCTTACACGAAAGGATGGAATCCCAACAGGTAAACTAAGGCGACACCAGGCGGAAGCCGACAATGATGTGGCGGTAGCCTGGGGCGTAGTAGGAGCGGCTGGAAACGCGGCAAACCCTCGCGCCGTAGCCCCAGCTACCGCCCCGTATCACGCGGTTGGAGCCTTGCAAAGGTCCTTGGGGATTCTTCTGTGGAGTGGCGGGATAGCCACCATACCAGTCCGAGCACCACTCATACACGTTGCCGCTCATGTCGTAAATACCTAGCTTCTTGTCCTTATCTAACCAAACGGGTTTCTTTTTCCCAACAAGATGCGTGTGACCTTTCGAATTAGCACCGTACCAAGCTACCTCATCTATATCATTACTGCCGCTATACTTGTACCCCTCAGATTTATTTCCTCCCCGGGCGGCGTATTCCCACTCGGCTTCGGTAGGCAAGCGATACTTTTCGCCCGTGACCGCATTCAAACGTTCACAGAACTCTTGGGCATCGTGCCAACTCACATTTTCCACGGGATATTCTCCTCCTTGGGCATACCAAGATGGATTATTGCCCATAATTCGCGCCCATTGTGCTTGCGTCACGGGATACTTGCCGATTTTGAAATCATTGAGGGTAACTTCATGGACAGGCCTTTCGTCATCAAAGCAATCGTCTCCTTGCTCTTCGGTACCGCCCATCCTGAAGGTGCCTCCTTTCACTTCAATCATTTCGATGAAGTCTTCGAATTCAGACTTTTGCTGCTTTTGCTGTTCTTGTTTTTTCTGATATTTCCCTTTATATTTCCCTTCACCTTTATATTTCCCCGTATCGTATTCATATTTCCCTGACATTTTTTCCATCTCCATTTGCAGCGTTATCCTATTGGATTCCGTAATATCTTCGTCATAGGCGATATCTCGCCAATACTCGATTATCTCCTTTACGAATTGTTCAATATCTGATTCGTCTCGTGTGATAAACCCATTCACGAATGCTATGGCAATCTTCGACTTTCTTGCCATAAACTGGAAGATGGCCGTCCTCTCTTCTTTCCATTCCTTACCATTGTCACGTGCACGCGCCAAGAGATAATCCACCAAATGGAAATTCAGCATACATTCCTGTCCGAATTCCACCTTAGGTTCTGCTTTAGTGAGCTTCTCCAGCAAGGCCTCTATGTTAGTCAGGGGATAGTAGAATCCTCCGGGAGAAATTCCGTCGGAAACGTCTGAAAAGAACTTTAGGTCACTTTGAGATAATGTTCCTCTGTTTATATAGAATGAGTAACTCTCATCTATATAAGCGTTTATCAGCAGTACGGTCAGAAGCTCTCTCTGCTTTTCGTCCTTCACTACGCCTGCAATCATGTCTTTAGCTTTCTCCGTATTTTCTCTGCTAGAGAGATATTCTTTCATGGCTTTGTGCAGAGTGGATTTTTCCGGATTTCGGCGAAGTAGTTCGAAATCATCCGGGTAACTATTCTTGTATAGAATAAGGGAGAACAGTTTCTTCCGATCTATCTCCATGAGTTTTTCTTTCTCATTCAAGTCATAATATATTTTGTATTCATTGGCCGTATTGAGCAACAACCTCATATCGTCAACACAAGGAGATAGACGCCTTAGTAATGTTTGGCGTTCCTCTTTGGACCATTTTTCATCATCCTTTAAGACTTCTTCCAACTCTTCCCCAGCATTCGACACACTTACGACAGGAATTACCGAAATAATGAAGTCAAAGAATTTGGTTCTCATTTCCTTGTTTTTGAATAAGTTGTCGCAGACGGCATAAATAAAAATAACCTTATGCTTTCCTTTTATTTGCTCGTATTCATTAATCAACGAATTGAGTTCTCGCAATTTGACGAATATATCTGTCGTCTCGAATCTGTCCAAATCCTCTATCACGACGACGTTGTAATCCGTTTCTTCAAAGAAATACAAAATCTCGTCCAAATGTTTATTCAGTATCGACTCGCCCATATTCTCGGGATCAATCTCTATCCCTGCTTCCATACCGCCATGTTTGAAGTTGAAGCGGGCGGCCGTTATCATGGGAATGACGTGCTTTATCAATATCCACATAAGTAGCATCACGGTAATCAATACGATAGCTAAACAGATATAGTGTATCATATTTGTATAGTTCGATCCGAGAAAGAACACTTTGTCGAGCCAAGCCTCCGTTTCACATGGATGTATAACGTAAACTAACGAGAATAGAAAAGCGAAAGCTAATGCAAAATGCTTCAACAGCCTCCGCTTGGACAGGACATCTATCTTCTTAAATCTCGAGAGTGGCAGGTGCGCCTTGCTTTTCCGATAAAACAATTGCTGTAAAATACTCAGTTCGATCAAGCGCAACAGTTTTTCTTTATCTTCCGCCTTATCTTCTACTGCCTTTTTCTCTGTTTTTTTCTCCGTCTTACTTTTTTCAAGCATAGACTTATTGCTCTTTTCTTTCTCGCCCTTTTCTCCTGTCAGGATTTCCTCTTTCGCAGAATCACTCGTTCTATCTGTGTTTTCGTTTTCACTTCTATTTTCGTTAAAGTGAGGTTTTTCGTTAAAGCGGGCTAACGAGATATAGAGGAACTTCAAATTCTTGTTCGCACGCTGACACTGATCGTCGTATGTTTTGAGGATGCTGCTTTTTCCTGAACCATAGGGACCTGCTAAAGCGATGTTTCTGACTCTATCCTTTCGTTCTTCGTCCAAAGCCCAATCCAGAGCCTCGGAGTACACTTTTATATCTTCCGCTTCATTTGTAGGCGACAATGCGAAAAACTTGTCCTTTGTGTCATCAGGCTGCCCGCCTGCTGTCTGAGAGGAATGTGCTGTCATAATGATGATGATTGTATGGGGCGTAAATATATTAAATTTCCATACATTCCTCAAAATCTTTTTGCAAATTAGAACGCTAATTTTTTTGTACTTTTAAGGTGCATCTATCAGGTACTCGTTTTTGTTTTTAACACACTAAAAATAAGCATTATAGATGATATATGCAATTTTTATTTTAGAAGTTTAGGTAATACAGTATGATAACAAAAGAAGAACTTCAGCAACTCCTCGCCGACACGGAAAGTTTCCATGTAGAGCGAACAGTATCAAAGACAGATACAGACAAATTTTGTCAGGCTATCTGTGCCTTCTCGAACGACTTGCCCAATAGCTGCAAGAACGGCTATCTTATCTTGGGAGCACAGGACAATGGCGAATTGTCGGGAATGACGGTAGATGATACGTTGCTGCTCAAGATGACCAACATTCGAACGGATGGCAATATCTTGCCGCAACCTGTTATGAACGTGGCAAAGTTCAGCTTTGATAAAGGTGATTTGCTGGTAGTTGAGGTTCAACCGTCGGACATTCCTCCGGTTCGTTATCGTGGTCGTGTATGGGTGCGGGTCGGTCCATGCAGAAGCTTTGCCAGCCCAGCGGAGGAGAAGATACTTACCGAACGGCGACTGTCTAACATTCACACATTAGATGCCATGCCCTGCACAAAGACGACCCTTGAAGATTTGGACATCGCATTGATTAAGAAGGAGTACTTGCCACAAGCGATAGACGAAGATATTCTGCGGGAAGATACCCGTCCTATAGAAGAGCAACTTGCATCACTTGGGTTCTATGACCTGAATTATCGTTGTCCGACTTTCGGTGCTATTATCCTGTTCGGAAAGAATACGGAACGCTACCTGCCCGGTGCTTATGTGCAATACGTTCGTTTTCAAGGCTTAGACAGAGCAGGCGACATTATCAACGAGTTCAAGTTTGCTGGTTGCCTTTGTAAGACACTGGTAAAGATGGACAATTTCATTGAGACCGCCATTGCTGTTAAGCGTCCTATTCCCGTCAGTGTACTAAGGGAGGAGACAGTCTCCAAATATCCGTACTGGGCAACCCGTGAGCTATTGATGAATGCCGTCATGCACCGTGATTACGAATCAAATGCCCCTGTGCAGTTCTACGAATACGACGACCGCATCGAGATACTCAATGCTGGCAACTTGTATGGAAAGGTCGCTCCAGATAATTTCCCCAATGTCAGCGATTACCGTAACCCCTTCATTGCCGATGCGATGAAGGTATTAGGGTACGTAAATCGTTTCAGTCGGGGTATCAGCCGTGTACAGCGCGAGCTGAAAGAAAACGGCAACGGCGAAGCCAAGTTTGATTTCTCGCTTATCACTGCGTTCAAGGTGATTGAGCATATATCAACTAAATATTTCGAAGCCGGTTTTGGAAGTGAAGAAGGGGAAGCTACCCCAATAGAAGATGCTACTACCCCAAAAACGGGTAGTACTACCCAAAACGAAAACTTAACTAGCCAAAAGACTAGCCAAAAGAAGATACTTGCTGCAATAAAGAAAAATCCCTCCATATCAAGAGAGGAATTGAGTAAAATGCTTCATCTTACTGTCTATGCCGTAAAATACCATCTTCA
>JAISHW010000116.1 GCA_031262365.1 Lentimicrobiaceae bacterium
TTTTCGACGATGTAGGTGGTGATGTAGCGCGGTGTGTAGAACACCCCGTCCTTTTTGCGCTTGCCTGTTTTGGACGAGTCGGTCTTGCCCTCGATGGTGTTGGTAATCTCCTCGATCTCTGTGAGCGAGTTCTCAAAAATATGTCCGAGAATATTGACATCGACCTCGCTGGCAAAATCGTATTCGCTGATGGTGAGCAGGTGTCGGTGTAGCACCTCGTCGGAGATGACAACGCTGTCGAGCACCTCGTCGGGCTTGAATAGGCCGCCGTTGTAGGCAAAAATATCGTGTTTCGTCCCCTTATGACCGGTATTCATATAGCCGAAATACTTTTTCAGGCGGTCGTACAGGGGGCGGTACTCGTCCATCTCGCGGAGCTTTTCCCACTGCTCGACGATCTGTCGGATGGAGTTGGGTGGGAGCAACGCGCTGTCCTCGGCAAAGAGAATGAACAGCAGGCGGTCGAGTAGTTTTTGCGACTTTTTGAACAGCATCAGTCGGTCGCGATCGGGATTATTTGCAGTCAGGTCGGCGAACAAGTCGCGCTTGAACGAAGAATAATCCTTATAGAACTGTTTGGTAATCTGATCCTCGCGGCTGACCGATTCGGCTTTCAGTTGCTTGGGCAGGTTCCGGACGATATTCTCGTGTGCGAGACAGAGCCACAACAGCGCGAACTCGCTTTCGGAGAGCGTGAAAAGATTGAACTCGATGAAATCTATCGCGTTGTCGATGTAGAACCGCAGTTTCTCGAAATTGGAGATCACCACATACGATGCCTTGCGGTGGTTGTTCTTGTAGCCGAAAGCCTGCGCCTCGACGCTTTTTAGGTCGGTGGTCTTGTGGTCTTTCAACTCGATTACGCCGACCACCTCGTTGTTTGTCAGAATTGCGCCGTCAGCTTTCTTGGAGTCGGTCTCGTTTTTCTTCTCGGTGATGAGGTTGAAGCAGGGGTCGGGATTGAGCGTATAGCCCAACACTTTCACAAAGAGTTCACGCAGAAACCCCTCCTGAAACTGCTCTTCCTTGCTATTGCGGATGTTCTCCTGCCTATCCGAATTGAGAAAATAGTCGGCGAACCGGCGGTATGCGACAGCGATTTTTTCGCTCTCGGCGGTGAGGTATTTCTTGAGTACTGTATCCTGAAACAAGCTCATGAAGTCAGTTGTTAATCACTGAGAACCAAAGGTACGGAATTTTTATGACATCCTGTAAAAATTCTCGATGGAAATTACCACCGAATAGCCACCTTTTATCTGCTGAAAAACACTCTTTTTTGCCTTCTTTGCGGAAACAAAAACCCCTATAAACGGCCAATTTACAGGGGTTTTCAATAATCTTCATCGCGTTTTTGCGGAGAGAGCGGGATTCGAACCCGCGATACCCTTTTGGAGTATACACACTTTCCAGGCGTGCGCCTTCAACCACTCGGCCATCTCTCCAAAAAACCTTTATTAAGAAGAATAATAACAGTCGCCAAAAGTACATATTATTAAGAAAATAATTACATTCTGGCGACTGTTATTCTTGATTTTTTCGGAAATCACTTGACACACAGAAGTTACCGGCGATTTAATTTTTGATAATTTTCTTTGTTACTCTTGTTTCATTGATTACATAATTCAAAAAATAAGTTCCCGACGGCAGGTCGCTTAAGTCGAGTTGCGCTTTTGTTTGTGCTGTTTCTGTTTTTAAGACGGCACCTTTCGAATCGGTCAATGTGAGTTGTATGCGGTTTTGTGTTGGCAATTCAATTGTAAGCACATCTGTTACAGGATTTGGGTAAATGCTTGTTGCTGTTTCATATTCGGCACAACCAATAATATTGAGATTTATACGAAAATCATCGATGTAAATGCCATTTCGCACAATAGTTTCGTCTGTTTTCATTCGGAAGCGGATCGTTACTTCCGATTCGCCAAGATAGGGGTCTAACGAATATGTTTTTTGTAGCCAGTTCATTTGTGATCCTGTAAGCGCATCCAATTCGTCCCATGTGGCTTCGTTGTCTTTGCTTACTTCAACATAGACATAGTCGACATTCGTTTCGATGTTGTAGATTGTATAAAAAGAAAATGAAGCGGCTTCAATGTTACTGCCTGCTAAGTTTATTGTTTCTAAAATAGCTGATGCTTCTGTATTATTTTGATAGGTATTACCTGGATTATCCGTCAGCGAGTGTGAACTTGAATAAGATTGCAAATCGGTTACGCACCAATCTCCCTCTAAAGTCCAATAAGGAGATCCTAATTCGAAATCAATAAATAAAGGCAAACTTAATGCCGGCATCGGGATTGCTGTTACCAAATTGCTTGGATCAGACTCTGTCAATCCGCCATCATAAAGTGCCGTAACATAATATTCGTAGATTGTTTCGTTTATTACACAATAATCTGTATACGAACTTGTTTGACTGGTTCCTATAACTGTACCGTCGCGATAAATATTATATCCTTCAATATCAGCGAGTTCGTCCCAAGTCAGGCTGACAAAGCTATCGCCGGCTGTTGCTGCTAAATTTTGCGGTGCTTTCAACGGATTTGCCATTGTAGCAATACTCGCCAAACTGGCCTGAGTAAATATTTTCGCTTGTTCTTGATGGTTGTAACTTAATCCAACATAGTCGGTCGATCGGTGTATGTAAGGACTGTAATTGTCCATGTCTTCAAACGGGTAGATTCCCATGTAACCGTTTTGATTGAATGGTGTGTGGTCGCTATCGCCACCGGGCAATGAGCTTGCTCTTTCAATAATAAAGTCGGGCAAGTATGTATTGCATATATCAACGTAAAAATCAGCCAACTCTGTAGCCGAAGAAGGATATATTAATGTAGTGCGTATTTCTGTTCCTGGAGCTAAATAACTAATCATGTCGAGGTTAAAATAACCTACAATATTCATTCCTTGTTGCGCACAGCGTTGTGCATAAGCCATACTTCCGTATAAACCGTATTCTTCGCCTGCAAAAGCACAAAAAATAATGGTGCGGTCAAATTCGTGTTCTGATAAAATACGCGCCATTTCTAAAACGCCGGCAACGCCCGAAGCGTTGTCATCAGCTCCCGGAGCTTCATCACCATCATACCAATTGACTGAATCAAAATGACCTCCCGTTATAACGTATTCTTCCGGATATTTTGTTCCTGTTTTTACGGCAATCACATTTTTTGCTAATGAAGGTCCATAATATCCCGCATTAAAACTTTGTCGTTCTACTTCCAAGCCCAAGTTTTCGAATTGTTCGGCTAACCAATCTTCAGCCAAAACGGAATTTGCATGAAATGTATTCCGTGTACCGTAATCTTCCAAATGTTGCACTGTTGTGGTGATGTTGTCGGCAGATACTTCTTCTAACAGCGATTCGACAAACGGATCAACGGCTATTGTTGTTTGATAAATGCTGTTTGTTTTTGGGAGTTTGGCACTTGTGTTGAACAAACGAACCATTCCGTCGTTTTTTGCGGGAATAAGTGGCCCGTATTCTTTTTCGTTTGCTTCGACAACAATGAAATTTTCATCTGTGTGAAGTATTTTTACCTGATTTTTTACACGTGAAAGATAGTCCGATCGTGAATCAGAATGCACATAAACCACGTAATAACTATTGTCGGTTTGCCACGCATTTTCAGCAAGTACTTTAAACGGAAAATTAATAGTTTCAGACGTTGGAATTGTTCCAATAATAAACTGATTGTTAAAATAATGCACATTAATCGAAGGCGATTCGATCAGTGTTTTTTGTTGATTAGGGGTCGAAAGTTTTACCAACACCAATTCGTCGGCTTGAGCGACAAAACTAAATAATACCAAAAGGGTAACGAGTAATTTTTTCATACGTTTTTATCTAGAAGTTTGAGTAATGTATATAAAAATAAGCACCTCCAAAGGTAAGTATTTCTTTGTAAAGAAGTCGTCATAAAACTACGTTATTTCAACAACAACCTTCTGGATCGAAGATAAACAAAATAAATAGCGAATTAATTTATCGTCATTTCGCCGCGAATAGCTGTTTGTAAGAGGCTTATCATTTTTTCGTGCGGATAATTTTCACCCATCAGATACATCAGTTTTGCCAATGCTGATTCTGTTGTGATGTCGTAACCACCTATTACGCCAATTTCTCCAAGTGTTACACTTGTTTCGTAACGTCCGATTTCGACCGACCCCGATTTGCATTGTGTTACGTTGAGAATGATTAAGCCGTTGTCGATTGCATGTTTCAATGCTTCCAGAAACCAGGTGTCGGTAGGTGCGTTTCCCGAACCGAATGTTTCCAAAATCAAAGCTTTTAGTCCCGGAATGGCAAGCACACTATGAACGGCTTGCTCCGAAATTCCCGGAAAAAGTTTCAAGATGCTCACATTGTAATCCAAGTTGGTGTGTATACGCAGTTTTTTAAAGTTTGGTTTTAAAATTTTCGATTTGTTGTAGCGTATATGAACGCCTACTTCGGCAAGAGCCGGATAATTTCCCGATACGAAAGCATTGAAATTTTCGGCATTGAATTTTGTTGTACGGTTGGCGCGCATCAATTGATTTTCGAAGTAAATGCAGACTTCAGGTACAATTGCTACGCCATCTTCTTTTGCTGCGGCAATTTCGATCGATGTCAGAAAATTTTCGCGTCCATCGGTGCGTACAACACCCATCGGAAGTTGCGATCCGGTAAAAACAACCGGTTTGTTTAGGTTTTCGAGCATGAAACTCAATGCCGAAGCGGTGTACGACATGGTGTCGGAACCGTGTAATACAACAAATCCGTCGTATTGTTCGTATTTTTCTTCGATTGTTTTGGCTAAACGAATCCAAAATTCGGGTTTCATGTTCGACGAGTCAATCAACGGATTGAACGACATGAAGTCGATTTGAATGTCAAAGTTTCTCAACACAGGCATTTGTTCATAAATGTTTCCAAAATCAAACGGTATCAAAGCACCCGTTTTCGGATTTCTTGCCATGCCGATTGTTCCGCCGGTGTAAAGTACTAAAAGAGTCGTTTTATCTTCTTGTGTCATTTTGTGCTGTAAGAAATAATTTTTTAGAATTTTCGGTGCAAAGATATGCAACGGTTTCTAAGTCGGTTTCCTTTACTTCGGCTATTTTTTTTGCTATTTCGATGAGATAAGCAGGCTCATTTCTTTTGCCTCGATAAGGGACAGGCGGTAGAAAAGGCGCATCGGTTTCAAGCAACAGTCTTTCTATCGGTATCTTTTTGACAATATCGGGAAGTGTCGATTTTTTATAAGTCAAAACGCCTCCTATTCCTAAATAAAAACCAAGTGCTAATGCGCGTTGTGCTTCTTCATAAGTTCCGCTAAAACAATGCAAAACACCACGAAGGTTGCCGTCTTGAAGTGCTTCAAGTTCGTCGAGTATTTGTGGAAAAGCATTGCGTGTGTGTACGGCTACCGGCAAATGGTGTTGTTTTGCCCAATTTACCTGCGTTCGAAAAGCGTCAAATTGTTGCTCGTAGTATGTTTTATCCCAATAAAAATCGAGTCCAATTTCGCCGATAGCAACAAATTTATTTTCGATCAATGTTTTTTCAAGAAATCGAAGTTGTTCGCGATAATCGTCTTTTACCGAAGTGGGGTGTAATCCGATCATCGGATAGCAATTGTCAGGATAGTTGGCGCAAAATTCCAAAAGCAAAGTAACCGAATCTTTGTCGATGTTTGGTAACAACATTTGTGTAACACCATTGTTGATAGCGCGTTGCACAACTTCATCTTTGTCGGCATCAAAATCTTCCAAATAAATATGCGTATGCGTATCTATCAGCTTCATTTTGGGGATAAATTAATACAAAAAATCATCGTAAGGATAGCGAATGGCATGCATATCGCGAATTTCTTTGTAAAGCAAATCTCTCAATCCGTGATAATTATCTTTGTTGATGGCTGATATAAAGATCGAAGTTTCGGGTTTTGTTGCCCAACTTTTTTGCAAATCGATAAGTGCTTTTTTACCTTGTATTAGGTCATCAAAATCAATCGACTCGTTCTTATAAGCATCAATTTTATTGAAAATCACAATCATTTTCTTATCGCTGGCACCAATTTCGCTCAACGTTTGGTTGACGGTTTGCATTTGTGATTCGAAATCGGGATGCGAAATATCGACCACGTGCAATAAAATGTCTGATTCGCGCACTTCGTCTAAAGTCGATTTAAAAGATTCGATCAGATGATGTGGCAATTTGCGGATGAAACCAACCGTATCGGAAAGCAAAAACGGCAAGTTGTCGATGACAACTTTTCTGACGGTTGTGTCGAGTGTGGCGAAAAGTTTGTTTTCGGCAAAAACAGCTGATTTGCTCAACATGTTCATGATCGTCGATTTTCCTACGTTGGTGTAGCCAACTAAAGCTACGCGAATCATTTTGCCGCGATTTTGACGTTGCACAGATTTTTGCCGATCAATTTCTTTTAGTTGCTCTTTCAATAGGCTGATTTTATCGCGGATAATCCGGCGATCGGTTTCGATTTCTGTTTCGCCCGGTCCGCGCAACCCGATTCCGCCTCGTTGACGTTCCAAGTGTGTCCACATGCGTGTCAGACGTGGCAGCATGTATTGATATTGAGCAAGTTCTACTTGAACTTTTGCATGAGCTGTTCGTGCATTTTTAGCAAAAATATCGAGAATCAAATTCGTTCTGTCTAGTATTTTACATTCCAACTCTTTTTCGAGATTTCGAATCTGTGTAGCACCAAGTTCATCGTCAAAAACAGCTATGTCAATGCGTTCGGCTTTAACAAATTGCGCTATTTCTTCCAGTTTTCCCGAGCCCACATAGGTTGCCGAATTTGGGCGATCGAGCATTTGCACGAAACGTGCAACAGGGATTCCACCGGCAGTTTCGAGCAAAAATTCCAATTCATCTAAATATTCATTGGTGCGTTCTTTCGGTTGATCGTGCGTGTTTACGGCGACTAATATGGCTCGTTCCGGTATTTTTTCAGTTGAAACATTTTTGTTCATACGTTTTCTTTCGCATTGGCATTTCTATATTGTTTTCTTTTAGAATGATTTGAATCCAATAATTTCACGTACTTCTTTTATGGTTTTTTGAGCACTTTCACGGGCTTTTTCGGCTCCTATTTTGGTAACTTTAGCGAGGTAAGCATTGTCGTTTTTAATATCATTGATGCGCTCACGAATGGGAGCTGTAATGTTGATGATGTCTTCTGCCAGCTGTTTCTTGAGGTTTCCGTACCATTTTTGCGAGCCTGTATTCCACAAGTTGCTGTAATATGCCACTACTTCGGGTGTTGAAACTGTTTCTAAAATGGTAAAGAGATTTTTGATATAATCAGGCATTGGCGTGTTTTCGCCTTCCGGACCGTTGTCAGTCAAAGCTCCTTTTATCTTTTTTTCTATCATTTTAGGTTCGTCTATCAGGTAAATACAATTACCTTCTGATTTTCCCATTTTTCCGCTGCCGTCGAGTCCGGGAATTTTTATCATTTGTTGGTCGGACGCAAAGGCTTTCGGTTCTTTAAAATAATCAACGCCGTATTTGTAATTAAATCGTTTGGCGTAATTGCGTGTCATTTCTAAATGTTGCTCTTGATCTTTGCCTACCGGGACATAATCAGCGTTGTGAATAAGAATGTCTGCCGCCTGTAAAACGGGATAAGTCAACAGCCCTGCGTTTATATTGTTTGGGTTTTGTCGCGCCTTTTCTTTGAAAGAAACGGTTTTTTCTAATTCGCCTAGGTAGGCTTGCATATTCAACAAAAGATAAAGTTCTGCAATTTCGGGAACATCACTTTGCACATAAATTGTGGCTTTGTCGGGGTCGATTCCGCAAGCCAGATATTCGGCAAGAATATTTCTTACGTTGTCATTCAGCATTTTTGGATCGGGATGCGTGGTTAATGCGTGCCAATCGGCAATGAAGAAGTAGCATTTGTATGCTTCTTGCATTTTTAAAAAATTAACTATCGCTCCAAAATAGTTTCCTAAATGTAAGTTTCCTGTTGGGCGGATGCCACTTAATACTGTTTCCATAAAACAAAAATAGAAAAATTTAAAAAAATCCCGCCTGTAAATTGCAGGCGGGTTTGAATGTTTTTTGTCGATCAGATTTTTATTTCATCATTGTTTTTGTTAAAGAAATGATATTCAAGCATCTGATAGTTCGACATGGGTTTTATTTTTAGACTTCGTTTGTATTTCCACATCCATTTTCTGCGTATTGAGCAGATACCTTTTGTGAGATAGGCGTAGATAAACGGATGCACGGCTATGGTTAGCGCACGTTCATTTTGATCGAGAAGCAAATATTTTAAGTTGTTTTCGATTTCATCGGCAAAAAGGATACTTGGTTTTATTTTTCCTGAACCATCGCACGACGGGCAGTTTTCCAACACTTTGATATCCATTGTTGGGCGTACACGTTGCCGTGTTATTTGTATAAGTCCGAATTTGCTCGGTGGCAAAATGGTATGTCTGGCGTGATCGTTTGCCATATATTCCTTAAACTTTTCGTAGAGTTCGCGACGATTTTTCGCGTCGTGCATGTCGATAAAGTCGATTACAATAATACCTCCCATATCGCGCAAACGCAATTGACGCGCAATTTCGGCGGCAGCTTCAAGATTGACAGTGAATGCGTTTTGTTCTTGACTGTTGTCTTTGTTCACGCGATGACCACTGTTGACATCGATCACGTGCATGGCTTCAGTGTGTTCGATGATAAGATAAATACCGCTCTTTATGGTAACTGTTTTTCCAAAAAGACCTTTTATTTGTTTTTTGATGCCGAAATATTCGAAAATAGGTTCTTTGCCTTTGTACAGTTTGACAATATCTGTTTTTTGTGGTGCTATTTTGCGAATAAAATCTTTTGTTTCTTCGTAAAGCAACTCATCGTTGACATATACGTTATTGAACGATTCATTCAACAGGTCGCGTAAAATGACTGATGTGCGGTCGAGTTCGCTGGTGATTTTTATAGGAGCTACGGCATTGTGTAGTCTTTCTGTAGTTTTTTCCCATTTTTCGATCAGCATTCTTAAGTCAGCGTCTAATTCGGCGACTTTTTTATTTTCGGCAATTGTTCGAATGATTACGCCATAATTGTTGGGTTTGATGCTTTGGATGATGCGTTTCAATCGGTTGCGCTCTTCGCTCGAACGAATTTTTTGAGATACTGAAATACGATTTGAGAATGGAACCAAAACAAGATAACGTCCTGCAAAAGAGATTTCTGAAGAAATTCGGGGTCCTTTTGTCGAAATCGGCTCTTTAGCAATTTGGACTAAAATTTGAGCTCCTGTTGCAAGGAGTTGTGTGATTTTTCCTGTTTTTTCAATATCAGATTCCAATCTAAAATTGTCCATGGTTAGTTGGGCTGACTTTCCTCCCATGGCAAATTTGATGTATTTGCTGAGCGAACGAATTTGAGGTCCAAGGTCGAGATAGTGTAAAAAAGCGTCTTTTTCGTGACCAACATCGACAAATGCGGCATTGAGTCCCGGCATAATCTTTTTTACGCGACCTAAGTAAACATCACCAACGGTATAATTGTTATTTGTCTTTTCTTTATGGAGTTCAACGAGTTGTTTATCTTCCAACAAAGCAATGTCAACCTCTGAAGCCTGAGAATCCATTATTAGTTCCCTGTTCACTTTTTCTTATTTTTGGGTTTTACACTTGTAAAACAAGCACTTAAATAGCATTAAGGTTGAATAATTTTATTATTTTGACAAAAAGGGAATAACACAATATTCCCACTTTTTTTAAATGTAATATTGTGTTATCCTTAATTCAGAAAGAAATTATCAAAATTGATTATTTCTTTTTATGTCTGTTTTTTCTCAAACGTTTTTTGCGTTTGTGAGTAGACATTTTATGTCTTTTTCTCTTTTTTCCGCTAGGCATATTCGCTTGAATTTTATTGATTACTTAACGTTTGTTTTAACCTGACTAACAAATGTTTTAGCCGGTTTGAAAGCCGGTACATTGTGAGCAGGAATAGGAATAGCAACGTTTTTCGAAATATCTCTTCCTAGTTTTTTTGCTCTTTTTTTAATCGTAAAGCTTCCGAAGCCTCTAAGATAAACGTTTTCACCTTTTGTCATGGATGTTTTTACTTCTTCCATGAATGATTCAACGACACTTTGTACAGCAACTTTTTCAATTCCTGTTTTTCCAGCGATAATCGCTACAATTTCTGCTTTTGTCATATCAGTATTAAATTAAAGTATTAATATTGTGGTAATTTTAGACAGCAAATGTAAAACATTTTTTTATCCGTGCATACGTTTTTTAACTTTTTTTCTTCCTAATCAACTCTAAATAAATATTTTCTATATTGATGCTCATTTTTCAATCTAATTTAATCGAATGGTATCAAAAAAATCAACGCGACTTACCATGGCGAAGCGATAAAAATCCGTATCATATTTGGCTCTCAGAAGTCATTTTGCAACAAACGCGCGTGGATCAAGGAATGGATTATTATTATCGTTTTGTTGAACGTTGGCCTGATATTTTTAGTTTGGCTACCGACGACGAACAAAATGTGCTAAAAATGTGGCAAGGACTTGGTTATTACAGCCGTGCACGCAATCTGCTGAAGTGTGCCATTCAGATTGTCGAACAATACAATGGCGTGTTTCCGGACGAAATTGAGAAATTGAAAAAATTGAGCGGAATCGGCGATTATACGGCGGCAGCCATCGTTTCGATTGCTTACAATAAACCTTATGCGGTTGTCGATGGAAATGTATATCGTGTTTTGTCGCGTTTATTCGAAATCGACACGCCAATCAACTCGACAAAAGGCAAGAAACAGTTTGCCGCCTTAGCGCAAGAAATACTTTTCGAAGCCAATCCGGGAATTTTCAATCAGGCTATGATGGAATTTGGTGCTTTGCAATGCGTTCCGAACAAACCGAATTGTGCGGTTTGCCCACTGCGCGAATTGTGTTTAGCGTTTAAAAACAAGACGGTGGCTAATTTTCCAGTCAAAACACGCAATATCAAAATACGCGAGCGGCATTTCAATTACATTCTTTTTATTCTTGAACAAAACGACGAACATTACACCTACATCCATAAACGCGAAACAAATGATATTTGGAAAAATTTGTACGATTTTTTTCTCATCGAAACCGAAAAAACCGTTACCGTTGAAGCACTTTTACATCAAAAAGAATTTGTTAACTTACTTAAAAACAATCCGTTTGAACTTTTAAACGTTTCAACTATTTATACGCACAAACTCTCGCATCAAACACTTAAAACACAATTTCTCGTTGTTCGGATCAAAAAAAAAATTGTGTTTACATCTATAAATAAATTATCTTTGATAAAAATATCCGAACTTGGCAAGTTTCCGTTGCCACGTCTTTTGGAGAAATATTTGAACGAAAACAATACTATGTATCACTAAAACTTGAAAACAATGGCAGGTTTAAATAAAGTAATGCTTATCGGACGTTTGGGAAAAGACCCTGAAATCATCTCGTTTGAAAATGGTAGCAGAAAAATGACTACAACGCTGGCTACTTCCGAACGTTTTCGCGACCGAAATGGACAATGGCAAGAGCAAACCGAATGGCACAATACCGAATGGCACAATTTGGTTGCTTGGGGACCTTTGGCAAACGATATTGCCGAAAAAAGAAGAAACTATATCAAAGGTGATTTGATGTATATCGAAGGAAAAATCAAATCGCGTCAATACTTAGATAGCAATGGTCAAAACCGCTACATTACCGAAATTGTTATCGAACGGATGAGTTTGATCGCGCCTCGAAAAGACGCACAAAGCGGCAACGAACCTTATGGAGGGTCGACATACTCAACATATAATCAAACTGCTTCACAACAACCACAAAATGCAACTCCGGTGACCGAAGAGCCTCCTTTCTTGGAAGCACAAGCCCAAGTTGACGATGATTTGCCGTTTTAGAAGATAGAGAAATCAGCAATAGAGCGTGTCTGACTTATCGACAGAAGCGGAGTTTATAACGTTAACATGTTCAGTTATAAAAAAAACGCAGCCCGAAAATCAAATGTTTTCGGGCTGCATTTTTATCATTAAAGGCGTTCTTGTTATGCTTTCATTTCTTTAATAGCTTCGATGAGCTGTGGCAACACTTTGAATACATCGCCAACGATACCGTAATCGGCAGCTTCGAAAATCGGCGCATCGGGGTCTTTGTTTACAGCAACAATTACTTTCGATCCGCTCACGCCACCAAGATGTTGGATAGCACCCGAAATGCCAAACGCAAAATACAAATTCGGCGCGATGATTTTTCCGGTTTGTCCTACGTGCTCGCTGTGCGAACGCCAACCTTCGTCAGAAACAGGACGCGAACAAGCCAATCCGGCACCAAGCAATTCAGCCATTTCTTCAAGCGGAGCCCAATTCTCGGGACCTTTCATACCACGACCGCCCGAAACAACAATTTCAGCATCTTGAAGCAATACTTTTCCGGTGATTTTATTGGTGTTTTCAACAACTGTTTCAAAATCGGCAGCAGTCAAATCCGCATTGAACGATTCGATTGTTGCATCGGCATTTTTTTCGACTAAACCAAAGGAATTTGATGATAAAGTAAGCACTTTATTTGTCGATTTGATGTTGAGGAATCCGTATGATTTTCCGGTAAAGACAGATTTTTTTATCACGAAAGGCGTGATGCTTATAGGCAATCCTAAGACAGCGGTTCCTAATCCGGCTTTCATGCGAACAGCTAAACGGGGAGCGATTGCTTTTCCAAGGTTATTGTTTGCCATCAAAACAAGTGTTGCGCCTTGTTTTTCGGCAGCAACGGCAACGGCTTTTGCAATAGCTCTGTTGTCGAGTGTTGCGTAAGCGTCGTTTGCATCGGACAATATTTTTGTGATTCCGTAAGCACCTAATTTTTTTAGTTCGGATTCTTCAACATTTCCGAGCGATAAGGCTACTACCGGCTGGCTCATTTCTTCACCTAATTTTACAGCGTAAGAAGCCAATTCGAAACTGATTTTTTTCAGTTTTCCGTCCCAATTTTCGATATATACTAATACTGACATTTTTTCTGTTTTTTAGTTTGTTTTACAATACTTTAGCTTCTTCGCGCAATCGTTTAATAAGCTCGCCTGCTTGGTCTTCGGCAATTTTTATGCAAGCTGCTTTCGGCGCAGGAAGTTCGAACTTGTCGAAATGCGTCAACGGTTCAACAGCTGCACCTTCAACAACATGCAAAGGTTTTTTACGAGCTTCCATAATGCCACGCATACCTGCAATTCGAGGTTCTTTAGCAATTCCTTTTTGAACGATAAAAACAATTGGCGCATCCATTTTCAATGTTTGCGAGCCGCCATCGATTTCGCGTGTGATTTTCAACTTGTCGCCATCAATATCGATTCCCGAAACAGCTGAAACAGATTTTCTGTCGAGCAATTCGGCTAACATGCCACCAACAGCCGATCCGTTGTAATCAGCCGATTCGGTTCCGGCTAAAATTATGTCGTAATCGGCAGCTACCATTGCCAATTGCGAAGCTACGGTGTAGTCGTCAACAGGTTCGGCATCTATGCGAATTGCTTCGTTAGCACCTACGGCAAGTGCTTTGCGGAGCGTTGCTTCGGTCCCTACTTTGCCGACGTTTGCCACAGCGACACTTTCGATCTTTCCTGTATGTTGCTCTTTTAATTCAAGTGCTCTGGTCAGTGCCAATTCGTCCCACGGATTGATAATCCATTGAACTCCAGCAGCATCGAATGCCGTTTTGTCGGCATTGAACTTTATTTTGGTTGTTGTGTCGGGCACATTGCCAATTAAAACAAGTATTTTCATAGTTATTATATTATATAGTTTCTTTTCGCAAATTGAATCGGCAAAGATAAAGAATTGTATCAAAGTAGCATTTTATCTCGCCGAAGTGTTTTTAAATTATTGATAATTAAGTTTTTATTTTGATTCGATAATTTCTTCAGTGGCTCCCAATTCTGTAGTTTTTGCCGGACGTTGAAACACACGAAGTCCGGTGATGGGTATCATGACCAACAGCTCAATTGCATAACGCGACCAAACATCAGTTCCTGTTGTTATAAGTTGATAAACAATAAGAACAAGCGTCGAAACCAAAAAACACCATTTTCCCCATTTCTTTTTCATAAAAATAAGGATCAAACTTACGATACAACAGGCGGTGATGAGTAAATTCAAAACGAGTTGCAATATGTCATTTGATTTCGACGGGTCGTCGATGTTGTAATATTTCGAGTCGAGTGCATATTGGTTGAAAACCAACGACAGTAACGCTAGCACAAACAAAAAGAAATAATACGACAGCGCAAAACTCGACACTAATTTCATCAGAAGGCTCAATTCTTTGAAGTCTTTCATTTTGATTTTCAGCTGTTTGTCGATCGTATTTTTTTGCATGATAGCATGATTTTTTAATCCATCTCTTTTCGAAAACGAAAATACACTAAAATGAAAACCAACGATAATAGTAAATCCGAAACCGGACTGATATTCATAGGTCGGTAAAGATAAATAGTCGAAACAATCAGAATCAAAAGTTGTGCTATCGCGTAGATGTGTAACCCGATTTTGCGCATTTTCCAAAGGAAACAAACGCCTATGAAAGCACCAATATTCAATAATCCCGCGTACAAGTAATATTTTTTACCCACATTGAAAAGAAGTTCGAAAACATCGCCATAAAGTTCGCCGAACATTTCAGGAACTACGATTGTTGGAATGAGATCGTAATAAATGTAGGTAAATAAATAGCTGAACGCACTTGCAAACGTGCCGATAAACGACAATATACAGAAGATTGTCAGTAAAATAGGACGTGTTTTATAAGCATTTACTTCCATGTTTATTTGTAATTTACAGCGAAAAATCAGTTAAAAACTGTACAGATTTTGCTATTTCAGTGTACATGATTTTGTCGTTTTGCACGAAAGCAACATGTTTTCTAAAATCAGAAATGAATTTTTCGATTACCGGAGACGATTTTGCCGGACGGCGAAATTCGAGTGCTTGAGCTGCATTGAGCAGTTCGATTGCCAAAATGCGTTCTAAATTATCGGCTACGCGCAACGCTTTTGTTGCTGCATTAGCACCCATACTCACATGGTCTTCTTGTCCTTGCGATGATTCAATGGAGTCGACAGAAGCCGGGGAACATAATTGTTTGTTTTGGCTCACGATACTTGCAGCCGTGTATTGCGGAATCATAAATCCGGAGTTCAATCCCGGTTCGGCTACTAAAAACGAAGGCAATCCTCGTTTTCCACCAATAAGTTGATAGGTTCTTCTTTCGCTGATATTGCCCAATTCAGCCATTGCAATTGCTAAGAAATCAAGCGTAATAGCTAAAGGTTGTCCGTGAAAATTTCCGGCTGAAACGATCAAATCATCATCAGGGAATATGGTTGGATTATCGGTTACAGCATTGATTTCGTTCAAAAAAACGCTTGTTACATAGTTGATTGCGTCTTTCGAGGCTCCGTGAACTTGCGGAATGCAACGAAACGAATAGGGGTCTTGTACGTGTTCTTTTTTTCGCGAAATCAGTTCGCTACCGTTCAAAAGCTCTCTGAATCGTTGCGCTGTAGCAATTTGTCCGTTGTGATGGCGCACTTGATGTACTTGATCAAAAAAAGGCTCGATACGCCCGTCGAATCCTTCCAACGAAGTAGCACCAATCATGTCGGCAAGATACGACAAACGTTGTGCTTTCAAAATCACGAATGTACCATAGGCACTCATGAATTGTGTTCCGTTGAGCAAGGCTAAACCTTCTTTCGATTGTAATTCGATCGGTTGCCACGAAAATTTTTTCAAAATGTCAGCAGCCTGATGCGTTTCATCCTTATAATATACTTCGCCCATACCGAGCAACGGGAGCGACAAATGTGCTAGAGGCGATAAATCGCCCGAAGCACCAAGCGAACCTTGGTCGTAAACAACAGGAAGAATGTCGTTATTGAAAAAATCTATTAAACGTTGTACAGTAATGAGTTGCACACCGGAATGTCCGTACGATAAACTTTGGATTTTAAGCAACAACATCAATCGGACAATGGTTTTCGGAACTAAATTTCCGGTGCCACAAGCGTGCGACATGACCAAGTTTTTTTGCAAAGTTCCCAAATCTTCTTTCGAGATGCTTTGTTGGCACAACGAGCCAAATCCGGTCGAAACGCCATAGATGGGTTCTTCTTGCGTTTCCATTTTTTTGTCGAGGTAGCTGCGGCATTTTTCGATGCGTGTTTTAGCATCGTTCGACAATGCCAATTGAAAATTATTGCCGATGATTGCGGCGATGCGTTCAAAAGTGAGTTTTTCGGTGCTGATATAGTGGATGTTCATAAAAAATGTTTAAATAAAATAATGATAAAAACGCTGTTTTGTTTTTCCGAAATAAACAAAGTCGTTCAATTAATGTTGATTATAGAATAACGAATCAGGTTCATTATTTAGTTGTCTTTTTGCGAGAACGCGCTATTTTCATAAAAATATTTGTACAGTTTTTTGTTCAATTTTTCAACTGTTCTGATAATTTTTCGTTCTATCAGCGGTACTTTTTCGAATGTGCGCGCATAATAAGGAAATGGTCGGTGAAGCTGTACAAACTGATCGTCGCTGATGACTAAAGCGGCAAAATCGACTCCTTCGCCGGCGGCATAATAGACGGGTTCTTTTTCTACTCCTGGTTTGTCTTCGCCTTCGACGTATCGGTAATGCGAAAAACGTTTTTCGCCGCCTTTGTCGATCGCATCGAATTCGGCAATCAAAAAGTGTTTCGTTTCATCTATTTTAATATTCGGGTCTTCGGTCAAATCATCGGAAAGAAACACAACTTTATCAAAGTTTTTTTCTTTAACATCTTGCGTATAGTTGCTCGAAAAGAAGTAAACGGGACAGAAATGAAATTCGGTTCGAAAAGCATGAACAATTTCTTCGTTGTATGCTTTTTGTTTGGTTTCCATTTTGTCGGCGTATTCGATTTTGCCCATTTCTCTGAGTTGTTGCAACGAGCGTTCGCGCAACTGAAGTCGCACAAGCAGAATACCGTTTTTCAAAGCTAAAATTTGACTTTCCGGTTCAAGTTCTCGAATCGATTTTATGGAATCCTGATTTTGTTGCTGTGCAAAAATTAATAGAGGAGTCAGTAACAGAAACAAACTGATTAGTAAATGTCTGATTTGCATTGTGTCTTAATTTTTTAGGATTAACTTATTGTGTGTGTTTCAAAACGGTTTGTAATAAAACGTCGGCATTTACAGTTTCTTGTGTGCCTTGTTGCATCCATTTCAGTGTAAATTGTTTGTTTTCCAATTCTTGTTCGCCGGCTAAAACTACAATTGGTATTTGACGTGAATCGGCGTATTTCATTTGTTTTTTGAGCTTATCCTGATCAGGATAAATTTCGGCGTTAACACCGTTATCGCGAAGTTGTTGCAAATAAGGAAGGCAATAATTCTCTTCCGTTTTTCCAAAATTCAAAAAAATAACCGATGTGCTTTCGCTTGTGTTTTTCGGAAAAAGTTGCAAACCGGTCATCACATCAAAAATACGATCGGCACCAAAACTGATGCCGACACCCGATACATCGGGCAATCCGAAAATTCCGGTTAGGTTGTCATAACGTCCTCCTCCGCAAATACTTCCGATTGGAAAATCTTTTGATTTCACTTCGAAAATAGCACCTGTGTAATAATTCAAACCACGAGCCAATGTCAAATCAAGTTCGTATGTGGTTTTCAGATTCATGCGGTTCAAATAATCAAAAAGTGTTTCAATTTCAACGATCCCTTTTGCTCCGATTTCGGTGTTCGAAATAAGTTCTTTCAACAAATTGATTTTATCCGTAGTAGATCCTTGCATCGCAAAAATCGGTTGCAGTTTGGCAATAGCAAGGTTATCAAGCCCTTTTTCGGACAATTCTTTGTTAACTTGTTCAACTCCAATCTTTTCTAATTTATCGATTGCTACCGTAATGTCGACTAACAAATCGGGACGACCAATATATTCGGCGATTCCTGCCAAAATTTTTCGGTTATTAATTTTAATTAACACATTGATTTTCAATGCTTCAAAAACACGGTCGACGATTTGAACCAATTCGGCTTCGTTGAGCAACGAATCGCTTCCGATAATATCGACATCGCATTGGTAAAATTCGCGGTAACGACCTTTTTGTGGACGATCAGCTCGCCAAACAGGCTGAATCTGATAGCGTTTGAACGGAAAAACAAGATCGTTCCGATATTGTGTTACAAAACGTGCAAAAGGAACTGTAAGATCGTAACGTAATCCTTTTTCGGAAATTTTTCGAATGATTTTTTCCGAATACAATTCGGAGCCGTCTTGCGCTATTGCCGCCATAAAATCGCCCGAATTAACGATTTTGAACAAGAGTTTATCGCCTTCTTCGCCATATTTTCCGAGCAAAGTGCTCAAGTTTTCCATTGCAGGCGTTTCGATAGGCTGAAAACCAAAGCGTCGAAACACCGTTTTGATGGTTTCGAAAATGTAGTTGCGTTGCACCATAACCGCGGGCGCAAAGTCGCGCGTGCCTTTCGGAATAGATGGTTTTTCAGCCATTTTGTTTTGCTTGTTTTGTCGTGTCAAAAAGGCAAAGATAAATCAAAAATTAAGAATTAAGAATTAAGAAATCGGAGCTTCAGCAAAGTTCTGGTAAGAATACTGATACTGAAATAATTAATAAGCAACGGAAAAAGTTTAAGAAAATTTTTCGAACGCTCGTTAAGATTACCCAAACAGAATTTGAAGATTGGTAACGAGCAATTTTACGGACATTGCAAGCAGAATGACACCAAAAAATTTACGTACGATATAAATACCTACTTTTCCGAGTAGCCGTTCAACAATGCTGACATAACGTAATACAAAATATACGACAATCATATTTAACGCAATGGCAATCAAAATAGTAAGAATGCTCGATTCGGCGCGTAACGTCAACGTTGTTGTAAGCGTTCCAGCTCCGGCAATCAACGGAAAAACAACCGGAACAATTGTAGCGAAACCTTTTGGTGCATCGTTTTTGAAAATTTCGATATTGAAAATCATTTCGATTGCTAAAGCAAACAAAATCAAGGCACCGGCAACAGCAAACGAAGGAATGTCGACCCCAAAAAGTCGCAGTAACATTTCGCCTGCAAAAAGAAAAACAGCCAACAAACAAAAAGAAATAACAGCTGCTTTTCCGGCTTGTATTTTTTGTCCCGATTCATTTATTTTCAAAAATATAGGAATGCCTCCCGTAACATCGATAACGGCAAAAAGCACCAAAAAAGCCGTGAAAATTTGCCGGAGATTTTCTAACGAAAAAAATGATTCCATAGCGCAACAAAATTAAAATTCAACCTTTTTGCAAAGGTATAAAATTGTAAGTACGAACTAAATGTAACAAAAAGCGTTTCGAAGAGTTGCGATTTTTTTAACTGAAAATTCGAGCCTTAAATTATTGATGAATTGTTTAAAATTAATTTTAAACAAACGGATATATAATCGTCCTTTAAGCCTATTAATCCGAACATCAACACACGCAAATCGTTTTAAGACAACAAAAAAGCCGATCGATTAGCGACCGGCTTTTTATGGATTTGTTTCAAAAATTGGCTTATGCTTCTGCCAATTTTGCAAATTGCTCGCGATATTCTTTTACGATGTGTTTGACATCATCGGCGGCAAGACGTCCGTGAACTTTATCGCCAACCAATACAACAGGAGCTAAACCACATGCTCCAACACAACGTAACGAAGCTAAAGAGAATACGCCGTCGTTATCGGTTTCGCCGACAGCTATATTGAGTACTTTTTTAAATTCGTCAACAATTTTGTCGGCACCACGTACATAACAAGCTGTTCCCATACAAACCGATACCGGACATTTTCCTTTTGGTTTCATGGAGAAGAACGAGTAGAACGAGACAACACCATAGACTCTGGCTGCGGAAATGTTGAGTGCTCTGGCAATAATTTCTTGAGCTTCGGCGGGTAAATAACCAAGGTATTCTTGTGTTTTGTGCAACACATTGATTAATTCTCCCGATTGATTATCAAAAGACTTACAAATTTCTTCAATCTTTTCGATAATTTCTTTTTTTACTTTTATTTTAATACTTGACATAATCTTACGTTTAAGAGATTAACAAATGTGTTTAGTCTAAATCCACTTCGACCACCAATTTTTTGTCGAAATAGTGCGTATGAAGCAATTCATGCGATTTGTGTCCGCAAGGTGCTCCTAAAAATTCTTTGTATATCTTTTGGATAGAAGGATTTTCGTGCGATTTGCGGATTGGCATATTACGGTCGGCTTCGTAGATGGCATCCCAGCGTGCTTCGACGATGTCTGTATTTCCGTGGTGTAACGGCTGACCGCCACCATTGATACAACCTCCGGGACAAGCCATTACTTCGATTGCATGAAATTCGCAAACACCATTTTTAATTTGTTCGAGCAATGTGCGAGCGTTGCTCAGACCGTGTGCAATACCGATGTTTAACTTGAGTCCGTCGAAATCGATTGTTGCCGAACGGATTCCTTTGATACCACGCAATTCGGTAAAATCGATTCGTTCTAACTTTTTCTTGGTAATCAATTCGTATGCTGTACGACAAGCGGCTTCGATAACTCCTCCTGTTGTTCCGAAAATAACAGCGGCTCCTGTCGATTCGCCAAGTGGACTATCGAAAGGAGTTTCTTCGAGTGAGTTGAAGTCGATATTAACAAGTTTAATCAGGTGTGCTAATTCGCGTGTTGTGATTGAGTAATCAACATCCGGGTTGTCGTTTACTTTAAATTCGTCGCGTGCACATTCATATTTTTTAGCCAAACAAGGCATTACCGAAACAACGATCATGTCTTCGCGTTTTACGTTAATTTTGTCGGCAAAATAGGATTTAGCAATAGCTCCGAACATTTGTTGCGGTGATTTTGCTGTCGAAGGAATTTCCTTTAATTCAGGGAAATTGTATTCGAAAAAGTTTACCCATGCAGGGCAGCACGATGTCAATAACGGAAGTTTTACGTCTTTATCGCCGTTCAGATATTTTGTGATACGTCCGATCAATTCGGTTCCTTCTTCCATGATGGTAAGGTCGGCACTCCAATCGGTATCGAATACGTAATCGAATCCAAGGTTTTTAAGTGCTGTTGTAAGTTTTCCTGTTACGATTGTTCCGGGTTCCATTCCGAACTCTTCGCCTAAGGCGACACGTACTGCGGGAGCAACTTGTACAACAACAGTTTTCTTTTTATCGGCAAGTGCGCGAATTACTTTTGGTGTGAAATCAACTTCTGTTAAGGCTCCTACCGGACAAACGGCGACACATTGTCCGCAGAATGTACAAGGAGATTCTTTTAGTGTTTGATTGAATGCTGTTGATACAACAGCCGGGAATCCGCGTTCGATGGCATATAATGCGCCAACGGTTTGGAATTCGTTACACATGGTTTCGCAACGACGACACATGATACATTTGTTCATGTCGCGAACGATAGAAGCTGAAACTTCGAGTTGGTAATTCGATTTTTCGCCGTTATAGTGTAATTCTCTGATTCCTAAACGAACAGCTAAGTTTTGTAATTCGCAGTTTCCGCTTTTTGCACAGGTAAGGCAATCGGCAGGGTGGTCGCTGAGAATGAGTTCTAAAACGGTGCGACGTGCATTGATAACACGAACAGAGCTTGTTTGGACAATCATTCCTTCCGCACATTCGGTAACACATGCCGGAGCTAGGTTGCGGCGTCCTTCGATTTCGACAATACAGATACGGCAACTTCCCGGTTTGTTATGAATGTTTAAGTCGTGCATTTTCAGATGACAAAGTGTCGGAATTGAAATTCCTAACTTATGAGCTGCACTAAGAATTGTTGTTCCTTTTACAACTTCAACTGATTTATTATCTATGGTTAATTTTATCGTTTCCATATATCTAACCTCTTTTTTTACTGAATTTTAATCGCATTAAACTTACATTTTTCGTAACAAGTGCCGCACTTGATACACAGGCTTTGTGTGATTTCGTGAGGAAGTTTTTTCTCTCCTTTGATGGCACCTACCGGACATGCTCTTGCGCAAGCCGTACAACCAATACAGTTGTCAGGATCAATAACATATCTTTTTAACGCTTTACATTGACCTGCCGGACATTTTTTGTCGACAACGTGTGCGAGGTATTCGTCGTAGAAGTTATCAATCGTCGAAAGTACTGGATTTGGTGATGTTTGTCCCAAACCACAAAGAGCGGTGTCTTTGATGACGGTACTTAAATTGCGTAATAAGTCTAAATCTTCAAGTGTTCCGTTGCCGTTTGTGATTTTTTCCAAAGTTTCATACAAACGTTTGTTTCCGATACGGCAAGGTGTGCATTTTCCGCATGATTCTTCGACTGTAAATTCGAGGTAGAATTTTGCTACCGATACCATACAACTGGTTTCGTCCATGATGATCATACCGCCCGATCCCATCATCGAACCGGCTGCAAGTAAGTTGTCATAGTCAATTGGTGTGTCAAGGAATTTTTCTGTTAAGCATCCGCCAGAAGGACCTCCTGTTTGAACGGCTTTGAATTTTTTACCGTTTTTGATGCCACCGCCGATTTCGTAAATAACTTCACGAAGGGTAATGCCCATAGGTACTTCGATCAGACCAACGTTGTTGATTTGACCTGCTAATGCAAATACTTTTGTTCCTTTTGATTTTTCTGTTCCGATCGATGAGAACCATTCCCATCCTTTGTTGATGATTACCGGAATGTTTGCAAATGTTTCAACGTTGTTAACATTTGAAGGTTTTTTGAGATAGCCTTCTTGTGCCGGGAACGGTGGTTTGAAAGTCGGTTCGCCGCGAAAACCTTCCATTGAGTGGATTAAGGCAGTTTCTTCTCCGCAAACAAATGCGCCGGCACCGTAACGAATGTCTATATCGAAATCGAATCCGGATTCAAAAATATTTTTTCCTAACAAGCCGTATTCACGTGCTTGACCGATGGCTACTTTCAAACGTTCGATTGCTAATGGGTATTCGGCTCGGATATAAATTAAACCTTTTGTGGCTCCGATACAGAATCCGCCTATCGCCATTGCTTCGATGACGGAATGTGGGTCGCCTTCGAGGATTGAGCGATCCATAAATGCACCCGGGTCACCTTCGTCGGCATTACAGATCATGTATTTTTGGTCGGCAGCATTTTTGCTTGCAATTTCCCATTTCAAACCTGTTGGGAAACCACCGCCGCCGCGACCGCGAAGACCTGATTTTTTGATGATATCGATTGTCGCTTGTGGATCGTTTTGTTCTAAAACAGTGGCTAATGCTTTGTAACCGTCGCGAGCAATGTATTCGTCGATGTTTTCAGGATTGATAAAACCAGCGTTGCGTAAAGCGATGCGCAATTGTTTTTTGTAGAATCCCATGTGTTTCGAGTCGGCTTTGTGTTCCGAAGTTTTCGGATCGACATAAAGTAAGCGTTGTACTTTTCTTCCTTTGATGACGTGTTCGTTGATAATTTCTTCTACGTCTTCAGGTTTTACTTCGATGTAGAACGTGTTGTCGGGAAGGATTTTTACGATAGGTCCTTTTTCACAAAAACCGAAACAGCCGGTTTCGACAACTTGTACTTCTTTTTCAAGACCGTTTTCTTTAAGCAATCGCTTAAAGTTGTCGATTATTTTATTGCTTTGTGAGGCACGACATCCCGTACCGCCACAAATCAAAACATGATATTTGTATGTCGCCATTATGAAATCGCTTTAAAGGATTATTTATCTTCTATTGATTCGTAATTTACCGGAATAACGCCTTCTAGTATCTCGTTGTTAATGATGTATTTGGTTACGAGTTCTTCTGCTTTTTCAGGAGTTACATAACCGAAAACGATTGGTTCTTGACCCGGTTTTTTCACTTCAACGGTTGGCTCGGCATAGCAATATCCCATGCAACCTGTTTGGGTTACTACGGCGGGGATATTTCTTTTGTTGAGTTCGTTGATTAAGATGTCCATTACTTGTTTTGCGCCTGAAGCGATTCCGCAAGTTGCCATGGCAACTTTTACCTGAATCATTTCTTCAATGTTGTCGCCTTGCTCACGCAATTTGATGCCTGATTGAAGGTCTTCTCTTTTTTTCTTCAAATCGGCCAATGATTTTATTTTTTCCATAAGTATTAAATACTTTAATATTAATTACTTACGCCAATTTTTATTGGATAAAGACTGGCGCTTTAAAATGCATTTACTTTGTGCGCAAAAGTAGGAGTATTTATTGGAATAAAAAAGCCTAACAAGCTATTTCTGTGTAATATTTTCCGCTATCATTTCTCTGAGATACGAAATGACTTCCGGTTCTTGAAGTGAAATTCCGTCGAGCGCTTCGTTGACTTCTTTGGTGTCGAATGTATAGTCAATGACATCTGTTTGATAATGGAAAATAAATCGAATATTTGGATTTGCAGAAGCGGTCAAAACAACTGTTCCGGCTAAATCACCCATTGGTGGACGATCGATATGTGATAAGCCAAAAACAACAACAACTTCTGTTCCAACACCTAATTGTGATTTTATATTTAGATTTCCGCCGGTCATTTCAGCATTTTGCTTGAGCAACGAAAGTCCTAATCCGACTTTCCGTGTGGTACGTGTGGTAAAAAACGGATCTAGAACATGTTGCAAGGTTTCTTCGCTCATCCCTGATCCGTTATCGATGAAGGTGATTCGTAATGTGTCGTTGGTTTTATTTTCGACAATGTCAAGCGTTATTTCACTGGCTCCGGCGCGTGTGGAGTTTTGCAAAATATCCATGATATGCAACGAGAGATCTTTCATGGTTTTTAAGAAGGGAATAGAAAATAAAAAAGTGATTAATAGTTAATTATAAATTCATTTCCGTTTTTAAGGTTCTAAAATCACACGTCTGCCATCTTGTTGCCGAAGTGCTTTTCGTATTTCGTCGAAAGTGCGTGTTTGTATTTCAAAATAGCACGATACTTTTCCGATTTGTCCGGGAAAATGTGCATCGGAACTGCGAATAAAAGTTTTGCCTTCCAAATACGGATATTGTTTCAGAATTTCCGCTTTTTTGCCGTGTTCCGACAATTCAATGGCATCGTACCTCAAATCGAATGGAATAAAACCTAATTGCGAGATGACGCTGTTTTTTTGTTTGTCGATATGTGCCAGAATAAAAATCCCGTTCAACTCATGTACTTTTTCAGCGATGGCATTGATGCTCTTATTCAAGCCCGATGTGAGTAGTCGCAGTTCTTCGTAAACGATGTTCATTTCTTCATCGATTTGAACTTGATCGCCAAAAAAATCAGGTGCATTTGGAATGTCGGGCAGCTGTTCGTTGATATAATTTTGAAAGGCATCGAGTGTTTCGTGATTTTCGAAAAAAGCCAAACAGTGTGCTTCTTCTTTCGTTGTTACTTCAGCTCCGCAAAGAACAAAAATATCGCGGTTGCGTGCGTATTTTTCCGACAGTTTGCAATGTAAAGTTGCGTTGTGATCGGTAATGCCGATGATATCGATTCCTTTTTGCAAAGCCAATTCGATGATATGATCGGGAGTCATATCTAAATCGCCGCAAGGAGAAAGCAGCGTGTGTATGTGTAAATCGGCTTTAAAACGGTTCATCAGGAGTTTTAATACGCGATTTAGCTGTTAATCAACTGGTAAACTTTTCCGATTGTGTTGAATGTTTCTTCTTTTGTTCCCAGAATCGGAATGTTTTCTTCTTTGGCTTGTTCGAGCGTATCGTCGTCGGGTTTGTTTCCTTTTACCAAAATAATGGCTGCCAAATCTTTCAACGATGCGATTGCAATGACGTTTTTATGTGTTTGCAACGTAATCCATATATTATCTGCCTTTGCAAATCCCATTACATCGCTCAGAAGGTCGGATGCGTAACCGCCTTCAATTGTTCGGTTAAGTGCATTTTCGCCACAAAAAACTGTTAAGTTCAGTTTTTCGACTAATTCTTTTACTGTCATTTGTATCTGTGTTTTCTTAATTTTTTTTGAATGAAATTTAACGGTTCGGATCTTGGTGTAGTTGGCTTTTTGTGCGATGTCAAGCCAATTACGCTAAGCTATGCACAGGCGTTATTCTTCAAGTTTTATTATCTCTTGTATCAATGTTTTTCTTGCATAAAATGCTCTGCTTGTTGATCCGTGTCCTGCTCCTTTTGTCCTTGCTTGTATCCATTTTCCATCTTTTCCTGTCAATGCTGCAAAACCTTGTGTTGCACATTTGTTGCGTATGAACTCGTAGTCTGCTTCAATTTCTTTGATAAGTGTTTCGCTTTCCAAAAAATCAAACGACTGAACTTTTAAGAGTTCCGATTTCTCGTTGTGTTTCCCGTTCCACGATACAGCACAATAAACCAATGCTTTTAACTTTTCCCAACAATGACTTTTGAAAAATGGTGTTTCAACCAAGTTGGCTGGGTTTATCATCGTAATAGCAAAAGTTTCTTTTGGTGTCCAAATTCCTTTGACTTTGTAAAACGCAGTTGATTTGAGTTCAAAGCCAAGTCCGTTTGGTGCTTGTTTGTTATCGTTGGAAAGTCCTGCCAAATGTTCAAGCGTAAAACCTTTCCAGCCTTTGTTTTGCTTTCCGTCTTTAAATGTTGTGATGTTGTATTTTACTGCTAATTCTGCCAAATCTTGCCCGATGAATTTTGCTAAACGATATTATCTACTTTCCAAAAACAATTCGTATATTGGTTTTCAAAAGTATTAAAATTTAATTTTTGCTCTTTGCCATCAATCCCTTCATTAAACAAAGTTTTCCCGTTGTTGAATAAAAAATGAGTGGCAGCCACTCCATTCAATAAAAGTCTTGCTTCAACAAACTTCTTTGGGTTGCTTAAAATTAATCCCAGTAGTTCATTTGTCCTTATTAACTTATCCATATTTCGCTTTTCTATAATTACCACGACTTACAAACTCAATAATTCCTTTATCTCTCAAAACTTGTAATTGCTGTCTGATTTTGTCTTTTATAAAATTGTTATTGGGGTATTTTAATCTTAGTTCTCTCTCAAAGCTATAAATATCGTTTAAAGTAAAAATATCTTTTTTAATAGAATCTACACATACTAAAATATCTAAAATCCAACCTTTCGATTCTTTGCTTTTCTCACGAAGGAATAACGTTTTGTTAAAGGTCTCCTTTACAATTTCACGATTGGAAATTTTTGCGTTCTTAATTAAAAAAATCTTTCCGGCATCAGCAACTTTTGCAATATCAATATTACAACCCACCCAACCAGCACGCCTTGCCGTCGCTTTTAATGGAGGTCTTTGTATAATAATTTCTGGTGTGAAAAATTGTTTTGGAATTATCAGAAAATCGTTCACGGTCCATTGTTTTGTGTAAGTGAGAAAGAAGAAATTAGGATTATTGTCTGACTTTATTCTCTCTATCATTGACGAATAAGCTCCGTCTGTAATCATGCTGGATAATTTCCCGTTTTTACTTTTTAGCTCAAATTCCTCGCTACAAGTTTTGCAGTAAAAATCAGCAACAGGACGATTATTTTCAAATTCATTTAGCGGTAAATCCCCGCAACTTGGACAATATGAATTATTCAATACCCAATTTTCGGTTAAAATTCGTGCAATTTGAGAATTGCTTGAATAGCCATTTGCTAACGATGTATTGAAGTTGAGATTCATTTATGCAGCTTCTCTTATTGCGTGAGGGATAGAAGTGGAAAGCCCGCAGTGAAGCGTAGCGAAACAACGAGGATAGGTAGCAGATAGACTGACCCGCAGGAGAACGTCCCAAGAATTAGGTTTCAACAAAGCCAACGGTTTTTGTGTCGGGTGTTTGCCGAATTGTTTTTCGCTTGGAGCAGGTGTCGGAATACTCCAAACACTTCGCATTTGCAAGTCGGGTTTCTTTATGTTGTCTTCTGGAAAACGTCCGTTTTTCATTGCTTCGTAATCAAAATGGTGCTTTGCTTTTTTGTCTTTGCGTGCCCACAAAACCGTTTCGTGTGAAGCCGTAAAAAACCTGCACGACAAGTTTGGCGAAGCATTTGGCTTAAACCAAGTAATGTCGTTAAGCAAATGATAGTTGAGTTTCTGTAACAGAAAACCGCATTGATAAATGCTATGGTAAGTTCCGCTAACCCAAATTGTTCCTTCGGGTTTGAGAATACGTTTGCATTCTTTCAGCCACGTTTCGTGAAATTCTAAATCTTCGTCAAAACCTTTTGATTTGTCCCACTTACCTTTATTTACCGAAACCATTCGTCCGTTTTGGCAAGTAAAACCGTCATTGGACAACATATATGGCGGGTCGGCAAAAATCATATCAACGTAGTTGTCGGGAAAGCGACTCATCACTTCCAAACTGTCGTCATTGTAGAGAGCAAAGTCGTCTGTTTTGTAAATAGGTTTGATGCTTCGTTGAACGCCATTTTTGGAAATATAGCCAACCAAATCTTCTAAAACTAAATTGGGTTCTATGTCAATTTTATTGTAATTCATCTTGTCTGTTCGGATCTCCAAATTTAGTATTTTTTTCTGTCAGTTTAGATTATGTCGTTTGATTTTTTGTTTAAATGTTGATTGAGGCACGGGTCGCCCTACGCTTGTGTATAAAATTCGGTTTACTCTAAGTTGAGTGATTTTATGCTGTCTTTATTCAGTTTTTTATCGCCCCAAACGGCTTTGATAATGTTCATGGCTTCTGTTGTCGTCAGCCGGTCGGTTTGTTCTAAAATACGTTGTACAAAAAAACATTGTTTCAGTGTTGCTTGGTTGTTTACAATGGCTTCCGACAGTGCTTTGCAAGTTTGATAGCCGCAAATACGGCAATCGACTTGTGGCAGGCTGTCGTTGATTTCATACGATTTTTTCATTTTTCGCATGGCAATGGATATATTGTCATCGAGTTTGTCCATTGAGCGCGGATAGACTTTTCCAACTTTAATGTTTTCGACCAGATAATCTTTGTAATTCAGCAGGTTATTGTCTTCTGGTAAAACTTCATCCGGTGATTTTTGGGCTCTTTTTTTCTGCCGCTCAGCGATCAAAAAACGGTTTCCGGCGCACAAAATACCTCCGGCACAGCTTTGATCGCAAGCACGAAGTTCTAAAAAGTCGATGTTTTTAACATCTTCGTTTTCAACTTTATCCAAAAATTGCGATACGTTGTGTACTTCGTCGATTGCCAAGTTGCGACCGGTTGGAATATTGTTGATTTCGCCTTCGGTAAGCGACCACAAAATACTTTTTTTTGACAATGTATGAAAATCGTTTTCTTCGCGCAGTTTATATACACCTTGTTTAATAACACGGTACACTTTACTGTAAAAATAATTCATGTTGAGCACGCCATCAACGGGTGATTTTTCGTCGCCGACAGGGCTTTTTATAGCTGCAATTTTTGCTGCGCAAGGCGATACATAAAATACGCCAATATCTTCGGCGGGAATTCCTTTTTCTTCTGTCAGAAATTTTTTGATGTACATAGCCGTCAAATCCAAAGGCGGTTTTATTAGTAACAAATTCGAAACCAACGACGGATATTTTACTTGGATCAAACGAACTATTGCCGGACAAAAAGTCGAAATAATTGGTTTCATGCTTCCCGAATCAGTTACTTGTTTATTGATAACCGATTTTACAATATCAACGCTTTTTTCGGTTTCATAAACATATTGAAATCCCAAATGATGGATCGACGACAAAATGGCGCACTGGTTAATCGTTTCCGGAAATTGTGCGCTGAAAATCGACGGAATAAGAACAACGGGATATTTATAGTTGTAGATTGTTTGAAAATCGTCTTGCTCAATATAAATCGCGTTGACCGGACAAGCCAAGTAGCAACGACCACAATCGATGCATCGGTTTGGATTTAGAATCGGGTGACCTTTTTCTACGTGAATAGCACCTGTCGGACAAACACTTGTACAATGAGAACAACCCATACAAAGGTCGTATTTGAATTTTAACGCGTGATGAAACGATTCCATTAGTTGAAATAATTTGTTATTTCGACTGTTGTTCCTTTCCCGACTTCAGATGTTACAACAAGCGAATCAGCATTTGATTTCATGTTTGGCAGTCCCATTCCGGCTCCAAATCCCATTTCACGTACACGGGGCGTTGCTGTCGAATAGCCTTTTTGCATCGCCCGATCGATATCGGGAATACCCGGACCTTCGTCTTCGAGACGAATGTGTATTTTTTCTTCGTCGATATCAATTTTGATTGTGCCTCTGTATGCGTGCACGACGATATTTACTTCGGCTTCATATAAGGCTACTACCGTGCGCTTAATGATATCGGGACGCACGCCAACTTGGTTCAGCATTTTTTTTACAGCACTCGAAGCTGCTCCGGCATTGGTGAAATCGTCGCCTTCTATTTTATATTCAAAATCCACAGTTTTTCCTCTTGTTTTTTAATAAACAGGCTGTAAACCAGCTTGATATAATATTCCTGAGATGCGATACATCGAATATTTCGACTCGATCAGTACCATATCGTTTTCTTTCGCCAATTCGAGCATTTCTTCCGATGCTACTTTGCCACGTGCAAACAAAATAACTTTGATGTCCGACATTTCACAGGTGCGTATTGTTTGAAGATTTGCCAAACCGGTTATCAGCATCAACGATTTGTCGTTGATAACCGTAAGTACATCGCTCATCAAATCGGACGCAAATACCCGATCAATTTTATCGAATTTATGCGCTTCGCCTACAACAATCTTTCCTAATACTAACGATACGATTTCGTTTATTTCCATTGTTTCTGGATTTATTTTTTTGCCGCAAAGGTAATTAGTTCGAACAAATAAAGCTAAAATAAATCATTTTGAGTTTATTGTACTGCAAATGAATAATTTAAACTACTCACGAAAGTTGATTAGGTTATATTTAGGGAGCCTCTAAAAACCCAAAATACTGCGTTACACTCCCTCGCCAAAATGCTCATTTACGCCAAGTAACCGACGTTGCGGAGCGAAAGCAGAAGCCGCTTGCGGATTATGCTGAGCCGCGAGGAGGAAAAGACCGCAAAGCGGAATTAAACGC
>JAISHW010000001.1 GCA_031262365.1 Lentimicrobiaceae bacterium
CATTGGTATAAAAATCATTTAAGTGATTATCAAACAGATAAAGAACAAAAGAAATGGTGTTCGGAGCATATTAAGTTGGTCGATAAATCTACGGGCGCGGTAACAGAGAAGCCGCTTTATGTTTGTAAAGCGGAAAATATCGGATCCGATATGAGCATTGACGACAAAGCAATCGGGCACGACGGATTCACGATTTTGAGCAACAACGAGACCGGAAAAATCGCCTTGATGGTGGAAAGCTGCAAAGCGGAATATGTGGAACAAGCCTTGAAACATTTTGGGACAGATTTGAATAAAATTCAACACATCAGCATGGATATGAGCGCAACATACGCATTAGTTTTCAATCATTTAGTACCAAAAGCAGCGCAAATTGTCGATAAATTTCATGTAATGAAATACGTCTATCAAACGGTCTGTGATGTCCGTTCAAAAACGGTCAAATCGTTGCAATCACAACTTTCCAAAGGAAAAAAACGGACACCGCAAGACAAGCAGTTGCTCCTGCAAATAGAACAACTCAGGCGCGTATCGCACGCCGTTACACAGTCGAAAGACAAATGGAGTAAGGAAACAGAAGAGATTATGAATCCGTTATTTAAAACAAACAACGAGTTGAAAATGGCGTATGAAATCAGCCAAAAATTTAAGCAGTGGTACAACTATCAAAACCGACTTACTCCGATTGAGCAACTTGTTAAAAATCTTGAGAATTGGTATGAAGAGGCTGTCGTTTTGGATGAATTTAAAAGCGTGGTCAAAATGATTCGGAAACACCAATCACAAATCATCAACTTCTTCAAAAACGGAATGACAAATGCAAAAGCCGAAAGGCTAAACGGAAAAATTGAACGGTTCGTCTCGGCAAACTACGGTCTAAAAGATAAGGACTTTTTCCTTTATCGAACCGCTAACTATTTTTCATAGCACCTCAAAAAAAGAGTTAACCTTAAAATCTGTAATATGCTTATTTTTTAGCTAATTACAACTAAGACTTGCAATAATCATCTTGTTTATATATTATTGATTTTCAACAAAATATAAGTTTTGATGCGTTGACCATGAATGTTAAAATGTTAATAAGATGTTAAATAAAAGAATAGCAAATAAAGATGGAGAGAGAAACGCTATTTTAGTTTTTAGATACTAAATCACGATCTGTCATTTCCTCATTTCCTCCCAATTCATTCTGTATAATTTGGTTTAAATCAGTCTTTTGAATTTGTGTTAGTGTGCCATTTGATGCCATACTGATTTCTCCTGTTTCTTCCGAAACGATGATAACGAGGGCATCGCTTTGTTCGCTAATGCCAATTCCGGCGCGGTGGCGCAATCCCGGTCGACCGGGCAGATTGAGTTGTTTTGTGATAGGAAGAATGCACCCTGCCGCAGCTATTTTGTTGTCGCTGATGATCATTGCACCATCGTGAAGTGGGCTGTTTTTGAAAAAAATGTTTTCGATCAGGCTTTGACTGATAACAGCATCTATTTTTACACCTGTTTGAATCGTTTCAAACAATTCGTTTTCGCGACAAATAACAATGAGTGCTCCCTCTTTTTTATTACTCATTGATAGGCAGGCATTGCTAATGATTGTGATGTCTATAATTGTTTTTTCGGAAAGTTGTGAACGAAGAAAAGAAAGTTTGTGCGTAATTTTTTTGATGAAACCGGAAGTGCCGACAGCTAAAAGGAAACGTCTTATTTCGGGTTGAAAAATAATGATGAGCGCAATAAATCCTACACTTACAAATGATCCCAAAATGTCGCCTAAAAGTTTCATCCGAAGTGCTGTAACGAGTTTCCATGCCAGAAAAATAGCGATAATTCCCAAAAAAATATTGATGGCGGCGGTTCCTCGTAGCAGACGATAAAGCGTGTAAAGAAGTACAGCTACTAAAATAATGTCGACAACATCAAAAAAACGTACTTGAATAAAAGCTGTGGTAAAAAAATGGAGCATAATTTTCACTAATCTTAGCCACAAATTTACACTTTATTACGAAAGTTTCGATTTTACTGGTTTGCTTTTGTGTATGTTTGATACAATTTTAGTGTTTCAACGGCTTGTTTGACATCATGAACACGTAAAATATCGGCACCGTTCAGCAGTGAAATTGTGTTGATGGTTGTTGTTCCGTTCAGTGCTTCATCGGGTGTAGTTTGAAGCAGTTTATAAATCATCGATTTGCGTGATACGCCAACAAGAATCGGAAAGTTGTGTATGCGTAGCGAAGCAAGTTTTCCGAGTAGTTCATAATTCGCTTCGAGTGTTTTCCCGAAACCGAATCCCGGATCGAGTATAATTTGTTGTGCGCCATAACGAAGCAGTAGTTTTTCGGTTTGTTGCTCGAAAAATTCAAGTACCATACGACTGCAATTTTTTTCAATCGGATCGCGTTGCATCGTTGCGGGCGTTCCTTTGGTGTGCGTTAAGATGTAAGGAATTTTGTTTTCTCCAATAAAATCGAGCATTTTCGAATCGAATTGTCCGCCCGAAATATCATTGACGATACAAGCTCCGATTTCCAGACATTTTTCGGCGACACGTTGGCGGTATGTATCGACCGAAATAATCATTTCGGGAAACAGCTCAACAAGTGTTTTGATGGGTTTTAAAAGCCGGTTGATTTCTTCCTGTTCGGAAATTTCCGAAGCTCCGGGTCGTGTCGACAAAGCACCGATATCAATAATGGCAGCACCTTGATCGCGCATTTCTTTCGTGCGCAAAATCCATTTTTCTTCGGTCAGGTAACTTCCACCATCGAAAAAAGAATCGGTTGTAAGATTCAGAATGCCCATAACGACAGGTGATTCCGAAAAAAAATGCTTATCGTTAAAAACAAATTCCATGAGGCGATTTTTTCTTAATTTTATGCGCCATTTCCGAAAAGGAATGAGTGCTTCTAAATAGAACGTTGCCGCAAAAATACTAAATGAACGATTGTTTATGACAGAATTAAATACCGAATCGCAATACAATACCGTAATAACTCGTTGTAAAGAACTGTTTTTGAATAAAATGCGCGATTATGGCGCATCATGGCGTATTTTTCGTTTGCCTTCGCTTACGGATCAATTATACATCAAAGCAAACAGAATCCGTTCGGTGCAAACGAAAAAAGTATCGAAAGTGGACGAAGGGATCGAATCGGATTTTATTGGTATTGTTAACTATTCGGTTATAGCACTCATTCAAATCTGGAAAGGCGTTGCCGACACTCCCGATTTGAATGTTGAGGATGCCGAAAAATGGTACGATGCTGTTGTAAAAAAAGCTTGCGAATTGCTGGAATGTAAAAATCACGATTATGACGAAGCTTGGCGCAATATGCGTATCAGTTCAATTACCGATATTATTTTAGTGAAACTATTGCGTATCAAAGAAATAGAAAACAACGAAGGTGCTACAATCGCTTCGGAAGGTGCCGACAGCAATTATTTCGATATTTTAAATTACGCCGTTTTTGCCCTGATTTTGATTCAAGAACAAACAAAATAAATGACTTATGAATCGTTTTTTTCGCACTTTTAGCCGTCTGTTTGTTGGCGTAGTATTTGTTTTTTCGGGATTTGTAAAAGGAGTCGACCCACTTGGATTTGCCTACAAACTCGACGATTATTTTATTGCTTTCGGAATGGAATGGGCAATGATGTTTTCGCTTTTTCTTTCTGTAATGCTCTGTGCTTTCGAATTTACGGTTGGTGCTATGTTGCTTTCTAACATCAAAATGAAATTCACATCGTGGATTGTAACGTTGCTAATGGCATTTTTTACCTTACTCACGTTAAATGATGCCATTTTTGAACCCGTTCCTGATTGTGGCTGCTTCGGCGATGCTATTAAATTGACAAACTGGGAAACGTTCTATAAAAATATCGTGCTTGATGTTTTTGTTGTCATTATTTTCTTGTCGCGCAATAACTACAAAAGTTCGCTTAAATGTTTTACACAATGGTCTTTAGCCGTAATTTATTTTGTTGTGCTGATGCTGTTTTCATTTTACAACTACCGTCATTTGCCGTTGATTGATTTTCGCCCTTACAAAGTGGGAAACAAAATCGAAATGCAATCCGATGCCGATGCTGTTTATTATTTGCAATATAAAAATATTGAAACAGGTGAAAGTCAAGAATATATATCACCGAATTATCCATGGAACGACTCAGTTTGGCTTTCGAAATGGGAATATGTAGGACAACGTGTCGAAAAACAAGGAACTGAACAAGAATTCGATTTTGTAGTTGAAACACTTGAAGGTGATGATGTTACAGAATCAATCTTGGAATGGGAAAATGTTTTTGTTTTTGTATCGTACGATTTATCGAAAATGTCGGAAAAAGACATGGAAAAAGTAGGTCGTATGATTCATGAATTCGATCAAAACAACATTGAATACCTATGGATTACAGCAAGTTTACCTGATGAAATTGAAAAAATAGCGGCATATTATCCGTATTTTAATTCCGTATTTTTGGCAGACGGCATCATGCTTAAAACCATGATCAGAACGAATCCGGGTTTGGTTTGGCTTGACAAAGGTACAATCAGAGCTAAATGGCACCAAAACGACTACCCGACAGGTAAAAAGTGGACCGAAATACAGAATCAAATTCGCTGAAAATGTTGAAATTTATATTGCGTCGGATGCTTTACGGAATTGCTGTTTTGTTTGGTGTTGTAACGCTTGTGTTTTTGCTTTTCAATATATTGCCGGGCGATCCGGCGCGTATGATGCTCGGGCAACGAGCTGATCAGGAAGCTGTTGATGCTATTCATAAAGAATTAGGTCTCGATAAGCCACTTGTTGTGCGGTATTTTAATTACTTGAATGATTTGTTGCCGCTATCGTTTTACAAAATTGATACAACATCTGAAAACCAGTTCGAAAAATATGGCTCAACACTTCACATAGCAAGCATTTCAAACACAGTTGTGCTTCTCAAAATGCCGTATTTGCAAAAATCGTATCAAAGTAAACGAACTGTTGGTGCTGTTTTGCTCGAAGCTTTCCCGAAAACATTGTTATTAGCATCGGTTTCGATACTTTTTGCCTTAATAATAGGGGTGTTGATCGGAATTGTTGCAGCGGTAGTTAATACGCCTTTTTTTAATCGTCTTGTATTGGTTATCACAACAATAGGAATGTCGTTGCCTTCGTTTTTTGCGGCGATACTCATGGCTTGGATTTTCGGATTCTTGCTCGAAAGTTTTACCGGATTGAATATGTACGGAAGTTTGTATTCGATTGATGAATACGGACACGGCGAATACCTCGATTTGAAAAATTTAATTTTGCCCGCAATTACTTTAGGAATTCGTCCGTTAGCAATTGTAACCGAACTGACACGTACATCTTTGCTCGAAACACTATCGACCGATTACATTCGCACGGCACGTGCAAAAGGCTTAAAAGAAGTACGTGTTATTGCTGTTCATGCGCTTCGCAATGCCATGAATCCTGTTGTAACAGCCGTTTCGGGTTGGTTTGCCTCGTTGCTGGCAGGAGCCGTATTTGTCGAATACGTTTTTGATTGGAAAGGTATCGGCGTTGTGATTGTTGATGCGCTTGAAAAGTACGATTTTCCTGTTATTATGGGTTCTGTACTTTTGATCGCCTTTATGTTGATTATTATTAATATATTTGTCGATATTGTATACGGATTATTGGATCCGAGAATTCGACTCACTTAAAAACATTTAAAGATTTAAAATACAGCGTATGAGAAAAAAAATTGTTGCAGGAAACTGGAAAATGAATTTGACATTTCAAGAAGCAGATGATTTATTAGGCGATTTAATGGATCGTCTCGAAGAAATTGACGAATTAGATACGGAAATAATTATTTGTCCTCCTTTTACATACCTCGAAATGGCAACAGATTGTTGCGAAGAATATCAAATGTTCGAAGTAGGTGCACAAAACCTAAGTGCCTTTGATCAAGGAGCTTATACAGGTGAAATTTCGGCAGCAATGCTTGAGTCGATGGGCGTAACGTATTGCATTATCGGACACAGTGAAAGAAGAAAATATTTCGAAGAAGATGATAAAATACTCAAAGCAAAAGTTGACCAAGCACTTGAAAACGGCATTATTCCGATATTTTGCGTCGGCGAATTGTTGCCCGAACGCGAATCCGAAAAACATTTTGAAGTAGTTCGTCGTCAAGTGCGCCATGGTTTGTTTCATCTCGACACCAACGAATTTTCGAAAATAATCATCGCTTACGAACCTGTTTGGGCAATCGGAACCGGCATGAATGCCACGCCCGAGCAAGCTGGTGAAATGCACGCATATATCCGCAAATTGATTGACGAACGCTATGGTTCGGAAGTAGCCCAAGCAACGATGATTCTTTACGGTGGCAGCTGCAATTCTAAAAATGTAAAAGATATTTTTGCGCAGCCCGGAGTAGATGGCGGTCTCATTGGCGGAGCTTCGCTCAAAGCAGATGAATTTGTTTCGATTTGTATTCAAGCGTCAAATATTTGATGAAACGATGCGTGTAAATCAGTGATTTGCGTACAAAAAATAATAATTTTTATTTACATGCGAGTTCCATACGACCTTAGAAAATAAAAGATTGACGTATGAAATACATCGAAGTTAGCCTGACACTTCCCGAATCGGAAGTACAAAAAGATATTCTTGTGGCACTTTTAGGCGAAATCGGTTACGACAGTTTTATGGAAGACGAAAACTGTTTCAAAGCCTATTGCCCCGAACAAGATTTCGACCAAAAAGCACTGCAAAACATTCTGATGGAGAATACGATTTTTGCTGAAATTCAGTTTCTTTCGGCTGAAAAAATGCCCGAAAAAGACTGGAATGAAATCTGGGAATTATCGTACGAACCGGTGATTGTAAACGAAAAATGCCGCATCAGAGCACCATTTCACGAAGCCGATGACAACTATTTGTACGATTTGGTTATCGAACCTAAAATGTCGTTCGGAACGGCGCACCACGAAACAACTTCGCAGCTTATCGAATTGATGTCGCGAACCGATTTCACCGATCGCGATGTGCTCGACATGGGAAGCGGAACGGCTGTTTTAGCCATTTTGGCAAAAAAATTGGGAGCCAAAACCGTTATTGCAATCGACAACGACGAATGGGCTTACCGCAACGCGCTCGACAATATCATACACAACGACACACAAGATATTGTTGTCGAGTTAGGAAATGCCACAACAATCGGAAACCGGACGTTCGACATTATTTTAGCAAATATTAACCGCAATATTTTGCTCAACGACATGCATCATTATGCAAAAGCCTTACGAAAAAATGGCTTGATCTTTTTTAGCGGTTTTTATACCGAAGATTTGGAAGCCATCAAAAAAGAAGCCGCTAAACTTCAAATGCAACTAAAGCATTTCGAATCGAAAAACAATTGGGTAGCAGCTATTTTTGAAAAGTAAATAACTTGAATAACTGGTTTAATAATCCATAGCATGCTTATAGGTTACTTATTTGCAATATTTTGCGCTTATTTGTTAGGCTCTATTCCAACTGCTGTTTGGATCGGGAAATTGTTTTTCGGAGTTGACGTACGCACGCAAGGATCGGGAAATGCCGGTGCTACAAACACCATTCGGGTGTTGGGACTGAAAGCAGGAATTCCTGTTTTATTGATTGATGTGTCGAAAGGTTTTGCCGCTGTAAAATTAGCACCATTAATTTTTACACTGACAGGAGGCGGCGAAGCAACGGCATATCTGAGTTTAGCTTGTGCTCTTGCTGTTGTGTTGGGACATATATTTCCTGTTTTTGCCGGATTTAGAGGAGGAAAAGGCGTTGCCACTTTATTAGGCGTTGCTTTGGGATTGTTTCCACACGCCGCTTTATGTGCTTTATGTGTTTTTGTAATTTTGTTGCTTGCAACAGGATATGTATCTGTCGGAAGTATTTTTGCAGGCTTGTCATTTCCGTTTTTTGTTGTGTTTTTGTTTCCTCCTTCGAATGAAATACTCCAATATTTAGCATTTTTCGTTGCCATTCTTTTGCTTTTTACACACCGAAAAAATATGAAACGCTTGCTAAACGGATCAGAATCTAAAACACTTTATAAGAAAAATAATCGCTAAAAGTTATTCCATACAATCTAATTTTTTACCTTTACACACAAAAAAGAAGTCTTATGAAAATCATTCTATCTAGCTTGAAACTCCTGAAAAGTCTTCAGGCACTAAGTGGAGTCATCAATTCGAACAATACATTGCCTATTTTAGATGACTTTTTATTTTCGTTGACGCGTGAAGAACTGAAAATTACAGCTTCCGATCTCGAAACAACAATGACTATATCGCTTACACCTGATATGGCTGAAGGAACAGGAGAAGTTACCATACCGGCGCGTATCTTGCTCGATATCATGAAAACATTTCCCGATATTCCTATCACGCTGAATATCAATGATGATACATTAGCAGTTGAATTGATTGCGAGCGAAGGTCGTTATAAATTAGCCGGTCATAAAAGCGATGAATTTCCGAAAGCAGTAACAATCGAAAACGATGCAATGGAAGTACTTATCAGTGCGGAAGTGCTTGCCAGCGGATTCGAAAAAACAATTTTTGCTACAGGAACGGACGAGTTGCGACCTGTGATGTCGGGCGTATTGCTCGAAATGTCGGAAAATAACATCACTTTCGTGGCAACCGATGCACACAAATTGGTGCGTTACAGAAGAACAGATGCTAAAGCGGCTCATTCGGCGAGTTTTGTTTTGCCAAAAAAACCAATCAACCAATTGAAAAACTTGTTGAGTGCGAAGGAAGAACAAGTGAAACTGACGTTTAACCAAACAAACGCCTCCTTCGAATTTGATAACTTCAAATTGATTTCGCGTCTGATCGAAGGTCGTTTCCCGAATTACGAAGCGGTTATCCCAACATCGAATCCGAATATTCTAACCATCGACAGGTTATCGTTGCTCAACGCGATTCGTCGTGTATCGATATTTTCGAGTAAAGCAACACATCAGGTACGTTTCAAAATTACCGGACAAGAATTGGTGCTTTCGGCTGAAGATTTGGATTATTACAACGAAGCAAAAGAGCGTTTGGCTTGCAGCTATATAGGCGATGATATGGAAATTGGCTTTAATTCGCGCTTTTTCTTCGAAATTTTATCGAACCTCCCGACCGAAGAAGTTTGTCTCGAAATGTCGTCTTCGAACAGAGCCGGAATCGTTTCGCCTATCGAAAATTTAAATGCCGACGAACATATACTCATGCTGTTGATGCCTGTAATGCTCAACTAAAATTGAAAATAAATACCCATAAAAATCCAATTAAGTAATTAAAAATATTTATTGTCTTATTTTTGGTTTATTCGTTTTGTTTTTGTATATTTGCCTCATAATAAAACAGTTATGAGAATTGTAAAATTAACAGACGAAGAAAAGTCC
>JAISHW010000008.1 GCA_031262365.1 Lentimicrobiaceae bacterium
GCGGGACTTTTCTTCGTCTGTTAATTTTACAATTCTCATAACTGTTTTATTATGAGGCAAATATACAAAAACAAAACGAATAAACCAAAAATAAGACAATAAATATTTTTAATTACTTAAGGCAATGATAGATAGATAGATAGATAGATAGATAGATAGATAGATAGATAGATAGATAGATAAAATTTCAGAAAAAGTGTTGTTTTTTTGAAAAAGAAGCACTTGCTTTGTATGGATTTTTTGCAGGGTTTTAATGCACTTCGGCTTTGTATAAAAATCAAAAAAGAAAAAAATCAATTTTTAGAGGTGCCCTTAACAAATAACCCATTTTCAAACCCAACCGAGCCTTGTGTTTCGGTTGGTTTTTTTGCTTTGAAGCAAATCAAAACGAACTCCATTTTTTTAGTCTATTTTTGCGCAAAAATTTTTATGAATTATCTTTCGGTCGATTCGATTGCAAAAAATTACGGCGACAAACAACTCTTCAACGGCATCAGTTTTGGTTTAGACAAAGGAGACAAAGTAGCACTCATCGCAGCCAACGGTGCCGGAAAAACGACTTTGATGAAATTGTTGGTCGGAAAAGAAGATTCCGATGCCGGAAACATCACTTTTGCTGAAGGTATTCGGATCGGCTATCTCGAACAAGAACCTGATTTCGATGCCGAAATGCGCATCAGCGAATTGCTCGAAAGCGACTACACCAACGTTATTCGCACAAAAAAACGTTATGACGAAGCGTTGAAAAATCATAGTACCAATCAGAATGTTTCAACAAAAAAAGAACTCGAACTAGCTACGGTGCTGATGGACAGTATGCAAGTTTGGACATACGAACAACGGCTGAAACAACTGCTTTCGAAATTCGGAATTTCAAATCTGAATCAAACCATCGGAACGCTTTCGGGCGGACAAAAAAAACGCTTGGCGTTGGCACTGGTGCTACTCGACGAACCCGAATTGCTGTTGCTCGACGAACCTACAAACCATCTTGACATCGAAATGATTGAATGGCTCGAAGAATATCTCAAACAATCGAACATAACGCTGTTAATGATTACGCACGACCGTTATTTTCTTGACACTGTTTGCAATACGATTTTTGAACTTTTCCAAAAAGAACTTTTTCAACACAAAGGCAATTACGATTATTACCTCCGAAAAAGTTTCGAACGCGAAGAAAACAAACGTATCGAAGCCGAAAAAGCCAAACAATTGCTCAAAGTCGAACAAGAATGGATGAGACGTATGCCACAAGCGCGCACAACCAAGTCGAAAAGCCGCATCAATGCGTTTTACGATTTAAAAGAAAAAGCACGCATCAAACGCAACGACAGCGAAGTACAGATGCAAGTCAATATGCAACGGCTTGGCGGAAAAATTCTCGAAATCGACTCAATTTCAAAAAGTTACAATGGCAAAACCGTTCTGAAAGATTTTGAATATATTTTTACAAAAGGCGAATGTATCGGTGTTTTAGGAAAAAACGGTATCGGAAAAACAACACTTTTAAATCTTATCACCGAAAACGAAAAACCCGATTCCGGTTCATTGATTTCGGGCGAAACCGTTGTTTTTGGCTATTACCGCCAAAGCGGCATCGTTTTCGACGAAGAAAAGCGGCTAATCGAAGTCATCAGAGAATTGGCTGAAGTAGTCCATTTTGGAAAAGATAAAGTACTCAACCCGACACAATTGCTTACGCGATTCATGTTTCCGACAAGCATGCATCACCAACCCATACATTTGTTGAGCGGAGGCGAAAAACGCCGCTTATACCTGCTCACAATTTTGCTCAAAAATCCAAATTTTCTGATTTTAGACGAACCTACAAACGATCTCGATTTGTTGACTTTACAAACATTGGAAGAATTTCTTCAAAATTACAAAGGTTGCTTGCTTGTGGTATCGCACGACCGTTGGTTTCTCGATCAAGTTGTCGACCAACTTTTTGTGTTTCAAGACGATGGATCGATCAAAGGATTCATGGGAAACTATTCGCAATACAAAATTTGGCACAATGAAAACGAAAAAACAAAACGATTAGAGCAAACCATTCAAAACCAATCGGTAAAGAAAGTTGCAAAACCTGAACACGAGAAAAAGAAAAAACGCAGTTTTAAGGAACAACGCGAATACGAACAACTGATAACCGAAATTGAAACACTTGAAAACGAAAAAACGCTGCTTAACAACTTGTTACAAAATGAAACCGATTATAAAAAATTAGAAGAAATCGGGCATCAACTTCAAGAAACAGAATCGAAACTTGACGAAAAAAGCTTTCGTTGGATGGAACTCGACGAAATTGGCTACGAATAAGCGCATCGCAATGTCTTTGTAAACCTGATTTTTGAATAAGATTTATTTGTAATCAATTGATTTATAAGATAGTAATATCGTACGGATTCTATATTGGTAGAAATGATGCAAATTATCAACCGCCGTGTGCCGTTACCATCCTCCAGTCATGCCGTTGCAGAACGGCATCCACTGTAAAGGCAAGGCAAGAATAAGGTATTGCTGATTTGTACAATGGATTCCGACCTTCGTCGGAATGACTTTTCCATTGTAATAAACACAAATTCCTTATACAACAATTACGTCAGGTTGCGTCCCGAATGGGACGCGTTTGTATCGTATATTTCTGATTCTTAACAGCATAACATCCTTAACGACATGTATTTGATAGGATCTTATCCAAAACTCAGGTTATTATTGAATTTTTTTCTTGCGGCTTAAAAATAGTTACTATATTTGTATTTATAATCACCAAAAATAACTTGCCTATGACGACATAACTTTTTAACAGTTAAACCTATCAGATGCCGCTAATTATATGCGGCACAACAACATAAAAAGCGTTAGCTTTCATTCTTGCTTTCGAAACTTCGCAAATTTCAAGAGCCGCAAGGAGTAAAGCGTAAACGCCCACTTACGTGGGCTTTACTCATTTATTTTGCGGCAAGGTATGCGAAGACCTCGAAAGCAGATAAAGGTACTGTCCCACGTTTTTTTATGGTTAAATCTCAACAAAAATAAACCGCTCAGGGACAGGGCAAAAAAACACATATATCATGAAAAGAATTTTCTTATTTGGAATGCTTGCCGCTTTTTTAGTTTGCGGCTGCAAAAAAAATGACGAACCAGTCAATCCGAACAACCCCGACACACCGGTTGCCGACCCCGAAGGCACCATTACGGCAAATATTTCGGAAACCACACACATCAACGTTCCCGGAGGTGGTACAATCGCTTGGGTAAATCCGAACAATTTTAGTCTAAGCTCCAATAGTAATACTCTTGTATCTATTTGCGACATGGGTGCTATGAAGGGTCTGGGAAATATTGTCAAGATACCGGAAACGGGTTATACCATTCCGACAAGTGATATCATCACTGATGTAGCCAGCCAAATAGGACACGGATACGTGATAAAATTTGAAAGGCAATCACAGACAATTCCTCCCGTATTTGTCAGGCTTTATGTTGAGGAACCTATTACGAACGCTTTCGATGAAATTCTTGGTGTCAAAGTAAAATACCAGTATCCTTTCGAAAGTACCATGCTTACCGTTTCGGCAGACAGCTTGTCTTTTCCGGCTAACGGCGGAACGAAAACATTGGATATTACAACAGATGCGGCTGAATGGTCTTATACTTGCTCTGACACCTGGATACAGGCTGATCAACAAGGCAACAAGTTGTCTGTAACAGTTGCTTCTGACGAATATCAGGGAAAAACAGGAATAATAATTATAACCGCGAATGAAAGGCAGCAAACTGTAATCGTAAGTGTTTC
>JAISHW010000065.1 GCA_031262365.1 Lentimicrobiaceae bacterium
TACCCCGAATATAAAAACATTGTGCGAGAAAGCACGAAACAAAGGGCTGAAAATCGTGCCGGTCTTGATGTTTTTTTATTCTGCCGGTGTAAAACCCTGCGGGTTTTATCTAAATTTGACTTGTTATAAACAGCTATTGAGATTTTATTGGCACAATGAATGTAGTTGTGAATTGCTTTCAAATTAGTATCTTTGACTTGTTATAAACAGCCAACTATCGAAAGATGTTGAAGCCTATGAGTTGTGAATTGCTTTCAAATTAGTATCTTTGACTTGTTATAAACAGCATTTAGCTTGTATTTAATATCATAATGTAAGTTGTGAATTGCTTTCAAATTAGTATCTTTGACTTGTTATAAACAGCTGTCGTAATCAAAAAATCTTACAGCATCTTGTTGTGAATTGCTTTCAAATTAGTATCTTTGACTTGTTATAAACAGCTGATGTCGTCGAGAGTTTTTTCGAAAACGGGTTGTGAATTGCTTTCAAATTAGTATCTTTGACTTGTTATAAACAGCTCAGCGACTTGTCTTGTCGAGCGTTTTCATGTTGTGAATTGCTTTCAAATTAGTATCTTTGACTTGTTATAAACAGCAATTTGTCGTTAACAGAGCCGGTAAATCAGTTGTGAATTGCTTTCAAATTAGTATCTTTGACTTGTTATAAACAGCTATCGGCGGGGCTCCGGCAGTACTCGAATCGTTGTGAATTGCTTTCAAATTAGTATCTTTGACTTGTTATAAACAGCTCAGGGTAAAATACGAGTGGAACGCCGACGTTTTGAATTGCTTTCAAATTAGTATCTTTGACTTGTTATAAACAGCACAACCTGTGTAAGATTATGTAAATCAAAGAATTGCGTCAAAGATTAGAATAAAAAAACTGTTTATAATTAAAAAAAATCCTGCCATTGTAGCAGGATTTTTTTATGCTAAAAAAGTTCCAATTGCTGGTATGGCGTAGCTATAGGAGTTTCCTTTTTCCCATTGTAAAGTTCCATTTTGCTAAATTGTTTATCTGTTATGCTTAAAATACAAACTTTTCCTTTTTCCGGAAGCATATTTTTTACACGTTTTATATGCACATCTGCATTTTCCTGACTTGGACAATGGCGCAAGTAAATTGAGAATTGAAACATCGTGAAACCATCATTCAACAATTTTTTACGGAAATCGGCATAAATTTTACGTTCTTTTTTTGTCTCAGTCGGAAGGTCGAACAATACAAGTACCCACATGATTCGATATTCGCTTAAACGATTCATTTTAATTAAGGAATGTAGGAATTAATGAATGTAGAAATTGTTTGCTCATTTTTCCTTTCATTTTTTATTCTCATTTTTTCTTGCAGTTTGAAGTATACGTGTTAATATAAGTATGATTTCATTACAATCGGTAATCAACGACTCAAACATTTGCCTATTGATATAATCACATTCTACCAATAACCGTAACCAATAATGGGTTTCTTTTGCTTCTTTAAGTGAAATTGACATTTTGGCAATAAAATCCTTTTTGCTTTGTCCGGCATCTGCCTCTTCAGAATTAGCTCCAATCGAAGTACCGCTTTTCAAAATTTGTTTTGACAACACAAATTCTTTCTGTTCATTTACCAAATATTTTGAAAGTTTTACAATTCTAATAGCGAATAAAAATGCTTTTTCTTTAATAATATTTTGTTTCATAATCATTGACATTTAATTCGTTAATCTACATTCCTACATTCCTACATTCATAAAAACGTTGGATAAACAATTTTTCTACTTTCGCCCAAATAGCATTTTGCAAGTGAAGCGGCGGTTTGTCCAGCGGCAATCATGAGCGGCGAGCGTTGGCTATTTATGATAACGTCCAAAACGGGAATGCCTAATAGCTTGATTTTTATGTCTTTGGATAGTTCCTGCACATCCGTTCCGCTGTCGACGATTTCCGTAACTAATTTATCAACAAACGGGCGGTAGGGTTCCATTATATCGTCGGCGAGGCAATAGGCGTTGTAGCGGTTGTGGTGGTGAATGCCTAGAGTAGGAAGCAAACCGCTGGCAACCAAAGCGCGAGCAACAACGGAGCGAAGCACAGCATAACCGTAGTTCAGCAGGTTATTTGGCGGTTCGCCGTTGCGACCGCGCGTAAATTTCGCTATATCTGGAAAAATATTTTTCCAATAATAAGCCGCCGCACGTCCTTCGAGATTATCGGGATCGCCGCTTTTCACATCTTTTGCCCACACCAGCATATTGCGGACTTCGGCATGGCGCATGTTTTTCAGCAGATTTGCCTGATTTTCGATTTTTGCCTGAATGGTTTGTTGCCAAAGTTGTTTTTTTAACGGGACAGATACTTCTATTTGCGCTGTAAAACGCTCGTTTTGAAGCGTATTGCTTTCTAACGGAAGCATCACTCCGCAAGGCATCCGGTTGCTATTGCAGGTAATGAGAGCGCAGTTGTTTTCGAGCAGAGCCTCTATCAGTCCGTGCGTAAGCGTAATTTGCTTGTTGTCTAAAATCACAATGCCAATATCTTCAATGGGAACAGTACGGACACTCTCCGCTTTAAACGATTCGGGCAAGTCGTCGTTTCGCTCTACCTCCGGCAGTTTTATTACCAACTGCCTGTTTTTCATGCTGAGATAAGCCGGATTCTCAAAGTAAAGGGTGCGTTTAATCATGGGTGTTTTGTATTGATTGCTTTTCGGATTGTATGGAGTGAATGGCGGTGGTTATATCATTCTATTGGTTTAAAAATATATTGTTCGTCATATTGTATATCAAAATCCTGTAAAATTTTCTTGTATTCTTCAATAAAAGACCGCTTTTTGTGGTGTTCGGATTGCGTTTCAATGTAATTGGCAACTTGCGAAATGTGCGATTTGCTGTATGAAAATGCTCCGTAGCCTTCTTGCCACGAAAATTTTCCCATTGTTAATTTTTCTTTATTAATCCATTCGGAACTGTCGCGTTTTACCTCTTGCATTAAATTTGATAGGGCTTGCGTTGGGCGAAATCCGAACAGAATATGAATGTGGTCGGGCATTCCACCGATAGCCAAAACTTTGTGTCCGTGTTTTTGAATAATGGAGGTAATGTACATATACAATTGATTTTGCCACAAAGCATTTATCAACGACATTCGGTTTTGCACGGCAAAAACGGTATGAATATGTATTTGTGTAAATGTATTTGCCATATTAGATAATTGTTTGGTTTGTAACAGATTGCATTCCTATTCTTTGAGGACGCTGTTTGCCCATATTCTAAAATGCGTTGCCTGAATGCTGTTTACACGATAACCCACCGAAAGAATGGCATCAAGATTGTAAAAATCAATACTTCTTGTTACTTCTCGGCTACCTTCGGTTTGAACTTGTGCAATTTTTGCACAAGTTGCCTCTTTCTGTAATTCGCCACTTTAAAAAATATTTTTTAAATGTTTGGTAACAACAGTTCTATCAACGCCAAAAAGTTGTGCGATTTTGTCCTGCGTAAGCCATATTGTTTCGCCAAAAACATAGATTTCTACTTTTACCTCGCCATTGGCATCTTTATAAAGCAAAAAATCGGCAGGAATAGGATAGTTCGTTGTTGCAGTTTGCTTTTTCATTACTTTTCCCATTTTTCCAATTCTTTTATATCTTCATCATCTTGTTGATTTGCCAGTAAAGCATCATGTTTTTTTCGTTGCGCATTAAATATTTCATACTCATTTTCTACAAATTTTTCCATTTGTGCATTACTAACAGAACCTTTTCCGGTCAAAATTTCTTTATCGTTTAACAACAATATCTTATCTACATTTTCTTTCCAAAACGACATAGTAATATCTTTTCGTTCTTTTGCCCGCAATTCGGCTGTTTCCAGAAATACGCTAACAAAGCGATTCAGTCTGTCTATTTCATCTTCGGTAAGATAGTTTTTTGCAGTATAAATATCCTGTTTGCGAACGATTTTGCCTTTCCAAGCGGTGAGAGCCATATTTGGCTGTGAGGCATTGACTCTATGAACAATAAGTTCTGCCGCTGTTTTTCCTGTAATGGCATATAGCAGTTTGTTTTGTGTTTCAGAAAAAAACATTTGCGTTGCTTTATCGGTAGAATCATAATCGCTAGACAGGGTAAATAAATCTCTGACTTTCTGATAAAATCGTTTTTCCGAAGCCCGAATGTCGCGAATACGTGCTAACAGTTCATCAAAATAATCAAATCTTCCGTTTGGATTTTTCAAACGCTCATCATCAATTGTAAAGCCCTTTATCAGATATTCTTTTAACGTTCTATTTGCCCATTTTCTAAACTGTGTTCCACGCTTGCTGTTTACCCTAAATGCAACAGCCAAAATCATTTCCAAACTATAAAAAGAGACGTTGTAATTTTTACCATCAGCGGCAGTTGTCAAAAATTCTTTGACAACTGAATTTTTATCTAACTCATTTTCATTCAGTATATTAGTTGTGTGATAGCTTATGCTTTGCTTAGAGGTGTCAAAAAGTTCGGCAAGCAATTGTTGGTTAAGCCATACTTGCCCGTCCTTAGCCAAAAGCGATACGGAAGTTTTGCCATCATCGGTATTATAGATGATTATGTTTTGTTCGGAAGTCATCGTTCAACGAATTGATTATTTCTTTTATGCGAATTTTGACATAATTATGTTTTTTATCGCATTAAAACTTCACCACTCTCGCTTCGCCGGAAAAGGAATGAAACCTTGCCGTTACATTCGTCAGGTAAAGTACCAGTGTATTATCGTCGGTAGCCGAATACATGGATTTGAGCGACGGATACTCGTCGAGCATAAATTGCTTTACCTCAACTCGTTCGTCGGGCACAACGGTTGCTTCTATGCGCAAGGTTTCGCCTTTGGCTTTGTTGAAGGCGCAAATTTCGATTTTTGGATTTGCCATCATTTGTTTGGCTACATTTTTTCGTTTGCCGGTTTGGATATACAGCTTGTTTTCAAAAATAGCTGCTGTGCCAAACGGACGTACTCGCGGCTGATTGCCTTCAACGGTGGCAATGTAATACTCGCCGCATTGTTTAAGAAATTCACATACTTCTTTCATTTGTTGTTCCTCCTGTTTTTGATTTGTTTGTGCACTCACTGACAGTGAAAATACTGCCAATAATGCGGAAATAATTAATTTTCTTGACATTTATTTATGGTATTAAAGGGTTTATGTTTCCTAAACGGTCGATTTTTAGTTTTATACAAATCTCTTTTATCGTTTCGCCTGTAATAGCTTTTGGATTTTTAGAGCCTTGCGAACCAACTCCAATTTCATTTTGAATAGAAAATATTTGTTTTCCAAATGTCTTTTTCTGCTTTTCTGCATTCAGATTAAATAAAACCTCAGCAATATTTGCTTGAATAAAATTTGCAGTTGTACCACTTGTGTCAGTTAACTTATAAATCCGCTTCAACTGTTCACTACTCAAATTATTGAAATCAATTTTACTATTATTTTCTTTTTCATCTACCGTTGGAACATAAACCAAATCGTTCGGCGATAAATGGAATAACAACTTATGACCTTTTTCATTGGTTTCCGGCACTTCCGGCAATCCTTGCTTTAAGCGTTCTATAACGATATTCAAAGGAATGGTTTCAAAATTTCGGTTGTCGTTTTTGTCTGCATAAACGGCAAAGAAAAGATTTGTGCCTTTTGCTGCTTCTACAAATTTACTTGACTTATTTCCACTTGTGCCAACAGGAAATTTATTGCCGATAGTTTCATAAACACGAACTTTATAAATGGGTTGGTGGAATTTACCATCATTTAAGGTAACAATATTTTTATTCATATTTTCAATACCTTCCGGCGAGAATGCCAATTCGGGATTGTTTTCGTTACCTGCCAAATGATTTAGTAATATCTTTTGTATGCCTGTATCGGTAACAGATTCTTTGATTGTCTTTTCGGTAAACGATTTATCCAAAGACTTGCGTACCGCAGCGTTATCAGTTTCAAAATAATAAACTTCAACTTTGGAAATATCAACGCCGTTTAATTGGTATTTTCTATCTTTGAAATATTTGTTTAGCATTTCGGCAGAAGCGTTGCCTCCATATTGGGTAATAATTTGTTTTATTTTATCTTTCAGCGTTTTATCTACAATAGATTGCCAATTTTTTAGAGCTTCGCTCAATCTTACACTCTTTACTTTACGAAGCGATATTTTTGCATAAACAGTTTCTTTGTGCAAAGGTTTTCGTATAGCCCAATTTGTACCTTTTTGCGTTTCTTTTTCTTTCTTGTCGTTTTTGATTTTCTCGTATTTATTGGTGGCTTTGTTTATTACACGCAAATTTTGTTTGAAACTGACAACAATTTTTTCTAGTTGTTCTTTGGCATCAGTAACAAAATTCTTTGATGTCGTAATAAGCACTTCTTTTTCTTCACTTCCCCATGGTTTTTTAAAAATCCATTTATAATTACCTTTTTCATCAGTTTTTGATTTGAAACATAACTTATTTTTCAAATCATACCTAATCCCACCTTCATTATTTGAATTCTTATCATGCGAGCTTTGGTTATTTAGATAATTTACATGGTCGCGAGTGGCACAAGCAATTACCAAAGCATCCATTGCATGGTGGCGGTGGTCAATGCGTTTTTTCTGAAATCCTTTGGATAATTCCAATGGAATTGCAGGAATGGTATGCCCTTCTGAATTTTTTGCAATGAATTTATTTGTTTGAGTCAGTTCGTTCATTCTTTCAAAGCGTGGTAAAATCAGTGAGTTCCAAATTTCATTCAATCCCCAATCTTGCTTTAATATAGTGGTAATTTTGCCGTTTACGGAAATAAGATTTTTTGAATTTATGCCGTCATCGTCGGTTTCTTCACGTACAATATTGGACAAAAGATTTGAAATAAATTTGCTGATATACCGTGTATCGTTCATTTGGCGAGCAATCATTTTGTCGGGAATATCTTCCAATAGCAAATTGCGGCGTTTGGCGTTATTACTTTTGTAATGCTCTTTTACAAAGTCGGTGTATGCTTCTTCGGTAAATATTTCAACATTTTTTCCCATTCCACAGTCAACTTTTTGTCCTTTATGATTTTTAATAAATTCCAAGCCGAGTTGTTTGTCTTTTAGTTGATTTACAGCAGCCTCGCAAATTACTTTATTGTTCAGACTATCGTCAAAATAGCGTGATTTGGGTATAATATGCTCAATTTGGTATTCAGGCGTGAATAATTTGGACAATGGTATCATTTGTCCCGTATAAGGTGAGCTATATTTTTGCTCAAGCCACAATTTGTATTTTTCTACTTCTTTATTTGAAGGTGAAGATTTTTGGGAAATATCCTTATATGTAATCTTTTTCGTTTTCCCATCTTTTGTTTCTGTTAGTCCTGTTTCTTTTTCAAGTTCATCTTTGGAAATATCGTTTAAAACATATTCTTCAAAAATTTTCAGAATATCGTGTTGAGTTTGAGAGTAGGGTCTTACCGGATTATTCCCTTTTTGATAAAAGAAATCATCTTCTCCTTCTTTCTTAAATTCTGTATAATCTTTTTGATTCTTAAAATCATCATCATTGGCAAACTCCATTAACATCATCTTAATGCGAAGATTTGTATTTTCGTTATCAGTAACTTGATTAGTGATTTTGGCACGGTCTTCAGCCGTATTTTTCATTTCACGCCCAAGTTCTACGTGAATTTCATCAAATTTGCCGTATTTCTTCCAAATATCACGAACCACTCGTAA
>JAISHW010000109.1 GCA_031262365.1 Lentimicrobiaceae bacterium
ATTAAAGGAAAAGCATCTCAAAAACTCAAAGAATTTTTGGAAATTCCCAAAGATTATGAGTTTAAATTATGGACACAAAAATTCGGCTGCAAAGAAATTCTCGACCACGAGCAACTGTATAATACCATAGAATACATAGAAAACAACCGTATAAAACACGAACTCCCGATTAACAAGGGGTTGCAACCCCTTGTTGCAACGATACTCTGCGACATTGACCACGCCTTCCGTACCGAATACAAAGGCGGCTTTGATGTGATTATTGGTAATCCGCCGTATGTGCAAACTCAATTAAGCAATATTGAGAAAACTCTTTATGCTGAAAATTTTCAAACTATTGAAGGTAAACCAGATTTATATAGAATTTTTATTGAAAAAAGTATTGGTCTAATGAATAATGAAGGACTAATGTCTTTTATAACTCCAAATTCCTTTTTAACTATACCCAGTGCTAAGAAATTAAGAAATTTCATTAGAGAGAAAACATTTATTCAGAACGTAGTAACTTTCCAAGGAAATGTTTTTCAAGATGCAAGCATTAATACTGTTATTTTTGTTTTATCCAAAAGTCGTTTAAATGGGAAAATCTCATTTATATATGACACATCATTAACTCCAAGCGCATCAAGTTTGGCAACTGCGATAAGAGAAAAAGTCGTAAAAGATTACGAAGACATAAAAAATTTGGATAAAATTGAAATTATTGCAAATGATAAAGTTAGCGTGATAATTGAAAAAATGAATAATGCAAAAGACCGACTTGCTGATGTTGCAAATTACACAATAGGTTTACAAGTCTATCACAACACCATGCACAGTAAAGAAGATATTTCAAATAGAATTTATCACTCTGAATTTCAAAAAGATGAAACGTATATTCCTGAGTTAGGTGGAAAAAACATTTCAAGATATTCTGTATTATTTCCGATAAAAGAATTTGTATCATTTGGTGAATGGTGTTACAATAAGCCCGATGAAATATATTTAACAGGAAAAAGAATTTTTATCAGAGAAATTCCTTCTAAAAGTCATTTGATTTGCTCTTTGTATGAAGGTCGAGGTATTTGCAGTAAGGCTGTAATTGTTATAAAAGCGAGAAATGAAGAATTCTCGGAAGAATTATTGGCTATTTTAAATTCTCGTTTAATGGGTTTTTATCTGAATAATACGACGGAAAAAGGCACACAAAATCTATTTCCGAGGATTTCCCTTACTTCAATTAAAAAACTCCCATTAAAAATTTCTTCGGATAATTTATTATCCGAAAAATCAAAGAAAATGCTATCCCTCAATACCGAATTGCAAAACAAACGGCAACGCTTTCTAAAACGTTTGTCGGATAATCTCACTGCTACTACCAACAAGGGGTTGCAACCCCTTGCTGTAAACATTACCAAAGCCCTCGAAACGTTTTACGAATTGGACTTTGCGCAATTCCTTGCCGAACTGAAAAAACAAAAGATTACCCTCACGCTCAAACAACAAGACGAGTGGGAAGAGTATTTTAACGAATACAAAACCGAATGTAAGCAACTCTCCGCCCAAATTACCGAAACCGACAACACCATAGACCAACTGGTGTATGCGCTTTATGGATTGACGGAGGAGGAAATAAAAATAGTGGAGGGATAGAACATTATGAATAACATCACAGAAATAACAAGACGAGATATTTTTGACTTATTTAATAATGGTTATGTCGAATATGATATTATTGGTAATAAGCAAAATATTATTATTTATCACTATTATGGACGACTGACTGAAATAGAGTTTTTAAAGAAAATCCACCCTTTGAATAAAAATTCAAGGTTTGAGAATGCTGGATGTGAGATTTTACAGGATGCAATAAATAGGGATTCTGGTTGGATATTTAAAGATGAGAGATTTGAATTGTTAAATGGGAACGATAGTATTTTATTAGACTTCCTATGTGTTGTATTCCACCCTGAAAATAGATATGAAGAAGGGTATTGTAAGGAATATCTTGAGAGAATTAACAATTTTATTAGAAAAGATGGTTATGAACTATATGAAAGTGGAAAAATATCAGGAAGGAGCATATTTTCTTGGCGAAAAATAACACCCGAAGAAGTAGCAAGTGGAAGATTCCTTCCATTTTCAATCCGAAATAAAAAAGCAATAGATGAAAAAAATATTAAATTACCATCAATTTCTAAAAAAGTCAGGGCTGAATTTTTAAATCTTTTTAATCAATACAACAAAACACAATACAGAACCGATGAAACAAATTGGAATTATTCGATTACCGACACAGAGGCTGTTATTGAAGATATTTCGGGATATTACGCACCTAAGGCATTTAACATAGTGGGTAAATATTCAGAAACGGGTGATTTCGAGCAATTTATTATGAATAATTATCCTTATTGTGTTTTTGATGCAATTGAATTATTTGCGCAAAACAACTACAATAATTTTGCCAATGAAGTGAATCTCATATTTCAAAACAATGGCTTTGTTCATAGACTGTTAGGCGGAAAAATTGAAATTACACAAACAAAAATTCAAACAAATGAGGTGATTAACGAAATAGGACTTAAAGAATTAATAGAACAAGCAACTTTATTATACAATAATGGAAATGTTTCAGACAAACAATATGCTGTCGAAAAACTTTGGGATGCTTTTGAGCGATTAAAAACTTATTATTCTACGTTGAGTAAAAAGGAATCCACAGAAAAATTAATTAGTGAAATGTCTAACGGGAATGATAGTTACAAAAGTTTGTTTGATGAAGAATTTAAGAAACTTACAACAATTGGCAATCAATTTCGCATTAGACATCACGAAACAGATAAAATAGATATAACTGACAACTCCTACTATGATTATTTTTATCAAAGATGTTTTGCGTTAGTAAATTTATCTTTAAAGTATTTAAAATAAGAGATATTTATGCCCCAATACCCAACCACTACCCCCAACAGACTGCCCGAAAAACCCAATCAGTTTATCATTTTCAAAACCGAAGACGATAAAATTTCTATTGATGTGCGTTTTGAAAGCGAAACAGCGTGGCTCACGCAGGCACGTTTGGCAGAATTGTTTCAAACTTCTCGCCCGAATATTACAATGCACATAAAAAATATTTTTGCAAGTGAAGAATTGGACGAAAATGTGGTTAGTAAGAATTTCTTACATACCACTGAACACGGTGCTATTGAGGGAAAAACGCAAACAAAGGAGGTAAAATACTATAACCTTGACATGATAATTTCGCTTGGCTATCGTATCAATTCCAAAATAGCCACAAAATTTCGCCAATGGGCTACTTTGCGACTGAAAGAATACATTGTTAAGGGCTTTACAATGGACGATGAGCGGTTGAAAAATCTCGGAGGCGGCAGTTATTGGCGCGAGTTGCTCGACAGAATTAGGGATATTCGCAGCAGTGAAAAATTGATTTACAGGCAAGTGCTTGATTTATACGCATTAAGCATTGATTACGACCCAAAAGCCGACGAAACGCTTTTGTTTTTCAAAATCGTACAAAACAAGCTGCATTATGCGGCACACGGCAATACGGCTTCGGAAGTGATTTATAACCGAGCCGATGCCGAAAAAGAATTTATGGGACTTACGCATTTCAAAGGCGAGCAGGTAACAAAAAAAGACACCGAAATTGCCAAAAATTATTTGAACGAAACAGAATTGAAGGTACTGAACAACATTGTTTCCGGTTATTTCGATTTTGCCGAAGCAAGAGCCATTGAACAACAAACAATGACCATGCAGGATTATATTCGTCAATTAGATGCAATTATGTCAGCAGATGGGCGCAAATTGCTTGCCGGTGCAGGCTCGGTTTCGCACAGTCAAGCAATAGAAAAGGCACACACGGAGTACAAAAAATATGTGCAAAAAACCTTGTCGCCAATAGAACAGGAATACCTGAATACTATAAAAATGCTCTCCGACAAAGGAAAAAAAAGAAATCAGGAACAATAAACGACAGTTTCAAAGTATGCTCCTATACCCAACCACGCCATATTTGCCTATACCTTTCCGAGTTAACGGTAACGGACTAAAACTTATCGCAAACGAGTTAAAAAAGTACCCTCAGGTAGCGTTTCGTTGGAGAGAAACCGGATTATTTTTTCAAGTGCAATTTGTAAAACTTGACTACGTAGCGGAGCAAGAGTTGCAGCAAGACTTAGGGCAAGACTTAGGGCAAGAGTCCGCCGCCCGAACTATGTACAGTTTTATTCTCGAAAAACTCGCAGTCGAACCATTGTCAAGGCAGGATTTGGTGGTTGCTTTTGAACTCAAAAAAGCGTCCGGCTACCTCAATAGAACCATCAAAAAGTTGTTGTCTCAAAGCCTTATCGAACTGACAATCCCCGAAAGCCCCAATCATCCCGCCCAAAAATTCCGCCTCACCGATCGAGGGAAGATGTTTTTGGAATTGTTGAAAAATTAAAATCTATGATGAGGTAGTGATAACTGCGATTCACAATGTTCACCGGATGGAAAGATTGTGCGTCTCTCGAACTTCGAGGACGAAATTGAAAAAATAGTCCGTGATTTTTGGGAAAGATTTTTATTCCTATCTTTACGGTACTCGAAACCGAGCGAAATTTTGAGCAAAACGTGGAACTGCTCCTGTTGGCTATTTGGTTGTGTTTTTGAAATTAGAATCGTAATACACTGGAAGTCAGCGCGTAAAAAAATCAAAACGCATTCCCGCTCTCTCCGCAAAAAGAAAAGTGAAATAAAAATACTTATGGATACATAATAATTCTTATTTTCGCAGTTTAATAAATTGTTTAACCAAATAATAATACTCAAATAGAGTTCAAAGTAGTAATCAACATTGTTTAAAAAAATGAAAAAATTAATTGCTTTACTTACAATTGCAGGTTTCATGACATTTGGAGTCGGAAACTTGTTTGCACAAACAGAAGAAAATGTAGTAGCTTCAAGCGACAGCAATGCTGTAGTAGTAGAAGAGGCGGTAGTAGCTGTTGAACAACCGGTCGAGATGATAGTTGAATCGGAAGAACCTGCAACATTTCACGAAGTGTTAAAGAAACAATTCATCGATGGCGGTCCCGAATTTATGGGTATTGTATTAATCTGTCTTATCTTTGGTTTGGCCATCTGCATCGAAAGAATCATTTATTTGACATTAAGCACCACAAACACACAGAAACTTCTTGAAAAAATAGAAACGGCTGTAAGAAACAACGATATCGAACAAGCAAAAGATATCTGTCGAAACACACGTGGTCCTGTAGCAAGTATTTTTTATCAAGGCTTATTGCGTTACGATAATGGTCTTGAAGACGTTGAAAAATCACTTGTTTCATACGGATCGGTTGTTACCGGCCGTTTAGAAAGTGGCGTTAGCTGGATTGGATTGTTCATCTCATTGGCTCCGATGCTTGGATTTATGGGTACGGCTGTTGGTATGGTTATGGCATTTGACGACATTGCTACGGCTGGCGACATGAGTCCTACGATCGTTGCATCTGGTATGAAAGTAGCCCTTTTAACCACAATTTTTGGTCTTATCGTTGCTGTTATCCTTCAAATATTCTACAACTTCATCATTTCGAAAATCGATGGACTTGTAAACGACATGGAAGACAGTACAATTACTTTTATGGATATTTTATCAAAAAAAGCTAAAAAATAAAAGAAGATGAAACAAGACACCATATCAAAAATCATAAATTGGGTGCTCTACATATTAATGGGTATATCGGTTGTTTTTGGTGCTTTATATTATGTAAATGGAGTTGAAACAACAGTACTTGGCGTTAATACCTCTTCTTTCATGCGTTGGGCATATATAATGTTGGCAATTGCCATTGTTGTAGCATTGGTTTCGCCTATTTACGGGCTTATCGTAGACCCTAAAGGACTTTGGAAGATGGTAGGAGCAATAGCAATTTTTGTTGTAGTAGGACTTATTTCCTACTTTGCTTCGGGAAATAGCTTTACTGAAAGACAACTTCAAGACCTGAACATTACAGCAACAACCTCGCATTATGTAGGAGCAGGCATGTTGTTTACCTATGTCGCTTTAGCCGGAGCAATCTTTGCTGTTCTATTTTCGAGCATATACAAATATTTTAATAAATAAGAAAAAGAAAAGATGGCTAAAAGAAAAGCTCCAGAAATTAATTCAAGTTCATTAGCCGACCTTGCATTCTTGTTGTTGATTTTTTTCCTTATGACAACAACAATGGATATTGATTCGGGTATTTTCCGCCGTTTGCCGCCTCCGGCAGAAAACAATACGGAAGACATCAAAATCAAAGAGCGGAATGTGATGAACGTTATGGTCAATAAAAATGACTTATTGATGGTTGATGGAAAGCCGAGCAACATAAGAGAGCTTAAAAACTTGGCCAAACGATTTATGACTCCCAATCCGAACAACGAAAAATCACCCGAAGTTGAAACAAAATATATTGAAAGTTTGGGCGATGTATTTATTTCAAAAGGAGTTATATCGTTGAAAAACGACCGAGGCACGTCATACGACATGTACATTCAAGTACAAAACGAGTTGACAAGAGCTTTTAACGAATTACGGGAGGAAATGGCTGTAAATCGATTCGGACAGCGCATAGAAGTGCTATCGGAAGATCGAATAAAAGCGATTAACGATGCCATTCCTGTTCGTATTAGCGAGGCAGAACCGGAAGAAATCATAGACAGAAAGTGAGGTAACTATGGCTAAATTTAGAAAGAAAAAGAAAAAAGAAGTTCCACAGATTAGTACATCGTCACTTCCTGACCTTGTTTTTATCTTGCTTTTCTTCTTCATGATTACTACTACGATGCGAGAGGTTTCTATGCGCGTTAGAGTCAAACTTCCGACAGCAACAGAAGTTCAAAAATTAGAAAAGAAATCTTTAGTAAGTTTCATCTATATAGGACCGCCGCTAGAAACAAAATTAGGTACGGAGTCGCGTATTCAGTTAAACGATGAGTTGGCTCGTATAGAAGATGTTATAAATTTTGTTGCACAAGAGCGCGAAGCGCGGAGCGAAGCTGACAGAGGACTTTTAACCACTTCATTGAAATGTCATAACGAGACAAAAATGGGTGTTATTACAGATGTAAAGCAAGAACTGCGAAAAGCCGGATCGTTCCGTTTGCATTATGCAACATTAAAAGGCGAAAAATAAATTGTAAGTAATTTTAAAGCAAAAACATCTCTCAAATGAGAGATGTTTTTTTTATGTCCTTTTTTGTTGGAAATTAGTTTTTTGTAATCGAAACGACTTCTACAATCGTATAAATCACATAATACACAAAAAAAGTAATCAGAAATGGAATGGCATCTTCCTTATTCAATAAGGAATAAAAAAAAATTATCGCAAAATAAAGTAGCAGTTTCAGAAATGAAGTGCCTATAAAAACCGTGCTGAATTTTGTCATATCTTTCTGTTTCGCCTTATCCGAAAGTTTGTACAAAATTAGATTGACGATGATAAAAAACACCATCAAATAAGGCCAATTAATGGTTATCCAAGCCGGAAACAAATGATACATAAAAAAACTGAGAATTGATAAAATCAAGCTCAATATCAACACTTTAATGCTAAAACGTTTGAAAGCAGTATTCATTCTTTTTTCTGTTTTAGGAAATCTTTTATTGCATAATAAATAGCAAAAAAAACCGAAATCAATGCCAAAATTGCTGTAAAAACAGGTTTCTGAAGTGCTAACGCATGATCAATCCATCTGCCTCCAAAAACGCCAAGCAGAATAATGACGAGCATTTGAATGCCCAGCGATGAATATTTAACATAATTGTGCAGTGAATCCGTCGGTTTATTTTTTTGTTTCATTTTTATTTGAAGTCGCACTCATGTCGCACTTTCCGATAAAAACAGCTCCGACTTCGATAAACAGTTGTTTGGTGTTCAAATCGCCTTCTACTTTCGACGATGATTTTAAGGCTGTCAATTGTTCTACTTTAACCGTCCCTTTTATTTTGCCCGATACATCAGTATTTTGACAAAACATTTCGCCTTCGATAATGCCGTGTTGTCCGACAACAATTTTTCCGTTCGATCGAATAGATCCAATAACGTGTCCATCAACTCGAATATCACCGCTCGATTCAATATCGCCTTTTATTACGGTACCGTTTCCTATTAAGTTGCGAGCGGGAGAATCGGAATGTGTTTTCATATCTTTAAATGTTTTTACGGATTATTTGCTTCCCAAAATTCTTTGTATTCATCCAAATTCTTTTGTTGGAAAAATACCGGATAGTTGGTTTCCGAGATTGGATAAAGTTGATAATCGTTTTTGTTCATGCCTCCAAATACATAATCGGATTGCACCAAAAATTCGTAATATGTCTTGGCTTCTTTCAAATTTTTGAACGAAGTGATCAGGATAAAATCATTATTACTATCGAGCATCAAAGAGCGCAGTGTCAGCGATAATGTTTGATAATTGCGCTGGTTAAAGTCGGATATACGAATGCGCAACGGGTCAACTTTTACTTTTTTCGAGTTGCAAATTACAATGATGTTGTACAATTCGTTCGGATTGTGTTTGTAGATCGATTCTTTTGGTGGCGGCATGGTGTCGCTCGGAAGTTTCGGAAGTTCGATGTTCAATTCGTATTCGGTATTCACATCTTTCAAAATATTTAGCGCATGTGCACTGATAGCACTTTTCGGATATTTTTCGACAAGTGTGGCTAGTGAATAAGCCATCGAATCAATGGTTTCTAATTTCCCGATTGCAACGGCACGCAAAAATTCGAATCGAGGCATCAGTGCCGTGTCTGCTTCGTAAAGTGAACGTGCTCTGTCGACATTCATTTTCACGCGGTAAAATTGGTTGTTTTTGTATGCTTCATACGTTCTTTCGTAAAACGCCATCGATTCGCTTTTTTGTTGCGAGATCTTGACAAAATATTCCGGATCAAGGATCACGCGCGCATAATCGGAGTCGGGGTATTTTGTCAGAATCAAACTTTTGTAATGATCGGATTCTGTAATTTGCTGTTGCCTACCGTAAAGCTTATATAACGCATACCACGATTGTAGTTCGTATTTGTTCAGCGGATAACGTTTGTTCAAATCCAAATAAGCATCTATCGAGCGTGGATTGTCTTCGAGACGTTCCATGTAAATGTATCCAATGTTGTTAAGTGCTTCGAGAATTTCAACATCTGCAACTTGTTGTTCATCAAGCGTTAATGGGAGATTTACTAAATAATATTTTCGATCACGGGGCGTAATGTTTAACATTGTCGAATCGATTTCTTGTGTGTCGGTTAATGCGCCTCCGCTTTCTCCATCGATACTGAGCGAAATGCTTGATTTATCGGAAATATTCCAATTGTCTTCAAGGTTTCTGCGTCCCCATTTCCGCATAAATTCGGAATAACCATGGCTCAATGTATTTGGATTATAGAAATACCATTCGCCCGATTGTCCGATAGAAGATGTTGTTTGTGTGTTTGTTGTCGGCGAAAGCAAAGTCATCCGATCTTCTTCCATTTCTTCTTGTTTCTTTTTGAGCTCTTCTTCGATATAATTGCTGATGAGTTTGTCGATGAGTTTGTTGCGGCTCACCGAATCCATTCTGGCAATGCGTAATAAGCTGTCGTTCGTTTCGACAAGAACCAGATTTTGTACCAAATCGCTCAAAATAGTCGACCGATTGAAAATACTATCGTAGCCCGGATATTTCGTGTCTAACGAACTGACTGCCGTGTCATAATACGCTTGCGAATCAAGGTATTCTTTGCGGTCGAAAAGGATGCCGGCAAGTTGTAACGACGATGAAGCGCGTTGTATCTTGTTGGTTGTCGATGAAGCAACTGATTTTTTTAAATATTCAATGCTCAAATTTTCATCTTTGTCTTTTAAAGCAACGTCAGCTAAGGCAAAATAGATTTTGTCTTTGAAATCGGCATTTTTTTGGTCTTTCAACATCTTCTGAAGCACTTTGATAATCTGACGGCTGTCGGAATTTTCGCTGTTGTAAGCTCGTGCCAAATTAATTCGTGCTTCGAATTGCATTTCATACGACGGATTACGTTTGGCAACTTTGTTGAATTGCTCTAACGAACGTGTCAAATCGCCTTCTTGGAAATAAATCTGACCGAGTATAAACATGGCACGTGTTTTCATTTGACGGTTGCGCGCAAACAAAATGGCATCTTTCAAATATGGAATGGCTTTGTTGTATTGCTTGGATGCGATGTAATAATCGGCCATCACAAAGTTGAAATCGCGACGTATTTCACGAGGCATGACATTGTCGCGCATTTTTGCCTGAATGCTTAGCAATTGCGCTTCGGCGCGTTGGTATTGTTCTAATTGTATGTTTGTTTTAGCAAGCCACAAACCGGCTGTGTACACGATATCGTTATAATTATATTCGGCGGCTACATAGTCGAAAGTACGACGCGCACTGATGTAATCTTGTTTCAGGAAGTGCGCTTTCCCCATCATCAGGTAGCTGTCATCGACCCAACGTACTTGTTCTTTTTTGTCGAAACGCATCGAATGGCGTTGTACACCAATCGAACCTTTTTGCAAGGTGCGGTCCATCATCGAATTGATGCGTTGCGCTTCGCTGACGGTGCCATAATTGTAAACTCTTAAAACCTGCGAATAATCGTCGACGACACTTTTTTTGAGTTCTTTTTCGCCTTTTTTAAGGCTTTCGTTTCCATTCCAATAAATATTGTAATGGCACGTGAGATTATGATAGACTCTACGTGTAAAGGTGTTTTTTTTTGTCGAACAACCGCCAAAAAGCAACAACGAGAGCACGAACACGATTGTATAAATGAATTTCCGTTTCAATAGATAAATATGATTTTTCGTTCCTTAAAACATAACTCCATTATGCAGATTTTAGTATGATTTCAGACTACAAAAAACTCGTATAAAATTTATACGACTTTTTATAGAATCCACGTAACTCGCAAAGATAGATAAATACTTTGTTAGATTGACATACGCAAATTACGCCCACAAAAAATCCCGAAAGATTCAAACCCACCCACCACCCGATAAAATTTTAACAACACTAAAAACATTTTCCAAAAACTGTTTGCCCAAACAAAAACTTTCACTAACTTTGTTGCTTATAGTCATCATCTAAAAAAATGATAAAAAAAGCCATATTGAATGACCTTGTTTCTAATCAAAACCTTACAAGTCTTGAAAAGCATTTGGTTTACCAGTATCTAACCAACAAACAACTTGATTTTACCAAAAGCCCTATATTGACTGATTACTTTAAGGGTTTTGAGCAAAACACAAAACTGTTTTTTGATGTTTCTGCTTTAGAAATTGAAACAATCAAAGACCTTGAAAATCACTTGGAACTCATCATTCCACAAACTGACAGAAAGCTAAACGGAGCATTTTTTACGCCTGATTATATTATTGATTTCATTATTAACGAAGTTAAACCGCAACCAAACGACAAAAATCTTGACCCAAGTTGTGGCTGTGGTGCGTTTTTAATCGGTTTGACCGATTACTATAAAACTACTTTTGGTAAATCCGTAAAAGAAATCATAAAAGAAAATATTTACGGTTCGGATATTCTTGCTTACAACATTCATCGCTCCAAACTTTTACTGACGATATATGCGTTGCAACACAACGAAATTTTGGAAGAAAGCGATTTTAATTTATACAACCAAGATAGCCTAAAAGCTGATTGGAATATGAGTTTTGACACCGTTGTAGGAAATCCTCCTTATGTGAAATTCCAAGACCTTTCGGACGAAAACAGAGAATATTTAGTAAAGAATTGGTCAACCGTTGAGGGTGGAACTTTCAACCTTTATTTTGCTTTTTTTGAATTAGGTTACAAATTGCTGAAACCAACAGGACGTTTAGGTTACATCACACCAAACAACTATTTTACATCGTTGGCAGGCGAAGCAATGCGTAGGTTTTTCCAACAGAAAAAATGCGTTTCACGCATTATTGATTTTACACATAAAAAAGTGTTTGATGCACAAACTTATACCGCTCTTACTTTCTTAAACAAACAAGAAAACGAAGCCATCACATTTGACAGAATTAAGAACGGTTACACACCGCAGGGCTTTTTGCCAATGGCAAACGGTTCGCCAAATTATCTGAAAGATTTAAACATTAAAAAATGGCGTTTGCTTAAAACCGATGAACAAAAAAACATCAAAACTATTGAAACAATCGGAACGCAAATTAGTAAATTATTTGACATTTGTGTAGGAATTGCAACACTAAAAGACGATGTGTTTTTTATTGACGGCAGCAACGAAAAAGACGACTATTTCATTAAAACAACCGAAAAAGGAACTTTTGAAATAGAAAAGGAAATAACCAAACCTGTTTATAAAATTTCCGACTTCAAAACTCAGGAAGAAGCCGAACAAAACACAAGAAGAATTATTTGTCCTTACACAATCAAAGGAAAAACGGCAACACCAATTCCCGAAACGGAGTTTAAAAAGCGTTTCCCAAAATGCTATGCATACTTGCTTTCCGAAAAAGAAACACTTTTGGCAAGAGATAAAGGGAAAGTAAAGTTTGATCCGTTTTTTGTTTGGGGCAGAACACAAGGCTTGGCAAAGACGGGAAAGAAAATTTTAAATCCAACGTTCAGCCAAACACCAAGATTTTTACTAATAAACGAAGAAGAAGCCTATTTTACAAATGGTTACGGCACTTATTTCAGAGAACAAGAAACAGATACATTGTTTGCTGATAGCATAAACCCTATTTCAAAAATTACAAATATTGACGTAGTGCAAAAGATTTTCAATTCTATTGTAATGCATTATTACGTTAGCAAAACAAGTGTCGCCATTGAGGGCGGTTATCCGTGCTATCAAAAAAATTTCATTGAAAAATTTACCATTCCAGAGTTTTCGGAAAGTGAAATTGAGTTGCTTCGCAACTTATCGGACAAGCAGGAAATTGACGATTTTCTAATTGAAAAATATCAACTCTCAATATCTGTTGAAGTAAATCTTTCTCTGTAAACTACCAATAAATCGGGTACAAATTTTTCCCAAGAAAGTTCGCTAATATCAATTGTTGAATCTTCGGGAATTAACCCTGCTTCTTTCAATTCATCGCTTGTATTATAGATTTTGATAGGCATTTGGCTGAAATCCACAATTAGTAAACAAACTTTTTCGTATTTGTAGAAATTCTTTTCCGTCCCTTTTCTATTGTTGATTGCCTGAAATGACTTTATGTATTTCAAAACAGTTGCCTGATTAGGCTTTTTGAAAACAATTTTATTGTTTTTAACTTCTTTATCGTCATATTCAGGAACAGCAATCATATAAACTTCACCTAAAACCATTCTTGGGCAACGGTCGTGCAAATTGATTGCTTCCGAAGTTGTTCTCTCATAAAGTGTATCAAAATTTTTCTGAATACTGCTTATCTGACTTCTGATATTTATGGATATTGTTCTTTCCGTAAATTTTTCTCCATATTCATCAACAACATCTTGTAGTAATCCTTCTTCTAAAATTTCTTCGGCTTTATCGAGATTTGAAACCACACAAACATCTTGATTTTTCTGTTTACGAGAACCAGCAAGTTTTAATTCAGGAGTTCGGCTGTTTAAAGGCGGAAAAATCAAGTCTTCGTTAATTCCTGCTTCAATCAATTCAATTTTTACCGCTTCGTGAATATTCAAAATCGGACGAGAAGACCTAATCATTGCTTCTTTTCCTTTTGCACCGTTCTTAATTATCGAAGTTTCGATTAATTCCTTAAAATTATCTACCGCCTTTTGTATGTTTTTCAAACTCATTATCGTTAAAAAATTCTTTAAGCGTTACATTTAACGCATTTGCAATCTTCTCAATATTGACAATTGAAACATTACGTTGTCCATTTTCAATACTTGCGATATAACTTCTATCCAAGTCAGCAGTATAAGCCAGATCCTTTTGAGATATTTCGGCTTTCTCTCTCAACTCTTTAATTCGCTGACCTATTTTCAATTTTATATCCACGTTACAAAATTGGGAATATGTTGACTATAAATCAAAGACTATAAGTAACACTTGAAAATTTATTTTGACAGTCAAACCGACAAAAAACGAAATAACAGAATTGGGGCATCCTATAACAAGGGTTTTGTAAAATGGCGGGCAAACGGCTTCGATTGAAACTTTTGGGCTATCTTTGAAGTCGGAAGTTAGTGCAAATAATCCGCTACTGAACAAAGCCCTAAACCGTTAGATTGACACACGCAAATTACGAGCACAAAAAATCCCGAAAGCAGCAAGCGAGTGACTTGCTGCTTTCGGGACAAGAAAAGATAAAATTGAGAACTACTTCAAGTAGTTGTTGTCGCTTATAGTTCGACTTTTTTTAAGAAATCGTTCAATCCGCAAACTTCCACACCGTTCTTAAATATGTAAGAGGTCGATACGGGCGACACAATATATGTTTTATCAGGTTTTACAGTTTCTATAGCTCCCCAAAATCCTTTAGTTACTTGTGGTGCCGATGACGCTTTGCATTCCACAGCTATTGTATGAACACCCCTTTCTATAATCAAGTCTAACTCATCTCCTGCGGCACTACGGTAAAAAGAAAATTGGCAATCTCTCAATGAAGCAATGATATTCTCAATTACAAAACCTTCCCAAGATGCCCCGAAAACAGGGTTGCCCATCAAAGTATTGAAATCGTCTATTTGTAGCAGCCGATGTAATAGCCCGCTATCCCTTACATAAATTTTGGGAGATTTAATCAAACGTTTCTTGATGTTCTTTTCAAATGGTGGCAACGAACGGAGAATAAAGGTTTGTTCCATCAGGTCGATATATCGGCGAATAGTTTGATAGGTTACACCTAACGATTCTCCCAATTTGGACGAATTAAAAAGTTGCCCTTGGCTATGCGCACACATCGTCAGCAATCGACGAAGTTGCAATGCCGGAATTTGAAACCCGAGCTGTGGAATATCCCGTTCTACATAAGTTCTGAGAAAATTTTCTCTCCAAAGTGCACTTCCTTGGTCGGTCGATGCAAGATAACTGTCAGGATAGCCTCCACGTAGCCAGAATTTATTCAATTCGAAATTCGTGCTTTGCGCAACTTCTTCAATAGTAAATGGTGTAAGTTCAATCAATCCAACCCTCCCAGCCAATGATTCTGACGTTTTTTGTATGATATCTTGCGAAGCAGACCCAAGCAGAATAAATCGCCCCGGACGACGGTTACGGTCTATCTCACTTCTCAACACAGAAAAAAGTTCCGGTGCTAACTGTATTTCGTCCAAACAAATTGTTACATCCTGATTGGCTTGAAAAAACAACATAGGTTCTCTCAGCTTATTCAGGTCGTCCAAATTCTGAAGGTCTAAATACAGATAAGCATCAGCGTTTTGATAAAGCATTTGCACTAAAGTGGACTTTCCACATTGCCTCGGGCCTAAAATAGCAACCGCAGGAAAAACGCTTAAATTCTCGTTTACAAACGTTTCTATCTTTCTATCGAGTAGCTTTTGCATATCATAAATACAATTTCTATTTTGCACAAAAGTACGAACTGTATGAATAACAAACAAATCACGCCCACAAAAAATCCCGAAAGTGTGTCTTGTCCTGAAATAAGTTTACTCTTTTGAGTCATTTTTACTTTTTTTGGTGTAAACCTATTTTAGGACAAGACAACCCATAAACCTCGCAAACTCACTTACATCTCCCCCTACACTCGCCTTTTCCAAAGCCGCCATATACTCATCCCGACGCTCTATAGGAACGACAGTCCAAGTATACCCGCCCGAAATCAGCATCACGTTCATCAGGAAGCGGGCAATACGTCCGTTGCCGTCCATGTAGGGATGGATATAGGTAAAGAAGAAATGTCCCAACACGGCACGCACCCTTGCATCGGGTTCTTCTTTGAGCAGTTCAAACAAAACGGGCATGGCTTCTCTGACTGCATTGGGACTAAGAGGCGTATGCATCGAACCCCGTATATAAACTTGGTTAGTGCGGTAGCCTGCCAAGTCGGAGGGTTTCAACAGACCGGCGGCTACACTCGGCGCAAAAAGTTCCCGATACCAGACGCGATGGTCGGTATCGGCTACCTCTCCCGAATTACTTCCTGCTAATATCTTTCGGATGCTCTCTTTCACCGCTTGAAAGGCTTGCCAATAACCACGCGCTACCATCGCATTACGCTGTTCGCTGTCCGATGCATTGGCATCAGGCTGCCAATTGCCGCTACGTACCTTTTCTATAAGTTCGTCCGTCACCTTATATCCTTCGATGGAAAGCGAATGGTAAGCGTCTTGTTGGTAGCGTGCTTCAATGTCTTGCAGACAAGTTTCGATGTCGGGTAGCGAAGGTTCGACTATGGGGAAGTTATCAATTATCATTCCGCGCATATTGCTCCACATCAGACGTAAACGCATCACATAAGGAGAAGTTGCGTGAGTATATGCCAGTGCACTTCTGTCCGCAAACGGATCTTCTTCGCGAATGGTATAACCTAAACGCTTCATCGTATTGAGGATTTCGTCGGCTGCTATTGCGTTACCAATATTACGAAAAGCTCCCACTAAACGTCCGGCTTTTACGCTTTGCCCCTTCTCCAAAAGGTATTTGAGAATATCCGATGCGTCAGCAACTAACGATAGACAAGTGCGTGCGGCAACACTATCCAAACGAAAGAAGTCGGGACTGCATTCAATGAGTGCCTCTGACAAAGAATACAAATTTAAGCCAAATGTGGGTTCTTTGAACACAGGATTGGCTATGGGGGTCTTCAAATCTAATAAAGAGGTATTATGAGGCAAGC
>JAISHW010000095.1 GCA_031262365.1 Lentimicrobiaceae bacterium
AGACTTATTGCCCGCTCGCGAAGTACAAGTCGCGCTGATTCTGTAACCGTCCTAAAATCTATCTTTTCCATACTGCAAATATACAAAGTATTTTCGATATATTACCGTCTGGTTAATAAGAAGAGAGCTTTTCTTAGTTATTCAAAAGCACTTTTTCGATTTGTTTTTTTGTTTCTTCAGGATAATAGTCTTTCGAAACAGAAATAAAAAAGTTACGAATGCTATGGAATTGTGGTTCTGTTATGTCGAGATTTCCCATAATCTGCTTCGTGTCGAGATCGTATAATTTTTCGATCTGTTTTGTTTGCAAATTAGTGTACCGATCATGTTCCTCCTTAAGAATCTCAAGCATATTGTAACTTTCGGTTATATCTAAAAGATGTTTCCTGTTCACAAGCAATTTCATAGCACCACTATTCAGGAACATTTCGTAAGCACCTTTCTTGTAGCTAAACGCCTCCACTTTTCCTAGTATGTAAGCGTATTTATTGACAGAATCACGATTTTGTTGTTGCGGATTTTCGACAAATTCTAAAAGTGCAGCCTTTAAACGATTTACCTTTTCATAATGAACAAGCAAGTCATCAATTTTTTCCATATTATCCGCTAACTCCATATAAATAGCTTTCAATTGCTGATTCAAATCATTCTTTTCTTTGAATTCGGTAATCAAATTATTCGCAAAAAACGTAATGGCAACACCGATAACAACAACTGACAATTCACGAAAATAACTGACTATTTTCCAAGATTTCTTTTTGCTTTTTGTTTCGTTATACATGGCTCAACTATTTTATTTTCAATATTTTAATTCGACAACAACCGGACAATGATCCGAATGTTTCACGTTGGGTAATATGGTTGCCGCTTTTAGATAGGGCAACAAGTTTTCGGTTAACATGTGATAATCAATGCGCCAACCTTTATTATTTTCGCGGGCATTGGCACGGTAACTCCACCAACTGTAATGATCGGGTTCTTTGATCAAATGTCGAAAACTATCGATATAGCCTTGTTTTAAAAAACCGCTCATCCATTCGCGTTCTTCTGGCAAAAATCCCGAATGTGTCGCATTACGGATCGGATCGTGAATATCAATTGCTTCGTGACAAATATTGTAATCGCCCGACAACACTAATTTCGGACGTTCTTTTCGCAATTTTTCGACATAATCTTGAAAAAAATCGAGCCATTTCATCTTGAAAGCCTGACGCTCATCGCCACTCGTTCCCGAAGGATGATACACACTTACAACAGATAAATCGCCAAAATCGGCACGAACAAAACGACCTTCATCATCATACAACGCGCAGTCAACACCATAAACCACGTCATCGGGCTCTTTTTTCGAAAGAATAGCCACGCCACTATATCCTTTTTTCTTTGCCGGATACCAATAATGATTATAACCTAACAATTGAAATTCCATCAACGGAATTTGATCTACCGTTGCCTTTAATTCCTGAAAACAAACAACATCAGCATTATAGGATTTGAGCCAATCGAGCAATCCTTTTCCGATGGCGGAACGTATACCGTTTACATTATAACTAACTATTCTCATTTATTCCGTTTTTTTAATCGATTTTCGATACAAATAATGATGCGAAGATAGGAAATGAAAATCACATTGGTTTTATTCTTGTATATTAGCAACTTATTATTGGGTAAGTGATAAGCAGAAAAATTTTTCTTAAAAATCTGACTAAGTGGCGTTTAGAGAAAATTACCGAACGTCAGTATATGATTATTCTGAGTATTCCGACCGGTTTTTTGGCGGGATTAGCTGCTGTAATCATCAAAAATTTGACTCATTTTATAAAAGATTTAGTTACAAGCGGTTCGGCAAAAGAATATTCGAATCTGTTGTATTTTATTTACCCTGCCATTGGAATCTTCTTAACATTGATTTTTTTGAGATATATAGCCAAACGGGAAGCGGGACATGGCATTCCCGGTTTACTTTACGCAATCTCACGAAAAAAAGGCATTGTCAAAGCCTACAACATGTACGTTTCTATGATTAGTAGTGCGTTAACAGTTGGTTTTGGCGGTTCGGTTGGGCTCGAAGGTCCTTCCGTATCGACCGGATCGGCTATTGGGTCTAACATCGGACAATTTCTACGTTTGAATTTCAAACAATTGACCATGATGATCAGCATGGGGGGAGCTGCTGCATTAGCCGCTATTTTTCAGGCACCGATTACAGGAATTGTATTTGCTATCGAAGTGTTGATGATCGACCTTTCGATCAATGCGCTTATTCCGTTGATTATTTCTGCTTTTGTCGGCGTATTGACAAGTTATTTCCTTCTGGGACAAGCGGTTGAATACATAGTTGATCTTTCCGAATCTTTTATTCCCGGAAACACGCTCTATTATATTTGCTTAGGAATATTGCTCGGGTTTGTTTCGGCTTATTTTATGCGTGTCATTTTTCGTTCTGAAAAGTTTTTCGAAAAGCTGGGTACTTGGTGGAAGCGTTTCTTGGTCGGAAGTTCTGTTCTTGGTTTGTTGATTTTTCTGTTTCCGTCGTTATACGGAGAAGGCTATGAAGCCATCAACCTTGCTTTGAAAGGCGATCATAGTTCGTTATACAACAACAGTGTTTTCTATGCTTTTAAAGATAATCTTTGGGTTATTTTTGCCTTGTTTGTTGTTGTTATTCTGATGAAAGCTTTTGCTACGGCTTTCACGTTTGGAGCAGGCGGTGTCGGTGGCACTTTCGCTCCTTCGCTATTTTGTGGATCAATTACAGGATTGTTTTTTGCGTTTCTCATCAATCATCTGGGGTTAGGAAATTTGAATCCTGTAAAATTCGCTCTTGTCGGAATGGGAGGCATGGTTGCAGGCGTACTTCACGCGCCTTTAACAGGGATTTTCCTAATTGCCGAAATCACAAACGGCTATTCGCTGATTGTTCCGTTGATGCTTGTTTCGACAAGTGCTTTTTTAATCAATCGAATTTTCTATAAACATTCGGTCTATACACGTTCTGTTGCCGAACAAGGTGCCTTGCTTACGCACAATAAAGATCGAAGTATTTTGAATTTGATGAACGTTGGTCCACTTGTTGAAACCGACTTCAATATTGTCAGACCGGGGCAACAACTACGCGATTTGATTCCGGTAATTTCCGGTTCAAAACGGAATATTTTTCCGGTTGTCAGCGAAGAAGGATTATTTATGGGACACGTATTGTTCGACGATGTCAGAACAGTTATGTTTGATCAATCGCTTTACGACACACCTGTCGAAAACTTGATGGTAATACCCAAATATATCATCAATCCGAACGAAACAATGGAGGAGGTTGCTGAAAAGTTTCATGTTTCAGGAAAATACAACATTCCTGTTGTTCAAAAAGAACAATATATCGGTTACATTTCACGTGCTAACGTTTTTTCTGCCTACCGTAATAAACTCAGCGAATTATCAGACGATTAAGTTGAAACAATTATAGGAGATCCCTTATTTTTTTAAAATTTTTACCGTTTTTTGTATTTGTTCGTTTTCTAAACGTAAGAAATACAATCCCGAAGCTAAATGTTCGATAGATACAGCAGCGGACGAATTGTTATCTAACAAATCAATTTGCAAAACACGAACACCCATCGTATTGAATACAGACAGCAATTTCCAATTTTCCGGTCCGTTGATATAAAACACATCGGAAACAGGATTCGGATAAATTAAAGCGATTTCGTTTGGTTCGACGATAGGGTTTCGTTTCAGCGTGATTTTATCTTCTTGTAATGTCAACTCAATATCATCGACATAATAATCGGAAGGCGTTAGTTGTATGACTTCGTTTTGTATCGTTTCGAAACCAAACACTTCACCCATAATAATATAGGATCCAAAAGGAAGTTTTCTAAAAGAAAATTTTCCTTTGTGATCGGTCAGTGTATAATCGATTCGCTTTGTGCCGTCTGAATTATAAAGAACAATAGCAACATTTGAAAAACCGCCATCGCATATCGGAATTTCATCAGCACGGTCGAACCAATCGGCGCAATAAATTTGTGTTTCACGTAACTGTTCGACAGGTAATTTGAATACACCTGCTATCACACCCACTCCTTCTTGCAAGTTCTGAAAATCAGTTGGCAAATGAATATCTACATCGAACGTATTGCCTACCAGATCGATGCGATGTGCTTGTTGCCATTGATATTTTTCGGAATAATAAGCTATTGAGGTTTTTTCGTCTAACGTGTCAGGCGAAGCATAGATAATGTATTTATCTTCACTTAGTTGACGAAATTCAAACTCGCCAACATGGTTTGTTTTTACACGATATTGTTCGGTAGACGCATTCGAATCATTTAAATTTTTCAAAATAACCTGTGCTTGTTTTGCGCCTTGATCACCGATCCATACTTTTCCTCTAAGAAAATAATTTGGAATAATCTCAAAAGTAACCGTGTCGTGTGCTGTTTCACATTTCGATTCTGCTTTCAAAACGAGTTGTGCATAGCCGTTTTTTCTATCTGTTTCGCCCAGAACATAAATGGGATTTAATGATGTTGTATCGTTAAACCATCCATCACCGGCAGTTTTCCATGTTAATTTTGTGTAATTTGTAGCTTTTGCTTGGTGCAGCGAAATTGAATCGTGTATTTTTACAATAGAATCGTTGCCTGCAAATAGTTCGATTGACTGAAACAGCGACAAGGTCATCGATTCAACAGCTTTTTTATTTTCCGATGTGTATACATGCAAAGTAAGCACTACTGCTCCAATCGTAAAATCGTCTTTCGATGGAAAATAGGTCGGATTAAGTTCTTGAGAATTTGAAAATCTTCCACTTCCACTTGTGCGCCATTCTATACGATTATAATCGTACGGCACGTTTGCACTTTCCAACAAATAGGAAGTTTGATTTTCGCAAATTGTATCGTTTTTGCCGGCAAAAGGAGCTTTGAAAGCAAAAGCGTAAGCACTTTCAATTTCTTTTTGATAGTTGGAAGTTAGATATTCGGAAACAGATGTTGCCGTAACGGCAAATTCGATATCCATCATGGTTTTATCAACAAAAAACACGGTGTCTGTTGTGAAACCTTCAAAATTTGTATAGGCATAATGTTTTAAATTTCCGGAATAAATCCTGTATCCCTTTATGTTTTCTTCATTATTATGCTCCCATACGAGACGAAGCTGATCAGCTACGAGTTGTTTTTTTACACGATAAGGCGGTACTAAAGGTGCTGTTGTGTCGGTTGTTTCTAATATCGGTTTGTAATTCAAAACACCTCGATTTTCATCATCTTCCATATCCCACAAAAAATTAGCAATTAAAGCCGTATCGGTTGTTCCCCAATAATTATTTCCAATAAAAATAGAATCGGACGAAGCATTGTAAAATAAGATTCGATCTTCTTTGTGATGTACGATATTGTTAGAAGTTACGCTGCTGTTTGCATTTGGAACACGAGCTATCATAAAGTTGTTTTCCGAAAATGTGTTTTTCTGAAAATCAACATTCCAAGAAGTATTGATACCCGATACACAACTATCGTTTTTGTAAAATGTATTTCCTTTTATCGAAACTCGTTTTGCGCCATCGAATCCTAATGTGCGTTCATTTTTCCAAAAAATATTGTGTTCAATTTGCAGCGAGTCCATCTCGACCCAAATTCCATAACTCTGCGAATTTTCTTTCGTGTTGATTGTATTATTACGAATCCAGTTTTTTGGCGTATTCAGCACCGACTTGTCTTGAGCAAAAATAGCGCAATTCGACTGTTCGAATGTATTTCCATCGATAAAATTGTTCACGAATTGTCCTTCGCTTTTTCCGTTGATGGAAATGCTTGTTACGTCGGAATAAAATTTATTTCCTGATACGTTATTTCCAATCGAATGAGCCATATCCGAGACAAATTCAATGCTTACATAATTGTTTTCGAATAAGTTGTTTCTGATTTTAGAGTGTAACGCATTTTTAAGTTTTAGGCAGTTGGATTGGTTGTTGTTGAATGTGCTGTTCTGAATAATAAAATTCGAACTGCTTTCGATTTCAAGGGCGATTTCAGCATATTCAAAATGCGCATAATTAACATATAACTGCGAGCTGTCTGTAGCTTGGTTTATGTAGATTTTTTTCCAATACCAATTTTTTTGTGGCGGTTGTTTTTCTTTGTTGTACAGTGTATTTCGCCGAATAAAAACCGAATCTACCACACCGTTTTCTTCTCCGTTTACAATAAAACCACCTCCGTTACAAATAATGCTGACATTGTAGTTTATATACACTTCTGTTCCCGGATGTATTGTCAAACTAAATCCTTGCGGAATAATCAAGTCGCTGTTAATAACGTAGATATGATCTTTTGTCCAATTCAAATTCGAAGCTACTTCACCGCCAAAATACAACACAGATTGTGCTTGGGTTTTCAGATCGATTGTGGCAAAAAAAACAAGCAACAACAAAAAATGATATATAGCAGGTTTTAAACGCATCAAACTATTTTATCGAAAATGATAGATAAATCCTATTTGCATGCCGACTCCAAACAATTTTACACCAACTGGATAGTCTTTCAAGAGCAAATTTAGTGATTGTTTATAATACAGTTCGGCATTGATGTCTACATGCCGCGAAAGTGCTATCTGAGAGCCTAATTTTAAATTGTATGAAAATCCAAATTTTTGAATATCAACGTTTTCTAATGGAATTTCTTCGTCTTCTCCTTTAAATCCTAATACCGTGATTTCATAATCCAGCACGTAATAAAAACCCAGTCCGGCTCCTGCATAGAGTTTAAAATCAGGTTTATGAATAAGGTTATAACGCACATCAAAGTAAGAATTTAGCATCAACAGTTTATTGAAACTGCGGTAATCTATCTTGTTTTCTGTTCGAGGAATATAAGTTGAATCGGTAACGGCAACCCAAATAGTATCGTTGTCCACAATCGAATAATACATGTCTAACGTATCGGTTCGGTAATAATCGCCGCGTACAACCGTATTGGCGTATTTGAAATCATGCCGAAGCGATGTCAATCCAAGTTGTACGGAATAAGCCAATCGTTTTTGCGCGTAAATTCCGTTCACGGCAATCGATTGATTTTGCCACGAAGGTTGCAACGCCTCTTTGTATCGTTGCGCAATGGCATTGCCTCCATTTCTTGCTTTGACAGTGTAGTCTGTATAAATCTGCGAATAAGTAATTTGAATCGAAAATCCTTTTTCTGCTCTTTGATTTGTGCTAATCAAATACTGCCGTTCGGATTTGTTGTCGCGAACTGGAATTTCGCGTATGAGGGTATCGCTGATTCGTATGGTATCAACCCGAACGATCGTATCAATCCGAATGATGGTTTCGGTAATATATGTCGGCTGAAAAACAACCGTATCCATTGTTTGTTGTAGTTTTTTTTCTTTTGGTATAATTTCAACAACAACAGGTTCTTTTTCTGTTGGTTGTCCTTGAATTACGTGTGAATTTTCGTCTTTAAAAATCACATACTGACCACCTATTTTTTTAAAATTATAGCCCTGAGGAAGTAGAATATCGTTTAGAATTTCTTCTATTGTTTTCGATTTTGCCTTGTATGATAGTTTTTTGTTGGCATCCATGTCGTCGGAACTGAAAGCCAAGTTTATTTTTTGCTCTACATAAAGTTTGTTGAGTATTGCAGGCAGCGAAATAGCATGGGCTTCAAAATCAATTTGCAAAGATTCTTGAGCGTAAATTGGTGCCGAAAATAGAAATAACAACAGCGTTACAAAAGAAACACAAATTCGTTTTTTGCGTGTGTTTTCTTTTGGTTTGAGAAGTGTCGATTCGAAATTCTCTTGTTTCATGCCACTGTGAAAATACAATGCGCTAAGATAAAAAAAACAGGCGTTTGTACGCCTGTTTTCCTGAATAGTGTTTAACTTTTTGTCAATTTGATTTCAAAAATCGTTTCTATTGATTCTAATATGCTTTCTATCGACTCGTCTTTAAACCGTGCAGTTAGCCTTAAATTTTTAACCGAATCATCTGTTTCAATTTTTACATTGAAAACTTCTTTTAATGATTCAAACACTTCGCAAAGAGGCGTATCCGAAAATTCCAACACACCTGTTTTCCAAGCCATGAAGTTCTGTCCTTGCGTTTTTAGGCGGCTCACACGACCTGTTTCGACATCGAATTGTGCGCGTTCACCCGGCAAAAGCAAAATTTGTTCTTGTTGATTTGCAATATCGCCGACATAACTAAAAAATTTCACTTTTCCGCTTATCAAGTCTAATGTGTAATTTTCAGCACCTTCTTCGATACGCAAATTGAATGTTGTTCCTAAAACTTCGATTCCTATATTATTTCCAACGACAAGAAACGGATTGTTTTCGTCTGATGCAATGTCAAAATAGGCTTCACCTTCGAACGTAACAGTGCGCCCGTTTTTTGGAAAATCAACAGCGTAACTTATCGTAGCATCTTTTCGCAACACAACAACACTACCGTCGGCAAGCGTTACCGTTTCTCTATCATGCTGAGCTGTAAAAGTTTGTATTGTTTGCTTTTCAGTTCGCGGATAAAACAAAACAAATCCTAAAAACAAAACAGCTGCAATACCCGAAGCGATATAAGATGTGTAATTCGTGCGTTTTGAAACTGAATAGGTTGCGCGAGTCGATGGTTTCATCGATTTTATCTGAGCATGTACTTTTTGCAAGGCTTTTTCAACGTCAAACGCATGATCATTTATATACGACTTTTCCCAAATCGTTTTGATGATTTGATAGTGTTTGTGATTATTTTCAGATTTGGATAGCCAATAATGTAATTTTCTTTCGTCTTTATCCGAAATTTCTCCCGATAAAGATGTTAGAATCAGTAAGTCTATTTTTTCTTTATTTGTTCTAAATAGCCTCATAAACAATCTCCTACACTTTAAGTCTTAATTTCTTATTCTTGATGAAGCATTAGTAATGACGAAAAAAAATGATTTTACCCCTATTCTAACAAAGAAAAAATATCAGATAGGGCATCCATAATAACAATTGACCGACAACTTTTCGCAACTGCTCGAGTGCTTTTGTCATCTGATTTTCAACGGTTTTAACCGATATATTCAATCGGTCGGCAATTTCTTTGTTTTTCAAACCTTCGTTGCGACTCATCAAAAAAACTTCACGGCGTTTTTCGGGAAGTGCTTCGATAGCTTGTTGAATTAGGTTTTCCAGTTCTTTTTCGTTCAGTTTCTCAAACGGGTTTTCCATTTCGCTTATCGAAAGGTTTTCGGCAGCTTTTTTATTGAGTTCTTTGTGATGTTTTTGCCAAGCTAAGTAAGAGTAAGCATAGTTACAAACCGATTTGAAAAGATAGGATTTGAGCGAAATTTTTATTTCAAAATCCTCGTGCCGCATCCAAAGTTTTACAAAAAAACTTTGTACCAGTTCTTCTGCAACGTCTCTATCGGCAACGTAATACATGCAGTAATTTGTGAGTTGCACATAATACAGTCGAAAAATACGATCAAACATTTCGCGGTTGCCCTGTTTGAGACCACGCGCCAAAAGATCAATGTCTTCTTTTCTGTTTTTTCGATTGTTGTTTTTTTGATTGTCGTCGCTTTGCATTGCAAAAAATCTTCCGACAAATGTAAGTCATCGTTTATTAAAAAGCAATATTTTTTATTGAGATTCCGTCAAATCTTCTTTTTGATTTTTATCATAACATCCTAATTATGAATTTACTATATATATTTTTCGTTTGTTTCTATACTTAAAAAAATCGGTATTGAAAAATCTCGTGTGAAAAAAGTTAGGCAAGTGTTTGAAACAAGAAAAAAAGTTGTATTTTTGCCACTCAATTTTTTGAGCATAAATAGCAATTATTTTCAATAAGATATGTACGCAATAGTTGACATAGCAGGGCAGCAGTTCAAAGTTGAAGAAGGTAAATTTATCTTTGTTCATCGACTTGAAGGAGAAGAAGGAAGCACAGTTTCTTTCGATAAAGTATTACTTATCGACAACAACGGTCAGGTAAAAGTTGGTGCGCCAACAATTGAAGGAGCCAACGTTGAAGTTAAAATCATGGAGCATTTAAAAGGCGAAAAAGTTCTTGTTTTCAAAAAGAAAAGAAGAAAAGGATACCAAAAGATGAACGGACATCGTCAGTATCTAAGCAAAGTGATCATCGAAAGTATAAAAGAGTAAAAAACATAATAAACCAATAGAAATGGCACACAAAAAAGGAGTTGGTAGTTCGAACAACGGTCGTGAATCAGAAAGTAAACGACTAGGCGTAAAGATTTTTGGCGGACAATACGCAAAATCAGGAAATATTATCGTTCGTCAACGTGGCACAGCACATCACCCCGGTAAAAATGTTGGTTTAGGAAAAGATCACACTATTTTTGCTTTGGTTGACGGTACTGTTGAATTCAAAAAAAGAAGAAATGACAGATCGTATGTCTCTGTTATTCCGGAAGAAAATACAGAAGCGGCAAACTAAAGAAATTTAGTTTCTTGTCATAACAAAAAGTCAACAGAATAATTTGTTGACTTTTTTTGTGCTTCAATCGTTTTAAATCATGAATTTATCCCGACAAAGCCTGTTCAAAAAAGCCATAAATTCTTATTTTTGTCAAAATTTTGCACCATGCTACTTATTTCATTCATTCGCGAAAACAAACAAGAAGTTATTGACCGTCTTGCAATTAAAAACTTTCACAATACCGCTTTGCTTGACGAAATCATTCATCTTGACGATGAACGACGCACTACCCAACAAAAAACGGACGAAACATTAGCCGAAACAAATACTTTGGCTCGCGAAATCGGCGCACTTTACCAACAAGGAAAAGTTACTGAAGCCGAATCATTGAAAGCAAAAAACGCGGCGTTGAAAGAACAGTCGAAAGAATTGGGCGAAAAATTGAATGAAATAAAACAACAGTTGCAAGATAAACTTGTCGAACTTCCTAACTTGCCACATCCAAGTGTTCCTCGAGGCAAAAGCGCGAACGACAATCTAATAATTCGCGAAGAAGGCTCTATTCCTAAGCTCTACAAAGAAGCAGTGCCTCATTGGGATTTGCTCAGTAAATATAATTTAGCGGATTTTGAACTCGGCAACAAAGTTACAGGAGCCGGTTTCCCATTTTACAAAGGAAAAGGTGCTCGCTTACAACGAGCTCTCATCAATTTCTTTTTAGAAGAAGCCATCAATGCCGGATATGACGAAGTACAACCACCTTTGATGGTCAACGAAGCCTCGGCTTACGGCACAGGACAACTTCCTGATAAAGAAGCTCAAATGTACACAATCGGACTCGACAATCTGTATTTGATTCCGACAGCAGAAGTGCCTGTAACAAATATTTTCAGAGATGTGATTTTCAGAGAAAATCAACTTCCTATAAAAACCGTTGCCTATTCGAATTGTTTCCGACGTGAAGCCGGATCGTGGGGAAAAACCGTACGCGGACTCAATCGGTTGCATCAGTTCGACAAAGTTGAAATTGTTCACGTAGAAAACCCTGAAAAATCGTACGAAACATTAGAAAAAATGGTCGATTATGTCGCCGGATTGTTGCGCAAACTCGAACTTCCATTTCGCATTCTTAAACTTTGCGGCGGAGACATGAGTTTCACATCGGCTATGACGTACGACTTCGAAGTGTATTCGGCAGCACAAGAATTATGGCTTGAAGTAAGCTCAGTTTCGAATTTCGAAAATTTCCAAGCAAACAGAATGAAACTTCGTTATAAAGACAATTCGGGAAACATTCATTTGGCACACACACTCAACGGCAGTGCCTTAGCGTTGCCGCGCATCGTTGCGGCTTTACTCGAAAATAATCAAACAGAAGAAGGCATACACATTCCAACCGTTTTACAAAAATATACCGGCTTTGAAACCATTGACTAAATCATTTTTTTTTGTTTTAATTGCTTGTTTTTTAGCTTTTTGTACAACAGAAACACAAAAAGAGGCTTCGAAATTAGTCGCCAGAATGCAAGACGAAACAAAAGCACAATCGAATTGTTTAAAAGAAACCGATCCGCGTGTGGTCATTTTGCAACAACGTGTCGATGCGCTCAAAGTGCATTTTACGACTAAAAACGACACGGCATTCGATGGTATTCTTGAAGCACTTGTTACCGCTGACAATTACGTATCGGAATTTGAAAAAGAATTGCAAGAAATAACAGATGAAATCGCTTTTACCAAGAAACAACTCGCTAATTTAAAAGACGATATAAAATCGAATATTCATTCTGAAGAAATGCTTTCAAAATATCTTTTCGACGAACAAATGAGTATCGAACAAACACAAGAAAAAATAAATTATCTTGTTTTACGTTTAGAAACACAAGAATTTCTAGTTGAAAATCTAAAAAACAGATATCACGTTGACCTTCCTTAGACGTATGAGAGCTAAAGTTCTTTTTTCGTTCATGTTGTGTTTTTTTGTCTTTCCGAACATTCTGTTTACGCAAACACCTCAAAGCAAGACAATACAACACACAAAAACTTCTATTGGACAAGAAGACCGGAGAAAAAAAGAACAATTAGCCTATCAGTTTTTCAATGAAAAAGATTATGAAAAAGCAAAACCTTTATTTTTAGAACTTTACGGAATTTCAAAATACGCACACTTTTTTAATCAGTACATCGAATGTTTGTTCGCTTTACGTGAATACGAATTAGCTGAAAAACAGTTAAGTAAACTTGTCAAAGAAGACTCGAAAAATTGGCGTGCGCGAATTGATTACGGCTATACATTTTTGCTTCAAGGTCAGCAACGAAAAGCCGAACGTGTTTTTAACGCCATTTTAGAGAATCTTTCTTCTGACAAAAATAGCATCAATAATATTGGTGCCATTTTCCGTGTTCGAGGTTTGTACGGTTACGCCATTCTCGTTTACGAAAAAGGAGCTGCGATCAACAACGAATCATATCCTTTTTATCTCGAAATAGCAACCATATACCAGTCGAACAGAGACCTCGAAAAAGCATTTGATTATTACATGCTACATCTTGAGCAAAATCCTGATCAAATCAACGTGATCAAAAGCCGTTTACAGCTTTTTTTAATACGCGATATCGACAATAGCATCAACGATTTATTTCGTGATAAATTGCTGAAAATCACACAAGAAAAACCTGATAATCAAGTATATACTGAATTTTTCATCTGGCTCGCTTTGCAACAAAAAGATTACGAATTAGCCATCATACAAGCACAAGCATTTGATCGAAGGTTTGGAAATTATGAAGCATCTATTTTTGAATTTTCACAAATAGCATTCGATAACGAACAATACGAAGCCGCCGAAGAAGGTTTTCAATACCTTGTTGATAAAGGACACGAAAACCCGTTTTATGCGATAGCTTTTACCGGATTGATTCAAACAAAATACTATTTGGCAAAAGAAAATCGGAATACGCCAAAAACAACCTATCAAACACTGGCGAAACAAATCGAAAAAAACTTCGAACAAGTCGGATTAAACAGAGAAACATTTGATTTAGCAATGATCTATGCTCAGATTTTATCGTTCGAATTGCATGATTACGCCAAAGCATATCAGCTTATTAATGATGTTTCGAAGTTGAAACTTGAACGGCAACAAGAAGCGGTTCTAAAAATGACTTTTGCCGATTTGTATTTACTTCAAGATGAAGTTTGGGAAGCCACCTTACTTTATAGTCAAGTCGACAAAAGCATGAAAAATGAGCCGATTGGTCACGAAGCGCGTTTCCGCAACGCGAAATTACGCTATTACATCGGCGAGTTTAATTGGGCACAAACACAACTGAAAATTCTCAAAGCTTCCGTTTCGAAATTAACAGCAAATGATGCACTTTCGCTTTCGTTGCTCATCAGCGATGTGCTGAACGAAGATACAACGACCGTTTCGCTTCGGAAATTGGCACATGCCGACTTGTTATTATACCAACAAAAAATCGACGAGGCAGACCGTTTGCTCGATTCGCTTTGGAAAACACAAAAACAAGGTGCTATCGTTCCTCATTTATTTCTCAGAAAAGCTGATATTGCCGAACAAAAAGGAAATTACACGCGAGCCGATAGCTTGTACAAAAGTGTTTTCACCAACTTTCCGGATAGCTATTTAGCCGATGATGCCCTTATTCGTTCCGGAATTTTAAACGAAACCATTTTAAATAAAAAAGACATTGCGATCGAGCGTTACGAATTACTCATCGACGAATACGCTTCGAGTATCTATGTGGCTACGGCACGTCGAAAATACCGTAGTCTGAGAGACGTAACAAAATAGCTGAAATTTACATCAATTTTTGATAAAATTGCCACCAACGATCCGGAATTTCTTCGCGAAGTGCCATGTCGTAATCTTTTTGACTACACGGAATGAAATGGTGTTTTTCGTATTTCGAATTGCCTTTTTGAGCCATCGACAAGTCGATCCACCAACGTTCGGTATATTTGTTGTACAAGAAAATAATATCGTCGTTTCCTTCGATTTGTACAGTATATCGTGTAAAATCAGAACTTTCGCTCGTCGGATAATCATCTTTTCGATGCATAAATCCTTCTACAAAATACCACATCATTTGTGCGATAAGATTAGCCGTAGTACCATCACGATCGAACAATGGGTTGTATTCGAAAAATCCGACCGACGAAAGTTTCGCACTCAATCCAGCATAACGCATCATCCGACACGCTTCTTCTCCTGTAAAACCATTCGGACTTGTATTTGCGTTTCCGGGAGCATCGGACGAACGCACTGCTCCAATATCGAACGAGAGTAAATCGGTGTTGCGCAGTAAAGGTTCGACTTCGGTAATATCCGATCGAATGACACCCAAACGATAGGTATCAAACAGCAAATTTTTCATTAAATCTACAGCTTTGTAATCGACATAATATGTTTGGTATCCGATATTCGTGAAATTGAACAAATAATTCGGTTGATGTATGATAATCTGACTCAGATACGAGCGCGAATTCAATTTGTCGTTTTCCGATCCCAAATCAAACAGCGAATCAATTGCTGTGATGTTGACTAATTGCTTCATCGCTCCATACGATTGATACATTGCATAAGTCAAATCCTGACCGCCACTAAGCACCATAGGCACAATATTTTTTTCTAAAAGAAAACGCATTACTTGTGCTAATGCAAAATAAGTATCATCAACATGATAACCTTGCTTGATGTTTCCCAAATCGACAATTTTCAAATTTGGCCAATAATTAAACAATTGGTAAAATGCTTCTCTGATACTATCTACACCATTTGCACAGCCTTCGTTGTTGATGCTTGCGCGATCGTCGCACACGCCTATCAAAGCAATTTTTGTCTCGTCAAGATCCGGAAAAATAGTTGCGCGATGAATTGTTATCGTGTCGCCTATACGCGCTTGCCCGGAGCGAATTGCCGCGCCCGGAAAATTCTCATGAACAGGTTCTAAAAAAAGATTGATTTCCATCGGATAAGAAAAATAGTTTTTATACCGCTAAAGTACAAAAACCATTTGTAATGCTCTCGGAAAAATAAGGAAGCTAATTTTGCTTGATGTAATTAAGGCTGTTTTGCAAACTTTAGTATTTTTGTAAGCGAATGAATAAACAAAAATACAACTTATGGATTTAGGAATCTTAAAACCTATTGCCCCGCGCAAAAAATGGAATCATGAAGAACGCGATTTCACGCCTTGGCTCGCCGAACACATTGACGAATTAAGTAAAGCAGTAGGCATTGAACTTGAAGTTGAAAATACAGAAGTTGCTTGTGGTCCATATTCCGCCGACATCTTAGCAAAGGATAGCGGAACAGGAAAATTTGTTGTTATCGAAAATCAGTTAGAAAAAACTAATCACGACCATTTAGGAAAGGCTATTACATACGCCTCCGTATTAGATGCTTCCACTGTGATTTGGATTGCAACGGATTTCACGGAAGAACATAAAAAAGCATTGGATTGGCTTAATGACCATACTAATGATGAAATTTCATTTTACGGTGTACAGCTTGAACTTTGGCAAATTGACGAGAGTAAGCCAGCACTGAAATTCAATATCATAAGTAAGCCTAATTTGGCAGTAAGACAAGCAGCCCGCTCAAGGGCTATTGATGAATTATCCGACAGACGGAAATTTCAATACGATTTTTGGATGAAATTTAGAAACAAGATATATAGAACAAAAAAAATTCCATCTTTACAAACTCCAAGACCTCAATACTGGTTTGATGTTTCATTAGGTAAATCAGGTATTAACATATCCAATACATGTAATACAGATGAAAATTCTGTTGGAATACGAATTTACATCAGCAATATAATTGCTGATACGATGCTTCCATATTTGGAAAGCAGAAAAGAAGAAATAGAAAACCTTTTGGGCGAATCATTATCGTGGAATCCAAATCCAAATGCCAGAGATAAAATTATTTCACTATCGCATCAAACCGATTTTAGCAATCCCGAAAAAGTAGATGAGGCAGTTGATTGGTTAGTTGAAAAAACGATAAAATTCAGAGAGGTATTTTCAAAAATAATCAAACAGGCACCTTAATTATGAGCAAAAAGAAACAGCAACGGTATGTGGGTTCTTTGTTACTTTGGATATGTTGCACAATCCGACATTTAAAGGTGTCGAATTCGACACTTTTTTACACGAGACAGGAGCCAATCGTTTTAATATGACACCACGAAAATGGATTGAGGCAACTGATGCCCCTCAATGCCATAGATGCAGAAAAGGGATTTCGAAAATTAGAAGCGAAAAAATAAGAAAGCTTATTTCTCAATTGATTGTATCAAACCGGTAAAAAGCTAAAAGACTAATTAAAACCCAATTAATTCTCCAATAAGAATTCCCGAAATATTCCAGTGGCTGAAATTCCCGCCTTCGGGATCGCCTTGCGGAATTGCAATGGTCATTGTATGCTTGCCCGGTTTGAGATCGTATAAATTAAAATAGACCGGCTGTGTAGCCGTTCCGGGACACCAGCCCGAACGTGAATAATCGGATGATGAAATGCCGTTCCAAAAATTTCCCGAAACAGGATTCAGTTCTCTGAATGTGGCGCAATCTTCGCGCCAAGGCGTGTAAACAAAACGTTTTTCACCGTCAATAAAAATCGAATTTTCTTTTTGATTGAATTCATCGCCGCCGCCCCAGCCACCATGTCCGGTGCTGATATAACGTAATTTGACGTGTTGTACATTTTCGGGAATTTCAAATTCAATGGTAAGGCTATCTGTTCCGAAAAGTTTCCCGTAATTCTGACCGCCCATTTCCATAATCGTACAAGTGTTGAACAACGACAAATCCCATGTTTTGTTTTTGTTGCTGTTTTCCATTGCGTAACTTCCGGGATATGCCAATAAATTTAGATTGAATAAATGTCCGCCTTTATCGTAATTTCCGATATAAGCACCGATGAGCACATCGCCTTGTAAATGGTTTCGTAAATCGCTGATTTCTTGTTTGTAATAAGCTTCTTCGCTCCAATCGAGTCCATCGATTTGGACACGATCATTGAAATGTCTGACACCGAAAGGCGTGAAAAAACGCACCAATTCGATCACCGGCAAGAAATCTTTTTCCAAACGAATGCCTTGATATTTTTCGCCGTCTTTTCCGGTAAGGATAGGCAAATCGTCCATTCCATTGATCAAGCCGTTTGTGAATGAGCGGGCGGTGCTTTCTGGAATTACAAATACCGATCCGGTACGGTCGTAAGCGTCGCCATTGGAATGGGTTTTGATTTCGGCAAAAAGTTGGTAATGATCAGGCAAGGCACTGATATTTATGCGTTTCAAAATAAGTGTGCCTCCTGCAAAGTGAAGTGTTGTGTCGTGTGGAATGTGGGTAACACGACTGGTATCGCCCCAATGAATTTGGTCGTTTTCGAAAATTGGAATGGTGATAATCAGTTTTTCTTTCTTTAAATTGTTGAGTTCGCGAGCTGTTTTTTCGATTCCCATATTTTGCGGAAAGAAATGGTCCTTGATTTTCTTTTCTTTTTTGATGTTGACGGCTTCGGTTACAGCACTTCCGTTTCGAATGGTTTTGAGTACCATTCCGGGAATGAAGCCCATGTGTGGCGATGGATTTGCGCTGATTTTCGCTTCTTCGCTATACCAAATTTCGATCGTATTCGAGTTGATTGAAGTGGTAACTTTTTTGCATTTAAAGCCTAAAATCGTAGCTGTTTCGTCAGATTTTTCAAACGTATTAAAAGTATTGAAATCGCTTTTGCTGTAATAATGCTCATTCTCGGAGTAAACGAGTTGCGTAATAATTTGTTTTGTGTCGTTGTCAACATACGTAATTGTTTCGGCTAAACCGGTGATGGGATTTTCCGAAAGTTTTTCAAAACTGCTAATCATGTATTGGTTATGATACGAAATGATTGTTGTTTTGCTGGTATCGCCGCTTTGCGATCCGGAATAATAACTTTGATACGTAATGTTGTGTTGCGCATGTAGTTGCATGCAAAAAACAGCAACGAAAACCACGCAAAAAAAGATTTTTGATTTCATACGTAAATAATTTGTTTTTTAAAGGTCGTATGCAACTCGCATGATATTTTCATTGCCTTCGGCGTTTTAAGGAACATGCTTCGTTTCATATTTTGAATGTTGTTGTTAGAAAATATCTCCGGTCGTATTTAGAAATGCAAACAGTATAATGCCTATAAAGAGTGAAATCAAGATGAAAATGAGAATGACAAAATACATAATGCCAAACAACGGCAGTTTCCAAATCATTTCGCCAATGGAAGGTTTGTATACCTTTTTTATGGAAATTATAAAATAAACCAATAAGATACTTGCTAATAAAATATCGACGAACCGCCAATTAGGAAGAAGGTATATTCGGATGAAAATCAGAAAAAAGATAATAAATGTAAAGGCAAAGAAATGCAACGAAAAGATAATATGATTGGCATAAAACTGTTTCTTGTTTCTAAAAAAAAGTTTGAGCAACAAAGCAAAAAAAGGAATTAGTGCAAATGTAATATATGGAAGTACACTGAAAGTGTGCCTTTTAATCGAATTAATGAGTTCTCGAACAATAGAAGCATCTTCGTCGGATTCGATATTGACTAATTTATCCGCTTTGTCCTCATTATTTTTTTCTTCGCTATTGGTAATACGAAATTCCGAATCGATTTCTTTGCTTATTTTTGAGTCGATAACAGTTATGCTAACCGCAAAAAACAACAACGAAATAAACCAAAAAAGTTTCGAAGGATATACATAGCGAACGATTCGTCCCGAAAAATATTCGTTAGTCAGTTTTCCGGGATAAAAAAGCAAATACTTAAGCGTAATCAAGATTTTGTTGTCCCAGGCAAATAACGTAGCAAATGTATTGTTGATGATTGCACCTAACGATCGTTCGCTTCCCCAAAAAAAATCTTGTTTGCAGTTGTGACAATAGCGCGAAATTAATTTGGTGCCACAGTTACGGCAAACAGCTTGTTCGGGAAGTTCTTTTTCTTTTTTTTGTTTGATTGCTTTAGCTATTTTCATGCAGACAAAGGTAATGATTTACCCGTTTTTGCTTAACAGTCAAAAAGCAGCTTGCTCGAAAAGTCATTTCGGCGAATGCCGGAATCTATTATACAATGGAACACTTTACACACTTGGGATACTACCGACTTTAAGAGGCTTCATTCATACGAGATTGCTTTATTCACAGTTACTTGTGACGATGCTGTAATGTTTTTTTAGTGAACAAAAACGAGAAAAATTATTTTTTTTCTACTTTCCGAACAATCAAGATGCTTATTTCGAAGAGTAAATACATTGGAATGCTAACCAACAACAACGTAAATACATCTGCTGTTGGGGTAATAATTGCAGCAATGACTAATAAAATGACGATGGCGTGTTTTCTGTATTGAGTCATAAATGCCGACGACAGCATGCCTAATTTTGCGAAAAGCCAGCAAAGTATGGGAATTTCGAAAATAATTCCCATCATCAAACAAAGCATCATCATCGTATTGATGTAGGAGTGTAATGAAATCATGTTTTCGACTTCGGAAGAAACTTGATATGTTCCTAAAAATCTGAAAGTTAGTGGAAAAACGACAAAATAACTCAACAGAATACCTATCACAAACATGACGTAACTGCTGAAAACTACACGTGCCGTGTATTTTCGTTCGTTTCTATAAAGTGCCGGTGATACGAATCGAAACAGTTGATACAAAATATAAGGCGATGAACATAGAAATCCCGCATAAAGTGCTACTTTCATGTGTGTTACAAACTGATCTGCCAATCCTGTATTAATCAGTTTCACGAAAAAAAATTCCGATGGTTGTTTTGTGATGCGCTGAAGAATTTTATAAATGATGAAATCGTCATTTTTAGGCGCGAAAATGATGTTGAATAAAAAATCTTTGAAAAAGAAAGCTGCAATTCCGAATACGACCGTTACAACAGCAATTCGAATCAAGACAGCGCGCAGTTCGTCTAAATGATCCCAAAATGTTAGTTTTTTGGTCATGTGCGATGGGCTATTTTTCGCTATCAGTTTCTGTAACTTCTTCTTTTTTAGGTTCTTTAATGTCTTTTTCTACACCGTTCATTCCGTCTTTAAAACTCTTGACACCTTTTCCCATACCACGCATCAGTTCAGGAATTTTTTTTCCGCCAAAAAACAGTAAGATGACAAGCGCAACAATTATAATCTCTTGATAGCCAATGCTTCCGAGAAAAAGTAAGTTGTTCATATTTATTTTGATATTAGATTTATGACAAAGTGTTGTTAAAATTCTGATTTTTGTTTTAATTGTTCGACATACACATTGATTCGTTGCATTTCGTGTGGAATATCAATTCTTTGAGGACAAAACGGTTTGCAAATGTTGCATCCGATACAGTGATCGGCTTGGCGAAGTTTCGGTACGCTTCTATCATATCCGATAAGAAATGTGTGACGGGCTTGTTTATAATTTTCGTCGTTCGAACTTTTTAGGCGTTCGCCTGCGCTAATTGTGCGGTTATAATGTCCAAAAATTGCCGGAATATCCAATCCATAAGGACAAGGCATGCAATACTGACATTCGGTACATTGTATATAATCAGCATTTAACATGATTTCAGTTACTTCCTCTAAAGCCGTATTTTCTGCCTCTGAAATGGGTTCAAGAGGCGAATAGGTGCGAATATTTTCTTGTAAATGTTCCAAATAAATCATGCCACTGAGTACAGTCAGTACATTTTGTGGTGTGCCGGCATAACGAAAAGCCCATTTTGCTGCGCTGTCGTGTAGTTTTAATTTTCTTAAAATTTTTAAAGCCTGTGCTCCGATTCGCGATAGCCGACCTCCTAAAAGCGGTTCCATCACAGTAGCTTGAATGTTTCGTTTTTCCAATTCGCCTAATAAGTATTCGGCATTTATATTAAATCCAGTTGCGTGTTTCCAATCGACATAATTCAATTGAATCATTACAAAATCCCAGTGTACGTTGCCTTTATCGTGTTCCGACAAAAGGTGGTCAAATACTTTTACATCGCCATGAAACGACCATCCTAAGTTACGAATACGTCCGGCTTCGCGTTCTTTTATCAAAAAATCGAGTACACCACTATGTATAAAACGCGACTCGTATAAAGAGCGTCCATCGCCTCCGCCAACAGAATGTAGTAAGTAATAGTCGATGTAATCTACTTGTAAGTTTTTCAGCGAATTATGATACATTTCGACGGAAGCATTATATACTTCACGATTCGACATTCCTTGATTTGGAAAGCGTTGATTCGACATTTTGGTGGCGATAAAAAATTTATCGCGCGGATGCCGTTTTAAAGCAATTCCTGTTGCTGTTTCAGACCATCCTCTGACATACACAGGAGCCGTATCGAAATAATTCACACCGTGTTCGATGGCGTAATCAACCAATTCGTTTACAGCATCTTGATCAATTTCTTCTTCATTCTGTGAATTGATTCGCAGGGGCCAACGCATGCATCCGTAACCCAATAAAGAAACTTTGTCGCCCGTATTCCGGTTGATGCGGTATGTCATTTTGTCTTTAGGAACTTCGCCGATTACGCCGCCTTCGGCAACAACGGTATTGTTTGGCTTACAGCCTTGCATCAAAGCTGCCGTAGCTATTGTGCCAACACCTAAGGTCTTTAAAAACTCGCGACGGCTGCTATTTTTTTTATTGCTATTTTCCATATCCAAATTTTTAAACGGTATGATGCCTTACATTACCTTCTACATAAATTGCGCTAAACGGACGTGCAGGACATAGATATTCGCAAGCACCACAACCAATACACAACGATTTGTCGATAACCGGAATTTTCAAATCGCTATCCGGTTCGTTTTCAATCAATGTAATTGCACCTGTCGGACAGGCTTGCGAACATTTTTTGCATTGAATTTTATCGGTATTTACGACACAATTATCTTGAATCCAAACAGCTGTACCGATTGCTGTTGCCGATTTTTCGGCTGTAGTAATTTCCCGAATCGCACTTGTTGGACAAACATGCGAACATTCAACACATTCGGGACGACAATAACCGCGCTCGAACGACATTTCGGGTTGCATCAACGTGGAAAGTTTGTTCGAAGGTCGTAAAACATTGTTCGGACAAGCCGAAATGCAAAGTTGACAAGCGGTGCAATGTTGTTTGATGTTTTTTGTTCCTAATGCGCCCTGAGGAACAACAGGGGTGTTGCGATTCGGTATTTTTTTGTCTTCGATGGCAGCCAAACCGCCGTCAACGTGAAGTTGTTGCGCTTTTAGCGTGCTTCCTAAAGCTAATAAACCCAATATTGATAATGCATTTCGGCGTGATATGTTATCGGAATTTTGTTCGGTTTCGTTTTTTGTTTTTGAATGAAACGAAACACTATAATTCAGTCCGTCAAATTTGCATTTTTCGATGCAGTTGAAACAAGTTACACAACGGCTGTGGTCGATATGTTTTGTTTTGGTATCAATACACGATGCTTTACAAGCGCGTTCGCAAGCTTTGCAATTGGTGCATTTGTCGACTTTAAATTGGATTCTGAAAAGAGAAAATTTCGATAAAAAACCTAATGCTGTTCCGACCGGACAAATCGTGTTGCAATAGGTACGACCGTTTTGCCATGCTAAAATGAAAACGATGACTAAAGTAAGTGCTGCAACGCCAAACGTAATCCAGCTTTTTATCCAGACATCTGTCGTATAAAAGGCGTAACTGTCTGCTTTTTCGGCAAAGAAAGCCAATAAGTTATTGCCTAAACGATACAAAGGCGCGAAAAAATTCGCTGCGATGCGCCCGTAGGTTGCGTAAGGATCAAGTAACGATACTATTATGCTGATTCCGGCAACGAGACCGATGACAAACAATCCCAAGAAACTGTATCGTAACCACGAAATTGCGGGTGAATAGCTGAAACGGTTTTTTTTACCTTTTCGTCGTCCCGAAATATTCGAAATGGCATCTTGAAATATGCCGAGCGGGCAAATTACCGAACAATAAACACGTCCAAAGAGTAACGTCAGTAATACCAGTGCAACAATTACAATAGTGTTGACAACTAATATTGCCGGAACGAGTTGGATTTTAGCCACCCATCCGAGCCATTGATGTATTGTTCCTGTAAAATCTAAAAATAACAGTGTTATGAAAAGAAAAAACAGCGAGGCACTAATAATTCGTATTTTTCTAAGCATGATTTGTATTTTATGGTTACGGTTTACAATTTATAATTTGCAACGTGTTCCTATTTTTAATCGTTCATACTTTTTGCCCAAGTTTCGATATCCGCTTCCGTTGAACGTGCCGAAAAGACTTTACCTTCCTTGATAATTGTTTTTGGGGAGCAGCTTCCTTTTAGATTTTCAACGGTTTTACCGAAACCACTACTTCCTGAAGTAGCAAAAAGTATAATTGTTTTTCCTGAAAAATCATAACTCTCTAAAAAAGTGTTGATAATCGTTGGTGCAAGGTGCCACCAAATGGGAAATCCGATATAAATTATATCGTAATGCTCTATTTTTGCATTTTTATCGGCGATTGCCGGACGCGAATTCTTATCTTGCATTTCAATAGTACTGCGACTTTCTTTATCGTGCCAATCAAGATCGGCTGATGTGTACGGGACATCGGGTTTAATTTCGTAGATGTCTGCATTCATAATTTTAGAGAGCTTTTCCGCAACCGCTTTTGTTGTGCCTGTTGCAGAAAAATAAGTTACTAAGACCTTCATTTCTTTGTCCGATTTTTTTGTTTGTGCATTTGAATAATTAGATAGAAGCATGATCGCTACTATTGATAAAAAAATTGATTTCATATTTTTTATTTTTTGGGATTCAATATTTTTTCCGCCTTTTCGTGGACGTGTTGATGTAATCAACACTTATTTGCTCATAATGTTATAATTACAACGATGCAATTACGGTCTGTTGTCCTTTGACTTTTTGATGAAGTTTAACTTTAATATCGGTATCAAGTGGCAAAAAAAGATCGACACGCGATCCGAAACGAATCATGCCGAATGCTTCTCCTTGAATGGCTTTGTCTCCTACTTTTCTTTTGCAGACAATGCGTCGTGCCATCCATCCGGCAATTTGTCGAACGAGAATTTCCTTTTCATCGTTTCCTTTTACAACAATCGAATAGCGTTCATTTTTGGCAGATGCTTTTGGGTTTTTAGCAAACAAAAAATCTCCCGGATGGTATTTAACATAATTTACAACGCCTGAAACCGGATACCAATTGACATGCACATTGAACGGCGACATGAAAATAGATACTTGTATGCGCTCGTCTTTAAAGTATTCGGGCTCAAAAACTTTTTCGATAACTACAACTTCGCCGTCGGCAGATGAAATGACGTTGCCTTCAAATCGATTGATTTTGCGATGTGGTACACGAAAGAAACTTATTGTCCAAATAAACCAACCGGCTACATTCAGGTAAATAAGATAATGAATCCATGTTTGTGTCGGAAAAAAATAGTTGAGTGTAGCTATAATCGTAACACAGATTAAAAGTATGATGCCTATTATGTTGTATCCTTCTCGATGTATGTGCATAATTTAGATGATCATTAAATAAACAAAAACAAAAGGTATGGCAAAAAAAGCAGCATCGAATCGGTCGAGGATGCCGCCATGTCCGGGAATTATTTTGCCCGAATCTTTTACGCCTGCATGGCGTTTTAGCATCGATTCGACTAAGTCGCCAAAACTACCGAAAACAACAATCAGTAAAGCGATGATTAAACCTATATGCATGGGCAAAAATACTTTAAAATGACAATATAAACCCGATGCAAATAGTGTAAATACAAGTCCTCCAATACTTCCTTCCCAGCTCTTTTTAGGCGAAATACGTTCGAAAAGCCGATGCCGACCTATTGTTACGCCTACCAAATAAGCAAAAATATCGTTAATCCATACCAAGGCTAAAATGAAGAGTAAGAGTTCGGTACCTAATGGGAAATTGCAGCTTCCTATCGAAAAACCGTTTGCTTCGTGAGAAAAAATAGTAGCTCCAGATGCCAAATGCAAAAAATTAGTGTTGTGAATACAAATCATGATTCCGGACGGGATAACGACGCTAAACATCGGAATCCAAAAAGCAGCTGTGAGTTCGGCTATCGAATTTTTTTTGTCGTAAAGCGCAAACAAAAAAGGCAACATGAACACTAATGGAATAAAAAAGAAACTTTTTATTGCGCCGGAAATTGTTGCTCCGATAGCGATTAAAATATAAGACAACAAACCGAAAAAACAGATCCAAAAAGTATAGCATTTATTCGATTTGCTCGCTGAAGCGAGTTGCGACATCTCATAGCAGCCAATACAAACAACTACGCCCATTAAGATGCAAAAAGCTAAAGACGAATAAAGAATAGTGCTTACGACTAAAACAAGAAAAATAAATCCGAATAATGTTCTTTTAAGAAATTCTTTCATTCATCTACACCTAAAGCAAAGAGCAAACATAGCAAAAAAAGAATTACGAGGTTTTAAAATCCAAAGATTATCGCTGCAACGTGTCGAAATATGGTTTATTCAATCATGAACACAAGAAGTTCTTTGATTCCATTTGCGCGTTTTACAAATTCGGACTCGATAACATGCGTCCTGCTTGGACCTGTTATAACAACAAATTGTGTAGGTTTTCGAGTTTCTTTGTAATCTTGTTTTACCGCCGAAAAAGCATCTTTAAGCGTCGGGACAATTTGATTGGTGAAAGCAACAATAATAAGAATATCGGGCGAGGCATAGGCTTTTCGCGATCCTGCCGTCAGATCGGATACTAAAATGCTACCGGTTTGTGCAATCAATTTTTCGCAAGCAATAACGTTGATAAGTGTTTTTGTTTTTTTTGAAGGATAATCCTCAAAGTCAATACCGCCTTCGCAAAATAGTTGTTGTATTTTTTTTGATGAACACCAAGGTGTTGGAAGCCGATTGACGTTTATCAGTTCGGAAAATGACTGGTAGAATTCATTAATAGTGTTACAGAAAAAGAAAGTTCCTCCTGATTGAATCAGGTTTTGTGCAAAAGACACTTCCAATTCGTTTCGGTTGAGCGTATTCAATACATCAGAAGTAAGATCGATATCGTTGTACGTAAACGAACTTTTGTCGAGCAACGCGTTGCGTACTTTAGCAAGAATTTCTTCACGTATGGTATTTTCTTTTAGTCCGGCCATCTTTCTTTCAAAGATACGTTTTTACAAATGTTCTTCGGTTGTGTTTTCTTTTGTGGTGTTTTCTGTAGCAATTTCCGACGCATCGATAATTATTTCTTCGTCCGAAATTTCAACTTCTTTGTTGTCGATCGTGCCTTTTTCTTTGCGTTTGCCGCCACGTTCTTCTTTTATCCAAAGACGTTTTCCGAAAATTCTTTCGAGATCTTCGCTAAAGATAACTTCTTTTTCTAATAATTGTTCGGCAAGTTGTACCAAACCAACCTTATTTTGTTCGAGAATTTCGACGGCTTTTTTATAAGCAGATTCGATTAATTCGCTGACTTCATTGTCGATTACCTCACCTGTTTTTTCGCTGAATGGCTTGTTAAAAGCGTATTCTTGTTGTCCACTCGAGTCATAATAGCTGATGTTCCCGATTTTTTTGCTTAAACCGTAATACGATACCATCGCAAAGGCTTGTTTGGTAACTTTTTCCAAATCGTTTAAGGCTCCTGTCGAAATTTCGCCGAAAATAACTTGTTCGGCAGCACGACCGCCCAATGTAGCAACCATTTCTTGAAACATTTGGTCGAATGTGGTTATTTGACGCTCGTCGGGAAGATACCAAGCGGCTCCTAAGGCTTTTCCGCGCGGTACAATTGTAACTTTCACGAGTGGATGTGCATGTTCGAGCATCCAGCTGACGGTTGCATGTCCGGCTTCGTGAAATGCGATCACGCGTTTCTCGCTTGAGGTGATGATTTTATTTTTCTTTTCCAAGCCGCCGACGATGCGGTCAATAGCGTCCATAAAATCTTGTTTGTTAATGGCTTTGTGTCCGTGTCGCGCTGCAATAAGTGCGGCTTCATTACAAACATTTGCGATGTCGGCTCCCGAAAATCCGGGTGTTTGTTTGGCTAAAAATTCTTTATCGACACTGGAATCCATTTTCAATCCGCGCATGTGTACTTCGAAAATTTCTTTACGTCCTTCCAAATCAGGAAGTTCTACGTAAATCTGGCGATCGAAACGTCCGGCTCGCATCAAAGCGCGATCGAGGATATCGGCTCGGTTTGTTGCGGCTAAGACAATAACGCCTGAGTTGGTACCGAAACCGTCCATCTCAGTAAGTAATTGATTAAGCGTGTTTTCTCGCTCGTCGTTCGATCCTGTTTGTATGTTTTTTCCACGAGCGCGACCAATGGCATCAATTTCGTCGATGAAAATGATACAAGGTGCTTTTTCTTTTGCATTTTTGAATAAATCGCGTACACGCGAGGCTCCGACACCAACAAACATTTCAACGAAATCGGATCCTGATATACTGAAAAAAGGCACATTTGCTTCGCCGGCGACTGATTTTGCCAACAGTGTTTTTCCTGTTCCCGGAGGACCTACTAAAAGTACGCCTTTTGGTATTTTCCCGCCAAGTTTGGTGTATTTATCAGGGTTGCGCAAAAAATCGACAATTTCTATTATTTCGATTTTGGCTTCTTCAAGTCCGGCAACATCTTTAAATGTAACGTTTACGTTGGTGTTTTTGTCAAATAGCTGCGCTTTTGATTTTCCGATGTTGAAAATCTGATTTCCGCCGCCACCACCACCGCGTGCCATCATGCGCATGATGAAAAACCAAACACCGAGCAGTAATATGATCGGTAGTATCCAGCTGATGATTTCGCCACCCCAATTGTGACGTTGCACATAATTTACGTAAACGGGAGACGATTTTCCTTCTTGAGCTATTTCGACATCTTTTTCGAAACCATCGACAGAACCAATACGGATCACGTAATCCGGTGTATTGGCATCATAGCTTCCGGCACGTCCTTTTTCGTCGGAATTTCTTTTCAGAAATCCGTCGTGTGTCAAGTATATTTCGGCAATTTCGCCGTTGACGACATCGATTTTTTCTACATCGCCATCTTTTAAAAGCTGGATGAGTTGTCCTTTGTTGTCGATTTTTTGTGTCGAACCGCCACCGAAATCCGTGAATTGGAGTCCGATGAAAGCCAATGCCAAGATGCCATATATCCAATAAAAGTTAAACGGTTTTTTCTTGTTGTTCGGTGTGTTATTAGTAGAAGGTGTTGTATTCTTATCTGTGTTTTCTTCTTTCATACGTTTGATAATAAGGCGTTTATCATTGTTTTTAAACGTCGTATTCGTGTTTTGTAGTTTCGGCATCAGCCCATAATTCTTCTAATTGATAGAACGATCGGATTGGTGCCAAGAATATATGTACGACGATATCCACGTAGTCTATCAAAATCCATTCCGAATTTTCGAATCCTTCTTTATTGTAAGGGTTTTGATGGTGTTCTTTTTTTACGTTTTCGATAATTTTGTGTGCAATCGCGTCAACTTGAGTTTTCGATGTTCCGTGGCAAATGACAAAATGATCGGTAATTGCCGATATGGTACTTTGCATGTCCATCGAGACGATTTCTTTGCCTTTTGTTTCTTTTATGGTTTCGATAATGGTATTTAGAATAGATTCAGTGTTTTCGGATTGCTTTCTTCTTCTCATGTTTAGTATTCTTGAAAGAGCAAAATTAGTCATTTTTGGAATAGGAGACAGTTCGTTTTGAAGAAATATAGGCACTGAAAGTGTGTTGTTTGCAAAAAATGTTAAAGCTTGTGTTTTTTGAAAGTATCTTTGCGTTTTATTTTATACGAAGTCATTATTTCATGCCATATAGACAGATTCAGCTCACGACAGTCGATTCGACAAGCAATTATTTGCAACGTTTGCAGCAATCGGGTAAAACGGTCGCGCAGCTTGTTGTGGCGACTGATTTTCAGACTCATGGACGTGGTATCGAAAATAATGGTTGGTTTAGTAGTTCGAAGACAAATTTGTTGTTTAGTTTGGGTGTGGATGTCAGTTTTTTGCCTGCGGCAAATCAGTTTCTGATTACACAAGCGGTTTCGACTGCTATTGTTTCGGTGTTGGAGAAAATTATTCCGAATAAAAAGTTTCATATAAAATGGCCTAACGACATCTATTTCGAAGATAAAAAAATAGTTGGCATTTTGATTTCGAATACGGTGATAGGCAGTTGCTTGAGTGAAAGCATTATTGGTGTGGGATTGAATGTGAATGAGGAGGTTTTTCCGGAAAATTTACCAAATCCCATTTCGTTATTTCAAATTACGAATAAGAAGTTTGATTTGTTGGTTTTGTTAAAACAATTCTCCGAAGCTATTTTTCAAGCAATTGACGATTTAAAAAATCCGGAACAGCTCCAATCACTTCAAAATCGCTATACAAAAAATCTTTTTCGTTACATGAAATGGAGTAGCTATATTATTGAAAATAAAGTTATTCTAGCAAAAATAACAGGCTATAACGAATACGGTCATTTGATTCTTGAAGATCAATCAAAAAACATGTTTGTATGTGATTTGAAGCAAGTGCGATTTGTGCTTTAAAAAGTTTCTTGAGCAATTTTGTCGGCTATAATTTCGACCAAATTCTGAAGCGGACGTTTGGCTATCATTGCCATCATCATATTTAAATCGGCTGCTAATTGCACTTGTGTTTCAGCTATCAAACCGTTGTCGCGAATATGAATCATCAAATTAAATTCAAAAGGTGATTTTCCTTTTGGCACTAATGTGATGCGTTTAAACGGAATACGCTGAATAACTTCCAGTGTAATGTCGCCCATACCTTTAATTGTAAAAGAACATTCGTTTTGGCTTGCTTGCCAATTGATGACTTGTTCGGGCATGAATTTTTTCAGGTTGTCTAAGTTTTCGAAGCGTGAAAAAATTTGTTCCGACGATCCTTTTGTTTTTGTCCAATTGCTTAGAAAGTCCATGGTGTTTCCTTATTTAGTTGGCGACAAAGATATGTTGTTTGCCGTGACGAAGTATTTGGATTTTTAGAAGTTCTCTCTTTTAGCACCCCATGCTTGTGGATCCATTTGCCAACGCATAAGCGATTCCATATCGGATTTTGCTATGTAATTAGCTTCTGATGCTTTGAATAGCAACGCATCGAAATTTGTAAGTGTTTGCAAATGACAATTTGCTTTTTTGAATTTTTCATCAGCAATTGGTAGTCCATACGTAAATATTGCCGTCAATCCTTTTACGATTACACCTTTTTCGCGTAGTGCTTCTACCGCTTTTAAACTCGATCCGCCGGTCGATATCAAATCTTCAATCACGATAGCCGATTGTCCATCTTCGACAATACCTTCGATTTTATTTCCCAAACCGTGTGTTTTTGCTTCTGGTCGTACATAAGCAAAAGGCAGTCCAAGTGCTTCGGCAACCAGTGCGCCTTGTGCAATGCCGCCGGTGGCGACACCAACAATAATTTCTGGTTTTTCGAATTTTTCAAGAATCGAATTCACAAATTCCTGTCTGATAAAAGTGCGAATCATCGGATGTGATAAAGTAACGCGGTTGTCGCAATAAATAGGACTTTTCAATCCTGATGCCCATGTAAACGGGTGCACGACATTGATTTTGATAGCTTTAATTTGTAAAAGAAAACCCGCTAATGCTAATTCCGAATCTTTAAAATTGCTCATGAACTTTGTCTGCTAACTTTTTATACTTTTGTTTAATGAAACAACTGCTTTTTTGTTAAATGCAATAAGGTAATGTTGTTGATTGTTTCGTAAAACGTTCAATTAGAAATTCAGATGCAAACTTACAAAGTTTTTTACGGAAAGTGTTGTTATGCCACTAAAATACATGCGAATATTCTTGTCGACGATTTAAAAGATTTTGATTCAGAAAAATGCAATGTTTTAGAGGTGGAAAAAACGCTTCAGATGTGGCTCGAAAACTCGAATCGTACGGATTTGTTTTTTGATTGCAATTTGGAAACCTTGCATCGGGCTGAGTCAATGATTTTTCGTTTTGTCGAAGCTGCCGGCGGCGTTGTTTTTGTCGACAAAAAAATGCTGGCAATTGTCCGCCATGGTATTCTTGATTTGCCGAAAGGACATCTCGAAAAAGATGAAACAATTTCCGAAGGAGCTATTCGCGAAGTAATTGAAGAAACTGCGATTAACGATTTAACGATTTTTGAAACTTTGCCCACAACGTATCATTGTTACAAACAAAAAGGGAAATGGGAATTGAAAAAAACGTATTGGTATGCGATGAAAACAAGCCAACGTTCGGGTTTTGTTCCGCAATATTCGGAAGGAATTACGACAATTCAGTTTTTCGATTGGAGTCAGATTTCTGAGTTTCTAAAAAACACATACCGATCGCTTGGCGATACGCTTGGCAATGACATGATACGAATTTTCAAGCAAATTAAATAGGCACTAAGGCTTTGTCGGTTTGTAATCCGAACGGTAAAAACGATAGGGTAGGAGTGCGTCGTCGCCTGCATAATCGACACCAACACGTGTCGTGCTTATGATGCTTGGAATTGCTTCTTCGATGTTTTCACAAATCCATATTTGATTCTCATTCAACAGGATATTATTCAATTTTGTTGAAATCTCTAATGCTTTGCAAACTTTTCCGGGTCCATTGACAAGGTATTTTGTGTGCGATTTCCATCGAACACGCTCTGTCATTGTGTCGTAACCTTCGAGAGGAATCATGCCGCGAATAAGCACTGCGTGTGGAATATTTTCGCTATTCGTAACGATGTTGAAAAGATAATGCACACCATAACAAAGGTATACATAAGAACGACCTCCTTTTTGAAACATTGTTTCGGTGCGTTGTGTGTGTCGGTTGCCGAAAGCGTGTGAAGCGCGGTCGATTGCTCCGGCATAAGCTTCAGTTTCGGCGATAATTCCTGATGTTATTTTTCCGTCAAAATGGGTTAAAATGATTTTTCCGATGAGATTTTTAGCGATGGCAACAACATCTTCTTGTAAAAAATAAGACTCCGACAATGGTTTCGATGGCAATTTGAGCATGATGTTAAAGATCCAATTGTTTGCTTTTTGTATGAAGATAACCGTTTCGATCTTTCGTAATCATTTCGTTGTCAAGCATCCACTGTATGATGTCGAGTACTTTTTCTTCGTCCATATTGTCGAAAAGTTCGATTATTTCGAAAATGGGATAAGGACGTTCGGCTAATTTAGAAATCAAAATCATTTTTACGGATTTAAATTCTATGTCATTGATATTTAGCTTGTTTCTTTTAATACAAACATCGCAACGACCGCAACGAACACTTGTTTTTTCGTTGAAATAAGCTAAAAGCTGGATGCTACGGCAAACATGGTCGTTGTAAACGAAATCGATGACCGATTGCAAGTGTTTTGCCGCGATTTTTTTACGGTCGTGGTAATTTTCTTTCGAAAAATAAAGACTATTCACGTCGAGTCGTTCTGAAACCAGAATAAGCTGTGGTTTGTCGTTTTGCGGCATGTAAACCAAAAACTGAAATTGCTGTAACTTATTAAGTTGCGCTATTATTTGATCGGTTTTTGTGTGTAATTTCAACGCAACTTGCTCTTCGCTTATCGTAACGAAATCAGTTAAAATTCCGGGAAAATTTCGCAAAAGGAATTTGATAAGCAGATCAAAATCAGGTTGCTCAACCTGAAAACGGTACAAATCGGAACGATCGGCTTTAATGAAAATTTTCGAAGGCGTATGAAAACTCTCCGAGAGTGCGATGATCCCTTCTTTTTCAAATAGTTTGACGGCGTTGAAAACTTCTACAAGATTGAAATTGTAGTTTTTGCTGAAAGCAATCATGTCGAAATCGTACGACTGATCTTTTCCCGAACCAATCGGTATTTGTAAATAATTTCCAATTGCCTGATAAATTGCTTTTAATTTCCGCTGTTCAGGATATGTATGTTCAAAATTGATTTTCAACGATTTAACGTCTTCTTGTGAGACAATCAGATAGGCACTCGAATCTTTTAAATCGCGACCGGCACGTCCTGCTTCTTGAAAATATGCTTCGATGGTATCGGGTAAGTCCATGTGGACGACCAAGCGCACATCGGGTTTATCGATTCCCATTCCGAAAGCGTTTGTAGCAACAATTATTTTATAAACACCTCGTTTCCATTGCTCTTGACGTTTATCGCGTGTGAGCGTATCAAGTCCGGCATGGTAAAAAGTCGACGAAATGCCTTGCAACGTCAACCACTCAGAAATGGTACGCGTGCGTTTTCGGTTACGCACATATACAATGCCGCTTCCAGAGGTCATTTTTTTTGCCAAACGCAACAGTAACTGATTCTTATCAGCTTCGTGAACCACGTTGTAGGTTACATTTTTCCGCTCGAAACTTGTCTGAAAAACATTTTTTTTCTTAAAAAGAAGTTTTTCTTGAATGTCTTCAACCACTTCTTTGGTAGCGGTTGCAGTTAGTGCTAAAATCGGGACATTGGGCAAATATGGTCGGATTTTGCTTATTTCTAAATAAGGAGGTCGAAAATCGTATCCCCATTGTGAAATACAATGCGATTCGTCTATTGCCAACAAATTGATTTTCATTTGTTTGATTGCTTCAATAAACGTTGTTGTTGCTAAACGTTCGGGCGATACGTAAAGAAATTTCAACCGACCATAAATGCTTTGATTATAAACAATATCGATTTCGCTTGGATGCATGCCCGAATAAATTGCAGCAGCCGGAATGCCGACTTTTTTCAAATTCTGCACTTGGTCTTTCATCAAGGCGATGAGCGGCGTTACGACAATACAAATGCCTTCCATAACCATTGCCGGAACTTGAAAACAGATTGATTTTCCGCCTCCCGTAGGAAGCAAAGCCAACGTATCTTTTCCTTCAAGCACTTGATCGACAATCTCTTCTTGAAGTGGGCGGAAATTCGAATAACCCCAATATTTTACAAGTACGGCACGCGAAGTAGCACTCATAACAACAATTTTATTGTGTAAAAATACAAAAACGGATTGTGAAAAATGAGAAGTGTCTTTTTCTGTTAAAACTTTTTTTGAGGTGCTATGAAAAAATCACGTATCTTAGGATGACAAAAAAAGTTCTTATTAAAAAGGTTCGCAATTCTGAAAAAAATGAGTAGTTTTGTTGTGTCGCATCTTGATTTTGTCTTGAGTTTTCGACGACACTAATTTACTAAAAATTAGTGAATCTGAAAAATTTTGATGCAATTTTTTTATGTAAATCAGCAACTTAAACTACTTGCGAAAGTTGAATTACTTATTCGTTTTGACAAACCATTAAACTATTCATTTTTACACTATAAGTTAAAAACAAAATAATCTATTTCTGTGAATAGTGCCAACTTTTTATGTGTCCACAATTTTTGCAATCAGAGTTGAATGTACTTTTCTTTTCATATTTTTTACATAAACATCTCTCACAATCATATTTTCGTCCTGAAAATGAACCGTCCCATTGTTGTTGTGTCTCAATTTTGGGTTTATCGCTTGAACATTTTGCATTTCTAAAAGGTCCTACACCAAAAAAAAATCCTACTGCTATTAATACTATAATAGCCAATCCTGAATTGTTACTATCTTTTTTTTCGCTCATAATTTTTAGTTTATTTTTCTGTTCTAACGGCTTTGCAAAAGCCTACCTATTTTTTAGAAAGGTTCTGCTCTTTCTTGCATTTTTTCGGGAACAGTCGCAACTCTGTTTTTATATGTTGTAACGGGTATACCGTTGTCGGATTTTCAATTTTGACAATAAAAAAAGCGGACTTCAACATTATCCGCTCCTGAGGTTGTGAGAATTACCCGAAAAATCAGATAAGCAAAGCCCGCATTGCTGCGGC
>JAISHW010000101.1 GCA_031262365.1 Lentimicrobiaceae bacterium
TTTTACCTTCTCAGGCTTTTTCTTGGCTTCAAGCTTTCAAAGAACTGCTTCTTTCTTTTTCCCTTTTTCGACACCCATCGCCGCTTCCAACTCCACTCGATTCGGGTCTGCAAAAGTAAAAACTTTTATATATATATCATCATAGCATAACAACTTTTTTTCGAGATTTTTTTCAAAGAGTCTTTATTAATTGAATATGAATAAATTAAAGATGGAAATTTATTTAAAGAATTGCTTTCGTAGTTTTAATTTTACACGTATTTTTTGTATCCTAATAAGTAATGATTGATTTTTCATTGAATTAAAATCCGAATAGCGAACGGTTGTGCATCAAAAAAGTTGGTTCATAAGGCAACAACGGATTCATAAACGGATTGTAATAAAGTGAATTGCCCCGTGAGTAATCAAAAACAGCATTTATTTCTGAATTTTCTGTTGGCTTGTATTGAATACCTATAGTAATTCCTTCCGATTCGAAATCGGCAACACGTGGATTCAGTCGTGGTTCGCTAAAAGCCGGTTGCAACGACATTTCTTTCCAAACACCGCCACTTACAATCAAATTCGGTCTTACAATATAAGAAGCACCAACAGCAAACAAACCAAGTGCGACATCTGTGTTTTGCACTTCAACATGTTTTTTGTCAGTATTCACTGTCAAAAACGGAGCATTTGTCCCATACGAATATGCAAACGACGTATGAATAGCTAATCGTGTATTCAGCTGAAACGAAATATTCGGATTGATAAATGAAAACGTTCCGGTGCCACCTCCAGACGAATTAAAAACGCTCATACCGGTATGCAAACGCACGCGAATAGGATTTTTGATTGTATTGTCCGAAAACAACAACGCTCCTTCTCTATTTTGTAGCAAAAGTGAATCAACTTCCTGAGCGCAAAGCAAAAAAGGTATCAATAACAATACAACTAACCAAAAAGATTTTTGTTGCGCCTTTGCTTGTGAATATTTTTTTTGTTGTCGCATTGCACAAAAGTAATTCATTTCGAAATAAATCAAGAGGTTGATCCTGTTTTTTAACGCCTTTAAAACATTTCGCTATTCATTTTCACATAATCGGTATCGGTAAGCGAGAATGTTGTTTCTTTTTCGTTCATTTCCATTGTGATAACCCCCAGCAACACAAAATCTATCAGAATTGCTTCTGCCTTTTCTTTTTTGATACGCGCCAAATTGCGAAAATCGGAAAGTGTTATTCCTTTATTTTCAGACAAATAACGCAACAACTGTATTTCGATATCGGTAAACGTTATCTTAACTTCACAGCGATTTTTTTGTTTTTTCCAGATTTTCAACAAGATACTGTCGGCAATGATATTCTTGTCTTTTACGCGAACGTAAATTTTATACTGATTGTTTTTATCCGGACAACGATGTTTTATTTTGCTGCTTTTCGGCACAATCACTTCGAGCACCAACTTTCCATTAATTTCCCACTCCTTAGTTGTGTAAGGCACTTCAGGTTGACAATACAGCTGTGAAGCCGCCTCAATCATGTGAATTTCTTCGTCGGAACGGACACCTGCAATAGCACCATTATCTTTAACACCAATCAACAAGCACCCGCCATCGGTATTTGCAAAAGCAGTAAGCGAACGTGCAATTCGCTTGCTGTCGGAAATTTCGAATTTAAAATCCAACTGCTGATGCTCGCCTTCAAGAATGAGTTTTTGGATATGATTCGACATAATTTTTTTCCGCATTCTTAAATTAAGAACGTGCAACAAGCACTTCTATTTTAGGGAGCTCCCTTTTTATCCTAGAAAAAAATCATGTTGTCTTGCGAAGTGTTTTTTTCGCAATAACGACACGCTAATTTTATCGAACCATCGTCTTCTTTCAGTACTTTAAATCGTGTCGGAACTTCTTCTTTATTCGTTACACAATTCGGATTGAAACATTTAACAATTTTTTCGACTGACTTCGGTGTCTTGACATTGGTTTTGTTAATCACTTCAAAATCTTCAATTTCGATCAATGTTGCCGTTGGTGCTACTAATGCTATTTTATTAATTTCTTCATCTTCGAAAAATTTATCACTGATTTTAACAATCCCCTTACTACCGTATTTTTTACTTTCCAAGTTTATTCCAAAGTAAATTTGATTTTTCGAGTTTTCTACATCCAATATTTTTATGACTTGAAAAACTTTATCTGCCGGTATATGGTCGATTACCGTACCGTTTTTCAAAGCCGACACAATGAGTTCTTTTCTCTTTTCCATTGTATTTTTGTTTTAAATTATTTTAATCCGAGAATTGCTGCAATCAACGCCTGACGTACATAGACACCGTTTTGCGCTTGTTGAAAATAATATGCCATCGGATTGTCATCGACATCGGTGCTGATTTCGTTTACACGCGGTAGTGGGTGCAGAATGCGACAATTTTGTTTTGCTTTTTCCAACATGGAATTTTTAAGAAGATAGGAGTTTTTCACTTTTTCGTATTCGATCGGATCCGGAAAACGTTCACGTTGTACACGTGTCATGTAAATAATGTCGGATTGCGGAATGACTTCGTTCAATTCTGTATATTGGTTGTATTCGAGCTTAGCCTCTTTGATATAGCGTTTGTAAGCACTTGGCAGTTTTAGTTCAACAGGCGAAACAAGGTTGAATTTAGTATTGAATTTCGACAAAGCCGTTACTAAACTATGAACTGTACGACCGTATTTTAAATCGCCAACAAATGTTACTTCAAGATTTTCGAGCGTTCCTTGTGTTTTGCGAATCGAGTACAAATCGAGCATACACTGCGTAGGATGTTGGTTGGCACCATCTCCGGCATTGATGATCGGCACTTTCGAAACTTCCGATGCATAGCGAGCCGATCCGTCGATAGGATTGCGCATCACGATCAAGTCGGAATAGCTGGCAACCATCGTAATCGTATCTTTCAACGATTCTCCTTTCTGAACGCTTGTCCCCGCCGTGCTGCTAAAACCGATAACCGTTCCGCCCAACTGATGAATAGCACTTTCGAAACTCAAGCGCGTGCGTGTCGACGGCTCGAAAAACAAGGAAGCAATAACGCGACCTTGCAACAGATTCTGATGCGGTTGGCGTTCGAAATCCTCTGCAATATCGAGAATCTGAATCATCTCATCGCGAGAAAAGTCGTTAATCGAAACTAAACTTTTATTTTTCATAGACATCATTTTAATGAAGTTTAAAATTTATGGCATAAATAATTCGTAAACGAACACAAAAAAAAAGACGGCTTTAATAGCCGTCTTTTTAAGAGAAAAAATCAAATTTAAATATTTTACAAAATGAAAAATAAAATTATTATATTTAAACACCAAAATATTTCTTTTTTCAAATTGATCCGTTAACGTTTTTTTGTGTGTCATCGGAATGCAAATGTAAATGAATTTATCTGATATGAAAAATATTTTTTGCAAAAAAAACTGTACGAGGTACAAGGAACCGTCACGAACGCTATCGTTGTTTCCGTCACTATTTTGTTGGATCAATTCTAAATAGATAAAAGGTCTAAATTAAAAAGACTGCCTTTTACTACAGCCTCTGAAAAAACATAATTCCGTTTTGGAATTTGCTCGCCTTCACACATGATTAGGTCCCTTGGTTATTTATACTTTTTTTAAATAAACTATTTTTTTATATCTCAAAAACATAAAGAACAAGGCGATTATTGACTGAGCAAGATACACTATCCAAAAATAATCATAACACAGAAAATAAGCTGCAATAACTATTATTGCTGAAAAAAAAATATAAATTCCCATTGCGGTTAACAACGGTTTTTTTCGTTTTTCTATTGGCTGATCGTGTATCTTCTGCTGAGCAAAACGTTGTACAAAAAGATATAAGAAAGGTGTGGCAATCAAAAGTGTAGGCATCAGAATCAGAAACCACAATGGAAATTTCGTTATACTTACACCGCTAATCGTAAGCACAAGTAAGAGCAACATTGCAGGAAGTACCGCTATCGTAATTAAAATCCATAGTGTTGATTTTTTCATATCTTTTTTTGTCTCCTCTAAAAATTGATTTTTCTCTTTTTGATTTTTTTTACAAAGCCGAAGCGCATCAAAACTTCTGTAAAAAAACTCATACAAAGTAAGTACTTATTTTTCATAAAAGCAAGACTTTTTTCTGAAATTGCATTTATGGTGTTTACTATCAGGAACTTCTAAAAATTCAAAAGACAAGGCTTGCGACCGAGACAAAAGCGGAGTTTAATTCCGCTTTGCGGTCTTTTCCTCCTCGCGGCTCAGCATAATCCGCAAGCGGCTTCTGCATTCGCTCCGCAACGTCGGTTACTTGGCGTAAATGAGCATTTTGGCGATGGAGCGTAACGCAGTATTTTGGATTTTTAGAAGTTCCTGATCTTTTTTACTCCTTCTCTTCTCTTTTGTTAAGCAATTCGTATTCAATAAAATAAATCTTGATTAGCAATAAAAATGCTGAAATCAGTAGCGGTCCGAAAATAATCCCCCAAAACCCAAAAAGCGGAATACCCAAAATAACACCAAAAATGACTATCAACGGATGGGTATCGGTTGTTTTTTTCATCAACACAATCCGCGTCAGATTATCGATATTTGAAGTAACTAAAGCACCATATAACAACAAAATGACAGCTTGCCAAATTTGTCCCGTAGCAAAATAATAAACACTAATCGGAAGCCATACAATCCCTGTTCCAACAACCGGAATCAAGCCACAAATAGCGGTTATAAAAGCCCAAAAAAGAAATCCTTTTAAACCTAATATCCAGTAAATGAAACAAGCAGCAACAAATTGCACAAGCATGGTCAGCGGAATTCCAACCGCATTGCTGAATATCATGCTGCTTACTTGTTTTTCGAGAATATGATTATCCGTCGTTATGCCTAAAAAATGTATCTTTCCTCTAAAAAAGATCCCTTGATATAAAGTCTTCAAGATATGTAATCTACTTTTATTCAGATGTTTGCAAAATTGTGTTATA
>JAISHW010000103.1 GCA_031262365.1 Lentimicrobiaceae bacterium
ACTTCTAAAAATCCCAATCTCTGCGTTACGCTTCTTCAACAAAATGCTCATTTACGTTAGTAAACTCCGCTTTTGTTTCAGTCGCAAGCCTTGATATTGAAATTTTTAGAAGTTCCCTATTAAAAAATTTGAGATAAAAAAAAGCGGCTTTAAAGCCGCTTTTTTGTTATAAGAATGTTTCTTTTATGTTACTTGGTAATTTCTTCCAGCAAATGTTTTACGGCTGCTTCTATTTGCAAATCGTGTCCTTCGGTCATGCTGTTTGGATCGTTGTTGATTAAAATGTCGGGCATTAACTGTTTGTTTTCGAGGTAATCACCTTCGAGGTCTTTAATGCCTACTTGTGGTATTCCGAAGAAAAGTGTGTTGTCGATTTGTGTTTCCCACCAAACAGCGGTCATTGTTCCGGGCACAGGCATTCCAATCAGTTTGCCGATTTGGAGTGCTTTGTAAGTAAACGGAAATCCGTGTGCATCGGAATAGTTGCCTTCGTTCATGACAACAGCCGATTTTTTATACCATTTGTTCCATGGTTCAGAGGCAATATATTGTCCGCGTGGAACGAAATCAGCATAATGTTTTCCGTTGAAAAATGTTGCCAAATCATCATGGAGCCAGCCACCACCATTGAAACGCGTATCAATCACAATGGCTTCTTTATTCCTGTTTTTGCCCAACACATCGGAAAATATTTTACGGAAACTTTGCCCGTCCATGCCACGAACATGTACGTAACCGATTTTTCCGTCAGAGAGTTTTTCGACCAATTTTTCGCGTTGTTTCACCCAACGTTGGTATAATAATTCGTTTTGTGTAGTGCCGGATAGCGGTTTTACGACTTCATCCCATTGTTTTTTGCCATCGGATAAAGTTAGCAACGTGTTTTTCTGTGTTTTATGATTCAAATAACGAAAATAATCTTCTCCGGATTTGATTTTGTTACCGTCGATTTTGAGAATGATAACACCTTCTTTTATTTTAGAATCGGCTTTTATCATTGGATTTTTTTCTAAAATTTCAGCTATTTTGAGTCCGTCGCCAGTATAATTTTCGTCGAAAAACATTCCCAAAACAGCGGTTTGGTCTCCTGTTCGCGAAGCTCTGTAGCCGGCACCTGTATGCGAGGCGTTGAGTTCGCCGAGCAATTCACTCAACATTTCGGCAAAGTCAGCATTGTTGTTGATGTGCGGCAAAAATTTTGCATATACTTCACGGTACATATTCCAATCTAATCCGTGAATTTCCGGATCGTAAAATTTGTCGACAACTTGTTGCCAAGCATGATAGAATATATAATCGCGTTCTTGTTCGGGCTTGTAAGTGTATTCAGCATTGATTTCGACGGCTTTCGTAGTGCCTTTGTCGGTATTGATTTTGCTGATTGTTCCGTTTGAAAGCATAAACAGATTCTTTTTGTTTTTGTCGGAATCTAATTGTGCGTATCCGGTTCCTAATTTAGCTAACAGCTTGATTGTGTTTTCTTTAAAATCGCGCACCCAAAGGTCAAAACCTTTTTCAAATGCAGCGAAATAATACAGCGTATCGGCATTTTTCGATAAGAAGCAACTGCCGTGCGAAGCCGAAGTAACGGTAAGCCTTACGATTCTGTTTTCGGCATTAATGATATCGTATGTGATTTCAGGAAGTACTATTTCTGTGCTATCTTTTTCCTTGTCTTTTTTCTTTTTTTCTTTTTTTGCTTCATCTTCGCGTTCTTTGACTAATGCAGCTTCTTCTTTGGTTGCTGTGAATTTGTCAAATGCTTCCTGATCGAAAAATTGTAAGAAAATATCGCGTTGCGATCCCCAGCTCCCATGGCTCCTCATGCCGTTTCGGTCAGAATACCATAATAGTGCTTTTCCGTCGAGTTGCCAGCCACCTCCCGAATCGACATATCCGCTTTGAGTCAGGTTATGAATTTCGCCGCTTCCGTCGGCTTTTACGATGCCGACATCTTCATTTTGCCAGCCGCCTTTTTCGAAAAAGTTGACGGCAAACCATTTTCCATCGGGCGACCATTCGTACCATTGATCGCCATCGCTGTACGAATAATTATATTCACTACCGAGAATGGTACGTGTTTTTTCTGATTTTAAATTAATGACTTTCAGCGTTGTGCGATTTTCAAGAAACGCAATTTCTTTTCCGTCGGGCGAAAAAGCAGGTTGAAATGACGCAACATCGGATTTTGTGATTTGTTTTTCTTTGATTTCTTTGGCGTAAGTGAAATATTTATCCTCGTCGCGAACGAGTTCAGATACATATACTTGCCAACAACCATTACGTTCCGATGCATAAACCAACGAACGACCATCGGGACTGAAACTTACATTGCGTTCTTGTTCGGCAGTGTTGGTTACGCGCATGGTTGTTGCAAAATCGGCTGATGTAACATAGACATCGCCACGAATAATGAAAGCGATTTCTTTTCCGTTAGGCGAAACGGACATTTCGGAAATACCGCCTTTGCGAAATTCGACTTTGTAATCGGCTTCTGTTTTGTCTGTTCTGATGTTGATCTGCAATTTTTTAGGCGTTTCGCCTTCTTTTAAAGTATAAATCGATCCATCGAAGAAATAACAAAGCAAGCCGTTATCGGCAATCGATAAGAAACGAACCGGATGATCTTTGTGATACGTGAGTTGTTGTTCGTTTTTGCTGTTTAATTTACGTTTATAAATATTGAACGAACCATTTTTTTCGTTCAGATAATAAAATGTATTGTCGTCGTTCGGATCGAAAACAGGACTTCTGTTTTCTCCCGCAAAATCAGATAATTGTGTATGTGATTTTGTGTTTAAATCGTACATCCAGACATCGCGTGTTACAGACGAAACATGATGTTTGCGCCATTTGTCTTCGTAACCTTTCATGTCGTAATAAAGCAATGCCGTTCCATTTTTGTTGAAATCAATACTTTCCATGTAAACCGGTGTAAAAAGCGTTGGACGACCGGTTCCCGAAATATCGACTGTATATGTTTCGCCGATTCCCGAAATACTCATTAATGAGAAATCCGGTTTGGTCATGATTTTCGAACGGAAATAAATTGTTTGGTCATCGGTACTGAAACTGAGTGGAATTTCCGACCCCGACCAATAAGTTAAGCGTTTGGGAGTTCCGCCTTCGATAGGCATGGCATAAATATCGAAATTGCCGTTTCTGTTTGAAGCAAAAGCGATTGTTTGACCATCGTTTGACCAAATCGGGTGAAAATCGTAAGCTGTATTTGTTGTCAGTTGCACGGCAAAACCACCTTCGGACGAAACTTTAAAGAGATCGCCTTTGTAACAAAAAACAATGGTTGATCCGTCGGGAGAAAGTACCGGATAGCGAGTCCAAAGTGCTTCTTCTTGTGCAAAAACTGTTGAAAAACAACAAAATAAAATACTAATTGCAATACGTGTTACATGTTTCATGAAAATGATATTTTTTTAATTAATTATTTATTTTTTTGTATCTTGCTGTTATAATGACATTTAGAGTGTTTTATATGCCGAGTTTTTCCACAAATATACTTAATAGCTTCCGAAGATTTTTCGGAGTATCCATTCGACACCGGCGAGTAGCACGATTAGTAACCAATACCATTTTAAATCGATCAGATTGTTAAACAAAGTTTCGTAACGCGAAACAGACGTAACGCGGGTGTCGTTTTTCAGTGTTTCGACAAGCAAATCAAGTTGTGACACATCGAAAAATTTTCCGTTTGTTTGTTGCGCAATTTGAACCATTCGATTGTAATCAGCCTGTAGATTTTGGTTTTCCAATCCTGACGAAAGCACTTCGAAACGTCCGTCGACACGAATTTTGTCGTTGCCCAAAGTTGTGCTTGCCATAAACGAATACGAACTTTGTGGCAAATAGCCCGCATTTAAAATATATTTATTTCCATTCGATGAAAAAACAAACGGAAAAGTCGTCTGATTGATTTCATCGCGAATTTCAATTTCGATTTCGGCTTCGGAAACTAGTTCGTTGCTCTGATTGCGAAGTTCGGCTTCGAAACGGATGTTGTTTCCTGAATAATAAGTTGTTTCGTGAAAAATTTTCAGTAGTTCTTTATCTTGCTCCAGCAGCAAATAACGCAACGATTTGTTGAGCAATTCATCGAAACGTTGCTGATTTTGATTACGATAAAAATCATACATCCGCCAACGCCAAATTCCTGTTCCTGCAAGCACGCTGATTTTTCGTTGTTCACTTTTTCCGAAACTGATAATTGGTTCTGACGTTGTTACATTTTTAAGCTGCTGATACAACAAGGTTTCGGCTTGTTTTTTGAACGTATAAGTAGCATAGGGCACCGAAATTGGAGGTAAAAAAGAAAAAAAATCAAGTGTTTGTTTGTCGAGATTAAAAAGCGAAAAATTGTTGTTCGGCACTGCTTTTGTGTCAATAAAAGAAGGTGGTATGTAGGGTTTTATTTCTAAAAACGATTGTATTTCGTTGAAAATAGTATAATTGACTTCGTTTCCGAGAATAAAAAACACCGGTAGTTGCGCACTGGTTTTGAACAGTGTTTTTAGTTTTTCGGCAACGCTATTGTCGGGTAATTGATGTAAAACTAATAAATCATAACCTGTCTTTTCAAAATTTTTATCTTCCGCATATAGAACATCAATTTTGAAGTCGTTGCCTAAAGCATTTTTGATTGCCGAAATATCGGGATGCGGTGCTTTCGCCCAAATCAAAACATCGAATTTTCGATCGCTAACTTCAACAAAAACAGTTTGTTTATTATTGACTTGTTGTGCTTCGTTGTCGATGCCGTCGAGTTCGATTTCTAATTTTTTTGTGCCTTCGGTATCGGATTTCAGATAAAAAATCTGTGTTTGTGAAAAACGATTCGACGGAATTTTTTCGTTTCGTGATTCTACTAATTTTCCGTCGAAAATGACCGAGATTTGTGCTTTCTGATCTTTAGCATTCAGTGCTTTAAAAGAAATTTCGATCGGAAATTCGTTGTTTTTTGCAACCGTTTTATTGTAACGTAGCTCAATAAGCGACAAATCGGGATAGGTTGCCGTATCGCCAAGTAAAACGGTATAAATGGGGTATTCGAAATCTTTGAGAAACAGTTCGGGAGCGTAACCTTTATTGTAAATGCCATCGGAAAGCAATACGACTGCGCCGACATTTTTTTTGTAATAAAGTTGCCGAATTTTAACAAATAAATCGGTCAGATTGGTTTCTTGTTCCGAAAAATCAATTGTTTCATTTTGGCTTACTTTTTCGCCAAACGTAAAATGATTGACATCATAGATTGCTTCAATTTCATTTTTTATAATTTGATAATCATCTAAATAAGTCGTTTTGTAATAAACAGAATCTTTTGTTTGTGTCAGCGAAGCGGAGTTGTCGTGCGCCAGAATAACAATAGGTGGGTCGATTTGTTTTTGACCGACCAACAAGAAAATATCAAGCAGCAAAAGCCCGACGGCACTTATTGTAAGTGTTCGAAGTGCGAACAAAAGCCATGAAAGTTTTTTCGAGAATTTCTGTTCCGGATTGTTCCAATACAATAAAGCAGCTAATGCCGCTCCAACCAGAAAAACAACAAGCACCAGCCAAGGTGCTTGCTCGAAATAAATTCCTACGTTCATTTTTCTGTTTGTGTATTCATGAATCGGAAAATTACATATCTAATCCGCCACACACATTAAGTACTTGTCCGGTAATGTAAGCTGATAAATCAGAACCAAGAAAAACAGCTGCATTAGCGACATCTTTTGGTGTTCCGCCGCGTTTCAATGGAATTTTTGCTTCCCAAGCTTTTTTTACCTCATCGGGTAACACGCCGGTCATTTCGGTGATTATGAAACCCGGAGCAATGGCATTGTGACGGATATTGCGCGTGCCCATTTCTTTAGCGGCAGATTTTGTAAAGCCAATGATTCCGGCTTTTGAAGCGGAATAATTACATTGGTTTGCATTGCCCGAAACGCCTACAACAGAGCTCATATTGATAACGCTTCCGCTACCTTGTTTCCACATCGTCGCTTGAACGGCTTTTGTGAAATTAAACACCGATTTCAGGTTTATGGCAATAACGGCATCCCATTGTTCTTCGGTCATGCGTTTCAAAGCACTGTCCTTGGTGATTCCGGCGTTATTGACAAGAATATCGATACGTCCGAAATCTGTAACTATTTTTTCGACGACTTTTTGTGTTTCTTCGAAATTTGAGGCATCTGATTGGTATGCTTCGATACGAACGCCATAAGCGGCAATTTCTTTTGCCGTTGCTTCAGCCGTTTCGTTAATAACAATATCTGTAAAAGCAATGTCGCATCCTTCGGCAGCATAAGCTAATGCTATTGATTTTCCGATGCCGCGAGCGGCTCCTGTGATGATTGCAACTTTTCCTTCTAATAATTTCATAGGTATAACTTATTTTAAGTCGACAAAGATACAAAAAGACGGCTTTAGGGAGCTTCTAAAAATTCAAAAGACAAGGCTTGCGACCGAGACAAAAGCGGAGTTTACTTGGCGTAAATGAGCATTTTGTTGAAGAAGCGTAACGCAGAGATTGGGATTTTTAGAAGTCCCCCTTTATTGTTTTTTTTCGATTGCTTTGCGCCTCACAATTGTTGATGATAGGTCAATCTCTATTTTCTTCCGGATTTAAAAGTTTCGTATGATGTTTGAATGTTCGCAATACGAGCATAATTACCAGCATGCCTGCTAAGCAAAACAAAGAAGGACGTATCCAATCCGGTTGATGGATATTTTTCTGATAAACATAAGCCGCATATCGAAGATAATCTATAACGGCAAAGCAAAAAACAATGGCAAAAATACCTGAGTACTCTCTGCGTAAAACCGATTTGAAAGAAAACGGGATATTTCCTTTTTTAAAATGTCGAAAAGAAGGAATAAAAGCAGGAACGGTTAACGACCATTTCATGTACTTCTCTCCGAATTTTTTTTCTAAAAAACGTTCTTCTGCAAACATAATTCGTTCATAATAAAGCCAAAACAGCAAAGAGGCAATGACAAAAAGTGATATGTTGGCGGTAAAAGCCAACAAGCCCGCCCACATCAGGTAATTACCCAAATAAAGAGGATGCCTGACAATGGAATAGATGCCGTTTGTGTTTAATTCATTGGCAACTTGGTGTTTTGTATTTCTTCCCGAAGTTCCCCGCGGAGTCGTTCCAATCGTATAAGCCCTGACAATAATTCCTAATAAGGACACAAAAATCGAAGCAATGGTTATTGTCAACCAAAAAACTTTGGATTGATTTCCGTAAAATAGGTTATAGAAATCTGTAAAATAGGAAACATACAAAAACGGTATCCCTAAAATAAAAATGAATAAAGGAATTTGTCCGCGATATTTGAATAGGATATTCCCATTTTTCTCAAAAGAATCTATTAATGCCATAAAAAAATAATGGTTCAAGATAATTAAAAGATTTTTACTTTTTTGATAAGAGGAAAATCACTTGAACCTTTATCAATTTTTCTCGTTCTCTCAAAGTTTTTTTATTTTTCAAATGTAACGTTATAATATTTTTCGATGTTATATATCAATAAGTTAGGTATTTCTTAAAGACGATTTTAATTATATAGAACCTTTCTTTTTCTATTTTGTCCAGCCAAAAGGATGTGTTGTTAATGGTAATTTTGCCAAAGGATGATAATCGTTTTTCAATCCTATTGGTTTTGCTTTACGAATATCGTGTACGATTTGTATACAACTTCTTGATTCACTGATTCTAAAACCGTTTCCACTAAGTATTTGTGCATAATTTTTTGTGTGTAAGTCTGTAAAACCGGAACTAAAATCAAAATGCTCACCATCTATGGTTAACGCACGATAAGTGTTTTTGTTGGGAGCGGGCAAATTCTTCGCATTAATACTCAAAAAATAACGCACTCTGGCTTTTTCCAATCCTAAAAATCCGGCTACACGGTCATGACTGTAAACATGTACAATGTTTTCTTTTACTTCGCCGAAAACCCAGTGCAACATGTCGTAAAAATGCACGCCAATATTGGTTGCAATACCACCACTTTTGCGGTCGTCGCCTTTCCACGAAGTATAATACCAATAACCGCGCGGTGTGATATAAGTCAAATCAATATCATACACTTTGTCTTTCGGACCTTGTTCTACTTTTTGTTTCAATTTTATAATTTCCTCGTGCAGACGTAATTGTAAAATTGTAAACGCTTTATTTCCCGTTTCTTTTTCGATGTTTTCTAACGCATCGATATTCCACGGATTTAATACAAGCGGTTTCTCGCAAATGACATCGGCTCCCAAACGCAATCCGTAACGGATATGCGCATCATGAAGAAAATTAGGTGTACAAACCGACAACATTTCTATACGATTCGACTGTGTCTTTATTTTAGAACAATGTCTGTCGAAAAGTTCCTGAACGGTGAAGAAGGCTGCTTCAGGAAAATATTGATCAATTATTCCTACACTATCACAAATATCGTATGCCGCTATAAGTTTGTTTCCTGTATCTTTAATTGCCTGAAAATGACGTGGAGCAATATAACCGGCAGCTCCAATAAGCGCAAAATTTTTCATCTTTTATACTTTATAAAGATTGGCGGTATATTTATTGATTTGACTGATGAATTACCTTTATAAAACATAACAAAAGTACCACTTTTTATAGAAAGAAACGTGTATTTTGTGTGAAAATCGGCTTTTCAACAGCCGTATTTATTTGATAATTTTGTCGCATGAATACAAGCAAAATTGAAATTATGGCTCCTGTTGGTTCGTTCGAATCGCTTATGGCAGCCATTCAGGCGGGAGCCGGATCGGTTTATTTCGGAATCGGAAAGCTGAATATGCGTTCGAAATCAGCGCAAAATTTTTCAATCGATGATTTGCATACTATTGCCGGAATTTGCAACCAAAACAATATCAAAAGTTATGTAACTATCAATACGGTGGTTTACGACGACGAAATTGCCGAAATGCAACAATTGGTCGATGCTGTAAAAAAAGCTAACATTTCGGCAGTTATTGCTTCTGATCAGGCTGTTATTCAATATGCACGGCAACAAAATGTCGAAGTGCATATCTCAACTCAAACCAACATTACCAATATCGAAGCGGTTCGTTTTTATGCGCAATTTGCCGACGTGATGGTTACGGCTCGCGAACTTTCGCTCGATCAAGTAAAAAATATTGTCGAAACGATCGAAAAACAACAAATAAAAGGTCCAAGCGGATCGCTCGTGCGAATTGAAGTGTTTGTACACGGAGCATTATGCATGGCGATTTCGGGAAAATGTTACCTCAGCCTCGATATGTTAGGTGCTTCAGCCAATCGAGGTGCTTGTATCCAACCGTGTCGGCGTTCGTATTTGGTTCGCGATTTTGAAAACGAAGTCGAAATGCAGGTCGACAATGACTATATCATGTCGCCAAAAGACTTGTGTACTTTGCCTTTCCTCAATCGTATTGTTGCTTCAGGAGTTGAAGTGTTGAAAATCGAAGGACGCGGACGCTCAGCAGAATACGTAAAAACAGTTGTTCAAGTGTATAGCAAAGCACTTGATGCCATCGCAAACAACACTTTTACGCCCGAAACAATCGAAAAACTTACACAGCGTTTGGCTACGGTTTACAATCGCGGTTTTTGGGATGGTTACTATCTTGGTCGAAAAACCGGCGAATGGACTGAAAAATATGGTTCGCAAGCCACAAAAAAGAAAGTGTATATCGGATTGGTTACTAATTTTTTCAGTCGCTTAAACGTGGCTGAAATTAAAATAGAATCGCACGATTTGAATATTGGCGATGAAATAATCATTTCAGGACCGACAACAGGCGTTTACGAAAGTTTTGTCGAAGAAATTCGTGTTGATTTGAATCCCGTTCAACAGGCTGTGAAAGGCGAAAACTGTTCGATTCCGGTAAAAGAATTGGTGCGTCGTGGCGACAAAGTATACCGGCTTGTTTCGAGAGAATAATAATTCCGTTATCAAAATTTCATGTTATAATTTTTGTAAGAAATTCAATTTCCTACAAATTTCATCAATAAAATCGACGGCGTTTTCGTCGCCTTCTTTAGGTGCCCACGAAGCGAAATTTTTATCGTCAATCGGATTATAGGGTCCGTTTTTCACTTCGTAAACAACCGAGTTCGGTTCTAAACAAATAATGCTATGCCATGTTCGTGGCAAAATTTCACAGCCAAAATTTCCTGTTGTATTATCGAGCACGATAGAATCGACAATTGTTCCTTCGGCATCGAATTCGACAACCGCTACGCGACCTCGCAGACAAAAAAACGCTTCAACTTTGTCGGGGTTTTCGTGTTTGTGCGGTCGCACATACGTGTGCGGCTCCATGCCGTGAAGCATGCGTTGCAACAAATCGTCAGCTTGCGAATGAAAGTTGTAGTTAATTCTTTTTCGTGGTAATTTTTTTGCTTTTTCCGATAATGGATCGAGAAATTCGGTATTTATTTTTATCATCAAATGTGTTTTAGTCTGTGCAAAAAAAACAAAAAGTCATGAATAAAGCAGTTTATTCATGACTTTTTTCGCAAAAAACAGCTTTTTATATTCTTATAGCTTTTTCTTTGCTAAATAGAATGTCGGCATTTCCAAATCTTTTGCTTTAAGTCGTTCTTCGAGTGCTTCGACAGTTGTTGGAGCCGGAACAATTACTTTGTCGCCTGGATGCCAATTGAGTGGAAGTGCAACTTTATGTTCATCAGCTGTTTGCAAAGCCTGTAAAGCACGAATAATTTCGTCCATGTTGCGACCAACGTTCAACGGATAATACATAATTAGTCTGATTTTTCCTTTCGGGTCAATGAAAAATACGGCGCGTACGGCTGCTGTTTCGCTTTCACCCGGTTGTAACATTCCGTACAATTTGGCTACTTTCATATCGATGTCGGCAATAATCGGAAAATCCATCAGAATTCCCATTTTTTCACGCACGTCTTCGATCCATGCAATGTGCGAATTGATACTATCAATACTCAAACCAATCAACTTGGTATTCATTTTTTCGAAATCTTTGGATTTCAATGCAAAGCCCGACATTTCGGTTGTGCAAACCGGCGTAAAATCGGCTGGATGCGAGAATAACAATGTCCATTTTCCTTTTATAAATTCCGAAAATTGAATGTCGCCACGCGATGTTTTTGCTTTAAAATCGGGAGCCATGTCGCCAATACGAGGCATCGGATAGTTTTCTTGTGTTTCCATTTGAATGTATTTTTAATTGTTACTTTTGTTAAGTAGATAATTTTTAACTACTCATCAATAAAATTGATCTTTGTTGTATTTAATGGTATAACACGATTACAGTTGCTTTTGTTCAATTTGATGTTTAAATGTGGTATCCTATAATCCCTCCAAATTATTACCAAAGACATCGGCTATAAATTGGAACAGATTTAACGGTTTGCGACTTGGCGCAGTGCATTTATTTTGCGATGTCGTATTCAGCTGTTGGTTCTTCCATGATAAACAATGCGGGTTGCATTTCAATTAAGTTTACTCGTTGTCTTGCGATGTCGCAATATTCGTGGCTGATGTCAATTCCAATGTATTGCCTGCCTAATTCTACGGCAACTCTTGGCGTTGTTCCGCTTCCACACATCGGGTCAAACACAATGTCGCCTGATTTTGTCCACGATGTTATGTGGTCTCTAACAAGTTGACACGGAAATGGAGCCGGATGACCTTTCGCTTCTTGGTCTTCTTCTTTTTTGCCAACAACATATTCCCAAATGTTTCCTTTAATTTTTTTGTCTTTTACGGGTTTTGCAAGTTTCTCTCTTTTCTGTTCGTTCTTTGAGTAGTTTTTGTAAGTTGTTCCGTTGAGTTCCAACCCTGCGTGCATACAGTCCACAAGAATCGGATTGTGTGTGTTTACAACACCTTTACTGAAAACAAACATATATTCAAACTCGTTGTTATAACGTTTACGATAAATTTGTGGAATCGGATTTCGTTTGCGAAAAATCATTGTATCATGCAAATTGAAACCAACTTCCTTGAAATAAAGAGCTTGCTTAAAACTTGTACCTGTTTCAGTTGCATCAATGGTTGCGTCAGCAACTACCCAAACCACAACGCCCCCGGGTTTAGTAATGCGATATAATTCCTTTGCGATTTCTTCAAAGGGGAAAACGTACCCCTTGTAATTTCTTAAATCATCATAAGGAGGCGAAGTAACAGTTAGGTCGATTACGTCATTGTCAAACCGCTTCATTACTTCTACGCAGTTTCCTTCAATTATTTTATTGATGCAATTTTCCATAACATTTAGTTTAGGGTAAATAATCCGTTGTCGGAAATAGAATTGATTGTTTTAATTCTGTTTTCTATTTTGTGAACTCTGATAAGTTCGTTCAATGCTTCTTTGTGGCTCATTCGCATTATCTTTTCTCGCTCTTGGGCAAGAAATGTCAATGCTTCCTCTTTGGCAATAGCAATACTTTCTGTTGCCACCCCTTTTTCTGTGTTCCAAAACGGTTCGATTTTCTTTGAAAAAGAAAGAATGGTTTTGTTGATTGCCAACCAATAATCGGTCGCATTTTTTGATGGATTAAGTGCTTTTACGGTTTCAAAAATTTTCATCAAAAGCTGTTCTGCTTTTGTTTGTCCTTCCGCTTCGGAATAGGCAAGAAGCAACGCCAAATGAGAATAAGTAAATACGCAAACATTTTGAGTTGTTGCTTGCTGATAAATTTGACTTGAAGATGTTGGAAGTTGATAAATCGGACAGACCACCATTGCATAAGGTTTACCTCGTTTCCATCCTTGCATTGCTTGTACTTTGAAATCTTTCTGATTTTTCGCTGTTCGGCTCAATCTGAACGCTTTTGCATCGGCAACGAAACTATATTCTTTGGCAAATGCTTCAACATCAGCCGCATCTGCTCGTTCTTTCAGCACGAAACTTTTTAATCCGATTGCTGCGTATGTCAATGAGAGCAAACAGTCTGTATATTTTGAATAAAGTTTTTCTTCACTTGTGTCGTGTCCGTAGCTTTCAGGGATATTACCACAAAGGCGTAAGTGGTCAAGAAGTGCAGGAGTGCCGTTTTTGTTAATTTCTTCTTCTAATTCTTTTTCTAATTTTTCCGTGTCATTGCTAAAATTTCCGCTTAATTTTCGGATTTCTTCAACCCAATACTGCCGCCTTTCTACTGCTTTATCCGATATTATTTTGCTCATTTTTTTGTCCGTTCGTGAATTACAAAGTTATTCAAAAATTCGGAAGATTTGTAGTAACGGTCAATAAGTTTTAACCGGCTGCATTGCCCATAACGGCTTTTTACTTGTTAATCTTCGCCCAATTGTCTTTCAGCGAAACCGTCCGGTTGAAGACCGGTTTGTCGTTATCGCTGTCTTTGTCGGCGCAGAAATAACCAAGTCGTTGGAATTGGAATTTGTCTCCTGCTTTTACCGAACCCAACATTGGCTCTACTTTGCAAGTTTTCAGAATCTTAAGCGAATCAGGATTTAAGAACGAAAGAAAATCAACATCTTTATGTCCGTCAGGGTCTTCATCGCTGAACAAACGATCGTACAAGCGTACTTCGGCATCGACAGCAGTCGAAGCTTCGACCCAGTGCAAGGTGCCTTTTACTTTTGGTTGCTGTGCGCCTGTTCCGCTTTTTGTTTCGGGATTATACGAGCAATAAATTGTTGTTACCTCACCGTTTTGGTCTCGATCAAAATTTTCGCAACGCACCACATAAGCACCTTTGAGCCGCACTTCATTTCCGGGACTGAGTCGGAAGTATTTTTTTGGCGGATCAATCATAAAATCTTCACGTTCGATATACAATTCTTTTCCGAAAGGAACGGTGCGCGAACCGCTTTCTGCATCTTCAGGATTGTTTACCAGTTCGATTTGCTCTAATTCGCCTTCGGGATAATTGGTAATGACGAGTTTTACCGGATCGATAACGCCCATGACACGTGGTGCTGTTTTGTTCAAATCTTCGCGGATACTGAACTCCAATAATCCAACATCGATGGTGTTGTCGCGTTTGGCAATTCCGATGCGTTCGGCAAAAACACGAATCGATTCGGGCGTGTAACCGCGACGGCGCAATCCGGCAATGGTAGGCATGCGCGGATCGTCCCAACCCGAAACGATGCCTTTTTGCACTAGTTCGAGCAGTTTACGTTTACTCATGATCGTGTAACTGAGATTTAAACGTGCAAATTCAATTTGTCGCGGACGGTATTTGGTATCAATAACTTGGTCTAAAAACCAATCGTATAACGGACGATGGACTTCAAATTCGAGTGTACACAATGAGTGCGTGATTCCCTCGATATAGTCGCTTTGTCCGTGAGCAAAGTCGTACATCGGATAGATTTTCCATTTGTCGCCTGTGCGTTGGTGTTCGGCATGAATAATACGGTACATGATCGGGTCGCGCATGTGCATATTGGGCGATGTCATGTCGATTTTTGCTCTTAAAACACGTGCCCCATTCGGAAAATCGCCATTTTTCATCTGAAGAAACAATTCCATGTTTTCTGCTACCGAACGATTTCGGTATGGACTTTCCGTTCCGGGGCGTGTTGGTGTGCCGCGTTGCTGACTGATCGTTTCTTGCGGTTGATCGTCAACATACGCTTTACCGTCGCGAATCATTTTCAACGCCCATTCATAAAGTTGGTCGAAATAGTCGGAAGCATAATGCGGTTCGCCTTCCCACTGAAAACCAAGCCAACGCACGTCGTCCATGATGGAATCAACATATTCGACATCTTCTTTTTCGGGATTGGTATCGTCGAAACGCAGGTTGCATTTTCCGTTGTATTGCTGCGCAATGCTAAAGTTTAAGCAAATGGCTTTTGCATGACCGATATGAAGATAACCGTTTGGCTCGGGAGGAAAACGGGTGTGAATGCGGGAATCGTTTTTCCCTTCCTTAATATCTTCTTCGACAATGGTTTCGATGAAGTTAAGGACTTTTTTTTCTTTTTCGAATGCTTCGGTAACTGACATCTTTTTGGGCTTTATGGTGTGCTATGAGCGTTTTTTCTTTTTTGAAGATGCAAAATTATTACAAAAAGCGGTTTGTACAATCTATTGGATACAAAGATTGTTTTCAATATTTCTTTTTAAATCTCAGAACGCATTTTTAAACCATTTGTGAATTTAACATGTCTTAATAAATTTAACATTTGTGTTTTTTGAGTGTAAAAAAAGTTTTTAAATTTACAGCAGATTTCTTTTGCGTGATGAAAGTGCTAAAAACATTTAAACTGTTTTGCTCGAAAACATACTTAATCGATTGTTTTTACAAGAGATTATTTATTTTTTGTTATATATATATATATATATTTCATGTTTTCTGTATTTTTATATTGGATACAAGCAAACATATTCTCAAACTTTACCACTTATCGTTTTAAAAAACACGTACAACAATCTGATATATGGTTTTTATGTAAAACGAACTTGAGCTGTTATACATTTACTGCCAGCCCAACTCCGGCAGTAAATGTATAACACAACAAAGCAAGCGAGTTGGCAACCAACAAATCAAAAAAAACAAAAAACAAAAATATTTACAAACAAAAAAAATATATACGATGAATAAAATATTTTTAGCAGCAATCATACTTGCTGCAATAGCATTTACAGGATGTGAAAAAGAAACAGAAGTAGTTAACGATCAGCATGAAACATTGAAAGCAACTCCTCGGTATGCTTTATTTATTTTGGATGGAGTAAACACTCGTTGCGACCCAACTCAAATAGGTAATTGCACGTCGGAAGTAATAATAACTGCACCACTGTTTCCTTCACAAATATCATCACAGAAAACATTCTTTAAAAATTTGATTCTCAATAGTACATTCTTTGCAGCATCCCAAGAATATATTAGAGACGGATTACAAGAAGGTATCTATACAATTGATATTGAACAAAATACGTCCACTGGTATATATTATGTAATGGTTTTGGATGAGTTGGACAATATCCTAATTGTTATACCTTATAATTTAACTTAATGTCTATATTGCAGAAAACCAAGTGATAATTATCACTTGGTTTTCTGCTCTTTTTATTTAAATCATATAGTCATGAAACATATTATTTACATCATTTTAATTGCAGCAATGCTATTCCATTTTTCTTGTGATTGCAAAAAAACTTCAAATTACCGGCTAATTCCTTCTGAATACAGTTCGTTTGACATGCCCGAAGGCTCACTTTATCCTAAATTTCACAATTCTTTTTATCAAAACAAAAGCCAATGGATTGTTTTTAGAGTATTGCCTCCTGACAGTCCATATGGAAGTTTGGCACTGGTTTATTACCGCCAAGATAGCAGTAACCTTACCCGGTGGCATTATTCGCATACGATACAGCTTCCCGAATTCAATAACCACAAGGTTTTTGATATGTTTACAAATAATGTCGATTCGGTATTTGTGTCTCCATATAATGGTTTCGAAGTAAAAGTTGTTTATGCCGATACTGCCCGCAAGAGCTATACTTGTTATGTAGACACCGCACAACAGACCAACGAATCAGAATATAGAAATCAGATCCTCATAGTAGATGACGTGCGTAATTGGATGTTTTATAACGATGCGCTTTATACCATTCTATATCACAATGATTTAATTTCTGAAACTTTTGCCGAATTGATGGAGGAAAACTTCAAACTACCGCTGTACGGAAAATTTGTAAACAAAAATGGCGTATTTGAATTGGAAAAAACATTTGGAAGATGGTCGGAGTTTTACAGAACAAATTTTTGCGGTGGTTTGGGCGACCGTGATGCCAGTATGGTAACTGACAGCCAATATTTATATACCACGTTCCGACACGACCATAATGTGTATATCTACGACGATACAATGCTGATAGCGAAAAAACCCATGCAGTCTCCCAACGTAAAAAAACTTGTCGGAATGGACTATGAAAGCAATCCGACAGAAATGGCAACATACTGGATCACAAACGATCGGTATGGTCGGTTTTATTACGATCCTTACCGACAATTGTTTTACCGTCAGGCAATGTATCCATCGCCTGAATACTTGAAAGAAAATTCGAAACTGCGTCAACTTTTACAAAATTGGGATTTATTAATTTTTGATAAAGAGATGAATTATGTTGGCAAACATTATTTTATTGGCGATAGGCACTTAAGTTTTATTGCCGTATTGCCCGAGGGCTTATTGGTACAATGTTATGGTAATGAAAATGTTAAAATGCAACTTTTTAAAGTAGAAAAGAAATGAAAAAGAATTGTTTTGTCATTTTATTTTTAATAGCAGCATTATTTTCGTGTGAAAATAAAAACAAAGAAAAAACGAAGACATTCTCAAATTATCTTACATCAGTTTTTTCGCTCGCTATTCCCAAAGAATCACATTATTTCCTATTGCTTCCCGAATATGTATGTATTGGATGTGTGATTAATTCTCAAATAGCAATAAATAATTATTTAGACGTTCATCCTGATTTGGAGAAGAAAATAACCTTTATTTATTTGAACAAAGAAATGGCGAATGAAACGTTGATTTCTCGCAGTAAATCTTTTTACGATGAGCAGCGACGAATGAACGACGATATTCCAGCAGCCCTCTTTGGTATTGGAAATCTGACTGTTGTAGCAACCAATAAAGAAAAAGTTGTTCAAGTAACCAGTATCGATGTCGATGATTTAATGCAAATAAATAAGACTTTAGATACTGTTTTTAGTTCTAAAAACACTGAATGAACGAAAAACTAAACCGTTGCTCATCTTCTATCGCGATGCGACAACAATTGCTTTTTTATACTTTTTGACATTTCCATTCAAATCGAAGACTTCGGTATAGAGTACATAAATTCCCATCGAAACACGGTTTCCTTTTTCGTCGAGTCCGTCCCAAGGAATGGATCCTTGCTGACTTACCAAACTGTTTTTGATCAGATGGCGTTTTTGTTGTCCTTGTGCATCTAAAATGTACATATTAAGTGTATATCCGGCTTCGTCGAATTGGTAGTTAATTAGCGTAACATCTTCGAAACCATCGCCATCTGGCGAAAAAGCTTCGGGATAAACCGTAATTTTGTTGTTGTCGTATTGCGGAATGACTTTCATCGAGTTTTCGTAACCCGGTGTGCCAAAACCTACACTTTCGGCTGCCGAATGCCAATTTAGCGGCTCGTTTGACGGACTGTCGAACGAAATTCGCTCAAGCGAAACACCGACTACCGTATTCAAAAGCGGATAATGCATGTCGACTGCGTATTGCATTTCGTCGATTACAAGCCCCGATGTTGTTACCAAAACCGGATGTCCGGATGTGTTTGGATACGAAGGAAAAGAACTCATTTCCAGAAAATTATCGGTCGCACATCGATACTGCTCGCCAACGATCCGACTGTTTGTCGAAAGCAAAAGATAGGTTTGCGGCAAAAACAAACGACTTTCAGTGCTGATAGCTCGCAATGTCGTATCGGCAGGATTCGGGAAACTATGTCGTATTGCACCAAGTTGTAACTGACTGATATCAATTGTTTTGTCGGAATAATTGTAGAGTTCGACATAATCGACTCCGCCTCCGATTGGGTTGAATAAAATTTCGTTGATCAGAATGTCGCCTTTCGCTATTTCGTCAGGAATACCAAACGAAATTTCTGTATTGTTCTCGATTTCAATGCCTACGCAATTCGTTAATAGATCGGAAAGCACTAATGTATAAAGTGTTCCTTGTGAAAAAGAATGGGCAAAAACGAGTTCGACAAAATTCAGATCGGCAGCACTGCTATAAGCGGCTGTCGGATGCTGTTGTGTTTCTTTTATTTGATACGCCTGTATGTTTTCGATGCTTTGCGCGCTCATTTGTTGGTCGAACCAAAGATGTAAAATAGTTTCGGAAGCCATCGTCAGCCGGTTGATGGTTGGTTTTTGAATCGTTGACGAATTAACGGAATTTTCGCTTCCGGGAGTTCCTCCCGAAGCATTGACAGAGGCAGTCCAATTGGTGCGTTCGGCGCACGGATTCGAAGTGTTTATTTGTTCGAGCGACCAACCGCCATTTTTTTTATTCGAATCGTTATACCACAAATCGGTAAACGAAACGCGTGAAACAACAGTTCCTTCTTTGCTGACAAAACTCAAACTTGCTTCTGCATTGGGTATTTGAAAACTACTGAAACCGATGCAATTACCATAACTCGAAAGTTCCTGAACGGCATCGCTGTGGCAAAGCAAAAGATACGCGCCGGATTCAAACAAATATGTTCCGATTGTTTTTGTCGATGTTCCGATGTTCAATTGCCAATCAGTCAGGTCGATAGCAAAATCACTGGCATTGTACAATTCGATATATTCCCATTCGGGAAGTCCGACAACAGGCGACGGATCTGCCATAATTTCGTTGATCAGAATGTCGTATTCCGAAGCTATATAAAAACAAAATGCTGTTTGAATCGTTACGGCAACGTTTCCCGAAATATCTTTAATGTTGTTGATTGTTAAGGTATAAGTGAAACCGTTTTCAAATCCGTTTTCATAAAACAAATTGACAACGGAAGCCGATGTTCCAAATTGAACGCTTGTGGGATTTCCAAGACCGTTTCCCGAAAAATAATTTTCTGTGTTTAAAGCGTTTACGTCTAATGATTCGTCGAAAGCAAGTTCAATATTGTTTGTGTTTTTTGCAATACAGCTCAAAAGAGTTGGTGGTGTCGTATCGATTTCGTGCGCGCCAACGTACACATTGTCAAAGTAAAACTTTGTGCTGTTCGATTTGGTGTAAGTAGCCAAAAAACCAAAAAAACCACCAATATCGTAAGTGTTATCGGTGCCTTCTGCTTCGAGAGCGTACATGCCATTGTTTGCCGGATCAACAAAAAACTGCCATTTTCCGGTTTTGTCATGCACAACTTTGACCGATAAGGCAAATGAGGAAGCAATCAAACCATTTGTTCCGCGACAAATAAGTGTGTTTCCGTCTTCTGTTTTTCGGTAAAGCTCGATGGCATCGTTCGATCCGGCTTCGCCGAAACGCAAAAAATAGGCTTGTGTTGCTACCGTTAAATCCGGCATGTTCGACGAAAGAAATACATCGCAGAAATTATTTCCCGAAGGCGTAAAATTTTCGCGAATCCAAAACCGCCATTCAACTGTTTCTGTACTGCTTTCAATTGGTGTCGAAAGCCATGCCCGCCCGGCATCCGTTGCGTTGAGTTGTAGCTGAAAAGCACTGTTAACAGTAAAAATTGTGTCGCTTCCCGACCATGTCGGGTTGTGCGTAAAATCGCCATCAGAAAAATCGTCGATAACCTGACCAGCAGCAATAACGCTCGGAAATAATAGCAATATGCAAAGATATTTCTTCATATACTTTAAAAAATAAATATTACTTTTACAGCCTTGTTTCGTCGTTTAAGAGGGCGGCAAATATAGAAATTTTTAAGTAAATATAAAAATTTTTAAGATAGATAGAATGAAAATTGCACTTATTGGAGCAACAGGGCTAGTTGGTCGAAAAATATTGCAAGTTCTCGAAGAGCAACAATTACCTCTCGACAGTTTAATTTTGGTGGCTTCAGAGCGTTCATTAGGGAAAGAAATTTGGTTTAAAAATCGTCCGATAAAAGTTGTGTCGATGCAAACAGCGATAGACGAAAAACCGGATATTGCTATTTTTTCGGCAGGAGCTGCTGTTTCGTTACATCATGCACCACTTTTTGCCGAAAAAGGAACGCGAGTTATTGATAACAGCTCTGCTTGGCGAAAAAATCAAGAAATACCACTGATTATTCCTGAAATCAATGCCGATGTGTTGAAAAAATCAGACCGCATCATTGCCAATCCAAATTGTTCGACAATCGGAATGCTCATGGCTATTGCGCCACTACATCGTGCCATTGGAATCAAACGTTTGGTTGTTTCGACTTACCAGTCGGTTAGCGGAAGTTGTACAAAAGGAATTGAACAATTTCGAAAAGAACAAAAGGGGGAGATATCTCTTAATCCAGCATACCCGCATACTATATATGGAAATGTCATTCCGCAAGGAGGTGATTTTTGCGACAACGGTTATACGACAGAAGAAGAAAAATTGGTTTTCGAAACGCGAAAAATCCTTCGCGCACCACAAATTGCCATCACAGCAACTGTTGTTCGCGTGCCGGTTTTGGTAGCACATTCGTTAGCAGTAAATATCGAATTCGAATGCGCGTTTGATATCGAACAGATTCATGAATTGCTTCATTCAATGCCGGGACTGGTTGTTTGCGACGACATTGCCAATAAGCAATATCCGATGCCTTTGACGGCTGCCGACAAAGATGCTGTTTTTGTTGGGCGCATCAGGCGCGATTACAGCATCGAAAACGGCTTAAATATGTGGGTTGTTGCCGATAATTTACGCAAAGGTGCTGCCACAAATGCCGTTCAGATAGCAAAACTTCTTATTGATGATGTATTTTTTGATAGATGAAAATCTATCATAATATAAATGATTTCAAACCCGTTCCAAATCCGATTGTTACAGTTGGCACTTTCGATGGTGTGCATTTGGGGCATCAGGCTATTTTGAAAAAAATGATTGACGAAGCCCGCAAAATAGGAGGCGAAACGGTTGTTCTTACTTTTTATCCGCATCCGCGACAAGTACTCCATGGCGATAACTCGCTGCGAATCACATCGCAAGAAAAAAAAATCGAATTGCTTGACCAACTCGGAATTGACAACTTGATTGTCATCAATTTCACAAAAGAATTTTCACGTACAACATCTGAGCAATTCATCAAAAAATACATTATCGAAGGCATACATCCTGTAAAATTGATTGTGGGTTACGACCATCATTTCGGAAAAAATCGAATGGGCGATTACAACCTACTGTTCGATTTGAGCACGCAATACAACTTCAAACTTGAACACATTCCGGCACGTAATGTCGAAAATATTGCCGTGAGTTCGACCAAAATTCGCAACGCACTGACGCAGGGTAATGTTGGTCGTGCAAACAGCCTTTTGGGTTACCAATACACGATTTACGGAAACGTGTCGCACGGCAACGGGCTTGGTCGCACATTTGGTTTTCCGACGGCAAACATCGAAATTCCGGACGAATACAAACTGATAGCGGCACGTGGCGTATATGCTTGTTTTGTCGATTACAAGGGCATCGCCTATCAAGGAATGGCGAATATTGGCTTGCGTCCGACAATTTCGGATTATGGTGTGTTGTTGGTCGAAGTTAATATTTTCGATTTCGATCAGGATATTTATGGAGAAACAATCGGTATTCGTTTTGTCGAACGACTTCGCGACGAAAAAAAATTTGATTCGAAAGAACTGTTAATCAGTCAGTTGATTGATGACAGAAAACAAGCAAAAACAATTTTAGAGCAACAAAAATAGTTTCGGAAGAAAAATTAACAGCTCGACTACAACCGAGATAATTGCGCCAAAAAGAATAATTGCAGCAGCAAGGTCTTTCACTTTTTTAATGGCTTTGTCTTGGCTGGTGAAATGAAATTCGACAACGGTTTGCGGCGGTATGTGGCTATTTCGTCAGTCGTTTTATTTCGTTTGCAATTTGTTCAATTACTTCTTCGTTTTTAATCTTGTCGTCTATGCTAAAAACAACGAAAACTTGTCCACCGAATTTTTTAGTGAAGTCGTCAAAACTTGCTTTCATTCTTTCGGTTGCTGAATAGTTACCAAAGTTTGCTTTTGCCGTTACAGGTTTAATTTGAATACCAAACGCTTTGTCGCCAACCCAAATAGTCAATGTCGCCTGCGTGGTCAAGCTCGGGGTCGCTTTCTTCAAATTTTATGTTCGGAAATTCTTTTGCCAAGTTGTCTTCAATAACAGATTTCTCACGAATAAAACCGTCAAACGTTCTGTTGATTGTAAGGTTATGAATGTAATCAACACAATCTTGTAAAGTCAGTTGATTAAACGCTTCTGTCCATTCGGGAATTACAATCTCTTTGATTTTTACATAAAGTCGTTCGCCCAATTCCGCCAAACTTTCTTTTGTGATTTTAGTTGGTGTTTTCCCGTCTGTGTTTGCATTTTTAAAATACCATTGTTCCCAATCTTCAATAGTTTTCGGCTGACATTCACGAATGAGAGCCATTACTGCACCAACTTTGTTTGGTCGTGAAAGTTGATACGTTTGTGTAGCGTAATTGAGAACTTTTTCTTTCTTTCCAAATTCTTTTGAGTATCGTTTGATTACTTGTTTCTTAGCCATTTTGTTGTTCTTGCAAGAGATTTAAAAATTTGTCTTTGTATTTAAAATCTATATCGCTGTCCACTTGCACCAAACCGTTTTTGACTAAATGAGCGTTGATAAATGTTTTGTTTTCCAAATAGAGATAACACAACAAATTGTTTTCCTTGTCGTATTTCACATTGTCATATTTTAGGAAAACTCGTTTTCCTTTTGTTTTGTCAATGATGAATTTCGTTGCCTTTCCGTTGATAATCGGGTCTTCTTTAACTCCGATTAGTTTTACAGTCAAGTCGTTGCTTAACCGAATTTTTTCAGGACTAATAACTTCTTTTACTGTGTAAAGTTCTTCACGCTTCGTAGAACTGTCTTTGTCAATCTTAGAACCAAATTGCAATTTCTTTACGTCAATTTTTTTATCAAGCGTATGCGGGTCTTTGAAAATGTAAGGCAATTTTTGAATTTCTTTTTCAAGATTTATTTTGATCGGCTTTTGCTCTGCAAATTCGTAAGTCGTTGCATTTAGGTCGCTCTGATGAACTTCTAATTTTTCTTTGATGAACGGAATAAATTCGGGATTGATTTCGTAACCAACAGAATTGCGTTCTAAATTTTTTGAAGCCAACGCAGTTGTTCCGCTTCCTGCAAATGGGTCAAGAATTGTTTCACCAACAAACGAAAACATTTTGATTAAACGTTTCGGCAATTCTTCGGGAAACATTGCAATGTGTCCGTTTTGTCTTGCACCTGCAAAATTCCAATGCCCAGTAAAAAATGTGTTCCATTCTTCTGCTGTCATCTTTGAAAGTTCTTTTTGCTCTTTCGTTGGTTTTGGTGCATCACCTAATTTTTTAAAGACAAGAATAAATTCGTAATCCAATTTCAAAATTCCATTTCTCGGATAAGGATACGAACCCATTTGAACACCACCACCTGTTGTGTTGGAAGTCGTAACTTTTTGCCAAATGATTGCACCCATATAGTCAAAGCCAATGTTTTCGCAGAACTTAATTATTTCTTCACGAATGGGAATGACTTTGTAACGTCCGTAGTAAACCGCACGGGCAAATTGGTCGCCAATGTTTATACACAACCTGCAACCATTGTGAAGAGTGCGGTAGCACTCTTTCCAAACTAAATTCAGGTTGTTGATATAGTTTTCGTAACTGTCGTGAAAACCAATTTGGCTGTCCGTTCCATAGTCTTTAAGTTGCCAATAGGGTGGCGAAGTGATAGCCAAATGCACCGAATTATCGGGCAGTTCGGTCATGTTTCTGCTGTCGCCATTGATTATTTTATGATGTGTTGTCAATGTAAACTTTTTACTAAATTCTTTAGGACAAATTTAGATAAAACCCGCAGGGTTTTACACCGGCAGAATAAAAAAACATCAAGACCGGCACGATTTTCAGCCCTTTGTTTCGTGCTTTCTCGCACAATGTTTTTATATTCGGGGTA
>JAISHW010000106.1 GCA_031262365.1 Lentimicrobiaceae bacterium
TTACAACGAATACGGCGACCTTATAGAATGGCGGTCGACAAGTTTTACATTTCCCGATGCAAATGGAAATCAAACAGAAACAGTCTCAAATTATTTGTATCCACATGTATACGATGAAACCTACGGATTGATAGAGGAAAAAATGTATATAGGTAACACGTTTTATCAAGGAAAAAAATATACTGATTTTGCGTATTATGTATCCGTGCCGGAAATTGAAAGTTTGTCGAAACAAACGCTAAACATCTCGCCCAATCCGGCAACGGGCAACGTAAGCATTTCGGCATCGGAAACGATAAAAGAATTGCAAATTTTCAACTCAAACGGAAAATTGGTAAACAAACAAGCTGTTGCAAACGAAAAGATTACATTTGATACCGCTATTTTACCAAAAGGCATCTATCTCGTTCGGGCAATCTTAGAAAACAACGACACACAAACAGGAAAATTGATTGTGGAATAATTAAATCTTTTAAAAAAACGTATTTTTAACAAAAAAAGCACATGAAAACGATTTTGCCAACAGCTTATTTCGTAGAATTACACATTTCAATTTCATCCATTTGCCTAAAAAAAAATAAAAAAAAGTTTTCGGGCGATTGTTTTAAATGAAATAATTATTACTTTTGCAACCCGAAACTTTTGAAAGAATAACAAGCGAAATTAGATATGGCTAATCACAAATCGTCCATCAAGAGAATACGTCAAAGCGAAGCAAGACGCCTACACAACCGTTATTATGCTAAAACCATGCGTAATGCCGTTAGAAAATTCCGTGCATTAACTGATAAAGCGGAAGCAGAAGCACAATTACCGAAATTGCAATCGATGATTGACAAAATTGCCAAACGCAACATCATTCACAAAAACAAAGCAGGAAACTTAAAATCGAAACTTACGCGTTTCACTGCAAAACTTGCTTAATATAGGTTTTAAAGACATTCTTTGTTTAAAACAGCCTCTTCTCTGTTCTGTCAGGAAGGGGCTTTTTAGTTTGCGAACTTTTCGTACTTTCGTAAAAACTTTATCCGATGCATGAAGACAAGCGAAAGACAACTATCAAAGATTGGGCAATCGACGATCGTCCACGCGAAAAAATGCTTCTCAAAGGCACTTCTGTGCTCAGCAATGCAGAACTCATCGCCATTTTAATCCGTTCGGGAAACAATAGCGAATCAGCTGTTGAGTTGTCGCGGAAAATTTTGCAAACAGCCAACAACAACCTTATCGAACTGTCGAAACAGAGCGTCGAACAACTCACAAAAATCAAAGGTGTTGGTGAAGCTAAAGCACTAAGTATCAAAGCGGCTTTAGAACTCGGACATCGGCGACGTTTGTCGGAAACCTCCGTGAAATCTACAATCATATCAAGCAAACAATCTTTCGAAATCATTCATCCGATTTTGTCCGATTTGCAATACGAACAATTTTGGGCATTGCTACTCAACAACGCAAATAAACTCATCAAAACGGTCATGATCAGCGATGGTGGTACAACGGCATCGGTCGTTGACCCCAAAAAACTATTTCGATTAGCCATCGAAAACAATGCAACAGCAATGATTCTTGCACACAACCATCCTTCAGGTCAACTTAGACCGAGTACAAGCGATTCTGAAATCACAAAAAAACTTGTCGAAGGTGGTCAATTACTTGGTATTCGTGTTTTAGACCATCTCATCGTCAGCTCAGAAAAATACATTAGCTTTGCAGACGAAGGTCTGATGCCTTTTTAAGCCAAAACGAAACTTTCTTTCTTAACGAAAATTATTCATTTTGAAGATTGTAAGCATCATCGGAGCGCGTCCGCAAATCATTAAAGCTGCTGCTTTAAGTCGCGCTATTCGACAGTATTTTTCTGACGAACTGACAGAAATCATTATACATACCGGACAGCATTACGACTCCAATATGTCGGATATTTTCTTCGACGAGCTTCAAATTCCCAAACCACACTACAATCTTCAGGTCGGATCTGATTCGCATGCACGTCAAACGGCACAAATGATGCTCAAAATCGAAGAAGTATTATGTGTCGAAAATCCTGATTTTGTTGTGGTTTACGGCGACACAAATTCCACTTTAGCAGCTGCTATCACAGCTTCCAAGCTACACATTCCGATAGCACATATCGAAGCAGGATTACGTTCGTTCAACAAAACGATGCCCGAAGAAATCAACCGCATTCTTTGCGATCATTGTTCTACATTGCTTTTTACGCCCACAAAAAAAGGACTTGAAAACCTCTTAAAAGAAGGTTTTTCGAAAGAAAACAACAAACCTTTTACGGCAGATAATCCGGGAATTTTTCTGTGCGGCGACGTGATGTACGACAACAACTTGTATTACAGAGAAAAAGCAATCGAAAAGTCGAAAATTTTAAATGCGCTCAAACTCGAAAACGAACCGTTTGTTTTGTGCACCATTCACCGCGCAGAAAACACCGACAACGCCAAACGTTTGACAACACTCTTCGAAACAATTCTCGAAATCGCGCAGCAACAAAAAATCGTCGTTCCACTTCATCCGCGAACAAACAAATTGCTTGACATAAAACTCGAAAAAACACTTTTACAACACCTTACAAATAACAAAAACATCATACTGACCGAACCGGTATCGTTTTTCGATATGCTTGCTTTAGAACATAACGCCCAACTGATCATGACCGACTCAGGCGGTGTTCAGAAAGAAGCATACTTTTTTAAAAAACCATCGCTTATCTTGCGAAACGAAACTGAATGGACCGAGATTATTGATGCCGGAACTGCTCAAATTGTCGACACAAATAAAGAAAAAATCGTAGCGATTTGGAAGTTTTTTTCGGCACATCCGCCAAGCAATTTCCCTTCCATTTTCGGCGATGGAGCCGCTGCCCAATTCATCTGCAAAACAATTCTATCGAACAAGCATTAAAACATTTGGCGGTAAAATAAAAAAACACTACTTTTGCACTCCATTTTAATAGTATTAATTTAAATAACATTTAATTATGAATCAGTACGAAACCGTTTTCATCATTACTCCCGTTTTATCTGACGACCAGATAAAGGAAGCGGTAAAAAAGTTTCAAGATTACTTGAAAGACAACGGCGCAGAAATCGTCCACGAAGAACACTGGGGCATGCGCAAACTTGCTTATCCTATCCAAAAAAAATCGACAGGATTTTACCATTTAATCGAATACAAAGCATCAGGCGAATTAATCAGCGACTTCGAAATTGAGTTCAAACGCGACGAACGTGTCATGCGTTTCTTAACCGTTAAACTCGACAAACATGCTGTTGCTTACAACGAGAAAAAACGCAAAAAAGCAAAAGAACAAGCAGCGGAAATTTAATAGCACATTCACTACACTTAAAATTTGAAAAATGGCACAAGCAAATTCAGAAATAAAATATTTGACCCCTATTGCGGTCGATACAAAAAAGAAAAAATATTGTCGCTTCAAAAAAAATCGCATCAAATACATCGATTATAAAGATGCTGATTTTCTCCTGAAGTTTGTGAACGAACAAGGCAAAATTTTGCCACGTCGCATCACCGGCACATCAACAAAATTTCAAAGAAAAGTGGCTCAAGCAATCAAACGCGCTCGTCATCTTTCTTTAATGCCTTATGTAGCAGATTTATTGAAATAAAAGGAGGACAAAAGAGATGGATATTATTTTGAAACAAGACATTCCGAACTTAGGATATAAAAACGATATCGTTGTAGTAAAAAATGGTTATGCGCGCAATTATCTGATTCCTAATGGAATGGCGATAATAGCAAACGAAACAAACCGTAAAATCCTAGCTGAAGACGTACGTCAACAAGCGTTCAAAGAAGAAAAAATCAAAAACGAAGCACTTACGATTGCTACAGCTCTCGAAGGTCTTTCGTTGCGCATCGCAGCTAAAGCCGGTACTTCGGGAAAAATCTTCGGATCGGTCAATAGCGTTCAAATTGCCAATGCAATTAAAGAGGCAAGAAACGTCGACATCGACCGTAAACGCATTGTGATGAACGATTCGATCAAAGAAATCGGAACCTACAAAGCAAAAATCAAATTGCACAAAGACGTTCAAATCGAAATTGAATTCGAGGTGTATGCCGAATAATTTTTAAATAGAAAGAATTGTAATTTTACAACCCGAAACGCACACCAAAAGTTTCGGGTTTTTTATTTTATGCCGACAAAAAAACAACTGCAACAAATACGTTCGCTTCAAACGCTGAAATTTAGAAAAGAACACGGTCTTTTTATTGTCGAAGGCACTAAAATGGTTACCGAACTGTTGTTATCCAACATTAAAATAGTGCAACTTCTCGTTAGCAACGAGTGGCTCTCAAAAAATGTCGATTTTGATTTTTTCGGAAATACATTCGAAAACATCGACAACAAACAAATGAATCAAATCAGCTCATTGCAAACGCCTCCGGGAATACTTGTCGTAGCAAAAATTCCACAATATCATATCGTTGCTTCCGACTCGGAAAACGAACTCGTCTTGATGCTCGACGGAATCAACGATCCCGGCAATTTAGGAACAATCATCCGCACAGCCGAATGGTTTGGCATCCGAAAAATTGTTTGCAGCACTGATTGTGCTGATTTTTGGAATCCAAAAGTTGTGCAAGCTACGATGGGATCTGCTTTCAGAATGCAACTCGAAACACAAGATTTGGAATCATTTCTAAATCAAACAACTGAAAATGTACCCATTTATGGTGCTTTGCTCGAAGGGAAAAATGTTTTCAAAACAACTTTCAAACAAACGAACGGTATTTTGATTATCGGTAGCGAATCGCACGGCATTAGAGATTATCTCAAACCATTCATCAACAAAGCATTATATATCGTTAGCCATTCCGATTCAAAAGCCGAATCGCTCAATGCCGCCATTGCTACGGCAATCATTTTGGCTGAATTACGAAAAACCACTTTAGGTTAAAAGCCAACAATTATGACAAAAAAAGGAATTGTATTACTCGCGTGTAGTTGCATCATGCTGACAGTTTGCACGCCCAAAAAAACACCACAACGAATCCATTTAGCCGGGAAAACGCAAGGAACTTATTATTCGATTATTTATTACGATGAACAAAAACGCAGTTTCGACACTGAAATACAGGATTTGTTGAAATCATTCGATATGTCGGTTTCGCTTTGGGAACCTAACTCGATTCTTTCACGCGTGAACAGAAACGACACAACAGTTATTTTAGATTCGATTTTCATCAAAAACTTCAATGTTTCGAAAGAAATGTCTGAACAAACCGATGGCTATTTCGATCTTACCGTAGCACCTTTGACTCAGGCATGGGGATTTAGTGCCAAAAAAGGAAACGACTCGCTTACAACACTTATTATCGACAGTTTGAAACAATTGGTCGATTGGCGAAACGTTTCGATTGTTGACGAAAAAGTCGTTAAAAAAAATCCGTATATCAGCCTCGATTTCAACGCAATTGCTCAAGGTTATTCCGCTGATTTGGTAGGCGAATTTTTAAACTCGAAAGGTATTAACAACTACCTTGTGGATATTGGCGGCGAAATTGTTGCTCGCGGCAACAAACCCGATGGATCGCAATGGATTGTCGGTATCGAAAAACCTGCCGAAACAAAAGATTCGGAAAGAAAAGTTCAAATTCGTATCGCATTGAAAGATAAAGCACTTGCAACATCAGGAAATTACAGAAAATATGTTATTCGGCAAGGGAAACGTTATTCGCACAGCATCAATCCTAAAACAGGCTATCCGGTCGATCACAATCTTTTGAGTGTTACCGTAATAGCCGAAAACGCAATAAAAGCCGATGCTTTAGGAACGGCATTCATGATTATGGGAATGGAAAAAGCAAAAGAATACGCACAACGATTTCAAGGAATTGAAATATGCCTCATTTTCGAGAACGAAAATGGAAATTTGGAAACGTTTGCCTCTGCCGGATTTTCAACTTTGATTCTCGATTAAAAATCATATCCTACGCCAACCCTGTAAATAGGATTCATTGATGGATCGTTTTTATCTTGCGTAAGATTGTATAAAATACTTGCCGAAACATAGCCGTTGCCTATAATATACGCACGATAACCCGCGCCTATTAGTGCTTTGTTGTAAAATTCGCGACTTTTTTCGCTGTCTAAATACATCGAATATTCGTCTTCGAATTGCACAAACAAGCCGCTGTAGATTTCGTAAATCGTATAAGCCCCAATCCCGATCATGTTCGAATGAAACTTGTCAGGGCTCTCATGATACTGATAATAATCATACGAAAAGCGTATCCCCGCAGTCCATTTTGGCGTGATGTTGTAGCCTAATTGTGGTGCAACTACCAAAAAAGTTTCTTGTTCGGTAAAACTAAAATCAAAACCACCGCCTAAAGTCCAATTTCCTCTGTTAAAATCAAAATTATTTGATTGTGCTTGTGAGGGTTTTGAAATCAGAAATAATGAGATAAATAAAAGAACAGAAGTAACAAATTTCATGACCGTTAAAAATTTAAAGAGTGAATAATAATAAAGTTGCAAATGCGTATCAAATATCTTGATTATCTTTGTAACCTATTTAAAATCGATGCAAAACATATCAAAAATCATACCTTTTGTTATAATAAGTATTATTATACTTGCTTCTTCTTGTCAGAAACGCGACGAAATAAGTACTGACTCAAAATATAAATTATCTTTTTCAGCCGATTCGGTGCTGTTTGATACCGTATTTACGAGTTTGGGTTCGGCACGCCGTCAATTGATGATTTACAACAAAAACAGCAAGCCGTTGAAAATAGCTTCGATTCGTTTGGCAAACGGATCGTCTTCACCTTTCCGGATAAATGTAGACGGTATTGCGGGAGAAGACATTTATGATGTTGAAATACAGGCGAAAGACAGTCTTTATGTGAATGTAAGAGTAACAATTGATCCGCAAAATCAAAACTTGCCTTATATAGTTGAAGATGATATTGTTTTTCAGACCAATACGAACGAACAAAAAGTGAAACTTGTGGCATGGGGACAAGATGCAATTTATATCGTAGCCGATTCGTACACGCCCGGATTTCCGAAATATAAAATTGTAGCAGATAGTTTGCAAACAACCATTTGGACAGCAGAACGACCATACGTCGTTTACGGATTCGCTGTTATTGATTCGTATGGAACTTTGCAAATAGAACAAGGCACACAGGTGCATTTTCACGATGGTTCGGGTTTGTGGTCGTACAGCGAAGGGCAGTTAATAGTAAACGGAACATTTGAAAATCCTGTTGTTTTTCGAGGCGATCGATTGGAACAAGCGTATTCCGATTTGCCCGGACAATGGGATCGCATCTGGTTGATGGAAGCCCGCGCCGGAGCCGATCACATTATCGAACACGCGATTATTCGAAACGGCTTCATCGGTATACAAGCCGAATCTTTTCTGAAACCGACAGCCGCAGCTTTGCGTATCAACAATACCATTATCGAAAACCATACGGGAATGGGAATTTACACATCGCTTTACACAGTCGAAGCAAAAAACTTTGTTGTTGCCAATTGCGGAAATTATGCTATCGCACTTACCGGAGGTGGCTATTACCGCTTTATTCACGGCACAGTCGCCAACAATTGGAATTTGTCGGTACGTAATACGCCTTCTTTGTTTTTTAACAACGTACTTTACGACGAAAATCAAAATCCTATTGCTGTTCCGTTTAATTTCGAAATGGGAAACAGTATCGTGTACGGATCGCTTCAAGAAGAATTTGAATCCGATTTTGTCGCCGGTAACGACACAACCTATCTTTTTGTGAATACGATTTTACGCTCAAAACAAAATAAACCAACTCATGAATCATTTGTCAATTGTCTGAATGAAGATCCATTGTTTCTTGATTATCAATTGTTTAATTATCGATTAGATAGCTTATCGCCCGCAATAGGAAAAGGAATATTAGACTTAGCCAACGAAGTTCCGTTTGATTTGGATAATAATTCGCGACTTCCGCTTCCGGATTTGGGTGCTTATCAATACGTAGAACAAGTCGAAAAAAGAAAACTATGGTAATCGCAATTGGAGGGGTTAGTAGAGCAGGAAAAACAACACTTGCAAACCGCTTAAAGAATCAAGTAATTGGCAAAAGTGTAGCTATCCTTTGCCAAGATGATTTTGTTCAAGAGCTACCGAAAATTCCCAAAATACAAGATCGTGTCGATTGGGAACACCCCGATAGCATCGATCACGAAGTTTTTCGCAAAGCCATTATAGAGGCAACTAAAAAGTTTGATATTGTAATTGTTGAAGGATTATTAGTTTATTACGATCAGAAAACAGCAGCATTGTACGACAAGAAAATCTTTGTCGAAATTGATTACGGCACATTTTTGTATCGAAAAGAAAGAGACCATCGCTGGGGTATCGAACCTGCTTGGTACATTATTCATGTTTGGGAAAGTTTTTTTAAGTACAACAACATCGATTTTGATGATTCGATTCTTGTTGTGAGCGGAAAAGTTGGATTTATCGACAGTGTCATCAACGCTTATTTAGGATTCGAATAGCTTTCGAAATGCAGAACGAACGGCTTACACAAACCATCAATTTTGTCAAAAATACACTTTCGGAAGCCGAAAGCGGACATGATTGGTTGCACGCCGAACGTGTCTATAAAACCGCACTTTTATTGGCAAAAACAGAGCCTTCGTGCAACTTGACGGTGGTTGCTTTGGCTGCTTTGCTGCATGATATTGCCGATTCGAAATTTTATGACGACGATGAAACTGTTGGAATCGAATTAATTAAGCAATTTCTCGAATCGCAACAGCTTGATATAGAAACGATAAGTGAAATACTATTTATCATTGAAAATCTTTCGTTCAAAAACTCTTTTAATCAAAATATCAAGAAAACAATTGAATTTCAGATTGTTCAAGATGCCGACCGCTTAGATGCCACCGGTGCTATTGGTATTGCTCGTGCATTTAACTATGGCGGTTACAAAAAACGTCCTTTCTATAACAATGAAAAAGCTGTTCAAATATTTTCGGATAGCGATTCGTACAAAAAAAACACTTCGCCAACGATCAATCATTTTTACGAAAAACTATTGAAACTCAAAGAGTTAATGAATACGCCTCAAGCCAAGCAAATAGCCGAAAAACGGCATGAATTTATGATTGATTTCTTACAACAATTTGATTCAGAACGTAATGGATTGAAATAAAAGACTTACCGATACAATTTACTTGTAAAAACCGTTTTATTTCCGACCACATCGACTACTTCCAAACGAAAATTATTTTCGCCTTTTAGCAACCGCTCATCGAAATCGTAAATCAACAAATTGTTTTTTGCATCGTATTCCATCAACAGCCATTTTTCGTTCAGCCACGCGGTGTACGTTTTGATTCCCGATTCTTTATCGGTAATTTTCAGTGTGATCTGATTCTTTGCGCTCACATTGGCATTTCGTGTAAAATTATGGGGCGTTATTATTGGTTTGATGCTATCGATTTTCAAGGCAAACTCGCCCATTTGACACACTTTCGCTACAAAAAACGCTTGATCTCGTGTTCCTTCGATAGCCGTTTCCTTTCCTGTTTTCGAAAAGTGTACGATATAGAGCTGTTTGCTCTGAATGCTGTCGAATGGTCTGATTTTGATGCTAATTGCTTTATGAACAGGGATTTTTGTTTCGCCAAGTTGAAATATAGGTGAGGCAAATCCTTTTTGGATTCGATATCCCGTTTTGAAATGCTGGTCGCGATAAAAGGCATCTTTCGGAATAGTTGCCGAAAAACCTTCTAAAAGAATCGTTTGTTGCTCGCCAGTACGCACGGTATACCAGCTTTTGTCGTATTGTTTTAGCATTCTTGGCACCCTATTTTCCGACGAACCGATGATTGTAAACGGTAGCGATGTTACATTCCCTTGAAAATCACTGACAACAAACCTGAACGAAACCGTATCACCTTGATTGATCGTAAATTCTCCGTCTTTGTTATCGTAAAGTTTGAGTCGGTTGAACGGGTCGATATCAGTTCTGACGATGCGTTTCGAATTTTCGATGTAATGTGCGTAATCGATCAGACTATTCACGTAACGGGTTTCGTCGTACGAAAAACGGTCGAAAACAATCTTGAAAACCGGACGCGATTCGACAAAAAGCGCAATGCTGTAAACGCCGTTATTGTTCGGCACGTCATCAAACTTATCAATTGCTGAAATTCCAAATGCAAATGTGCCGATTCCTTTCAGCACACTATTTGGATTGATGACATAATCACCGCCTTTTGGTACTGTTTTGAGATAAATAGGTTCATAGGAGCTTTCGATGTAAGCGTTTGGACTGAGCGGATAAACGGCAAACTCATTGATAACCGGTTTGCTGTTGTCTTTTGTTTTAATACCGAAAAAGAGTGGATTCATGGGGTCTTGCGAAGCGGCATCGCGAATTTCGTAGTGCAAATGTGGTCCTCCCGACGATCCGGAGTTTCCGCTAAACCCAATCAATTGTCCTTTCTTTACCGAAAAACGTTCTTTCTCAGGATAAAGCGTTACACTGTAATTTTTTCGTTCATATTGTTCATTTTTGACGTAAGCAGCAATAGAATCGGCAAAAGCACTCAAATGCGCATAAACAGTTGTGTAGCCTTCGAGATGGTTGATATAAAGCACTTTGCCATAACCCCAAGGCGAAACACCGATACGACTTACATAGCCGTCTCCCGTGCTATAAATCTTTTTTCCTTCGACACCTTGTGTACGAATATCGATTCCTGCGTGGAAGCTATTGGCACGCAACTCGCCAAATGAACCGGATAAATAAATTGGAAAATCGACCGGTTTGCTATAGTCAGGATATGATTTTTGTTGTGCTGCCAACATCAGGAAGCTACATAAAATACTTATAATGAGTGCTGTTTTTTTCATTTGGATGCATTTTACAAGTGTAAAATTAAGCAAATTGATTTATAAGATAGTAATCCCGTCATGGATTCTTTATTGGTAGAAATGATGCAAATTATCAACCGACGTTGTGCTGTTATCATTCTCCGGTCATGCCGTTGCAGAACGGCATCCACTGTAAAGAAAAAGGAAAGGGTATTGCTTATTTGTACAATGGATTCCGGCTTTCGCCGGAATGACTTTTCTGTCCTTGTCATGCCGGTGAAGACCGGCATCCATTGTAATAAACACAAATTCCTTACACAACAATTACGTCAGGTTGCATTCTGAATGCGTATTTGATATGGTCTTATCAAAAACGCAGGTTGTTGAGTTACTTAAACGCAGCTTCCGAAAGTCCTTCGCCTTCGAGGCGCAATTTGTTGAAATAGTCAGGAATAGGTTTGCCTTGCATAGAATCGACGTATAATTTGGCGATGTAATTAGAAAGCATAAAACCGTGTCCGCGCATGCCAACAAAGAGTCCTTTTTCGGGGTCGACAATATAACGTGGCTCGACATAATAACCACTCCAAACAGCTTGGAAACCAACGCCTGCAAGTTGCGGAATCCAATCGGTGAAAACTTCCGAAACGATTTCGAGAAAGTCTTGCGTGTTGATTTTCAGATTTCTGTTTGTATCTAACGCATCGATGGCAGGTGAAGCACAAGCAATAATTTGTCCAGTTTCAGACAATTGTTGTCCGTAAACAGCCGAAAAGCCTTTGTGTTTTCTCCGATCGATAAGCATGTCGAGTTGATTACCGTCTTTTCCGAGCATTGGTAAGCGTTTGGTAATGAACGCTTGATGTCTTACCGGAAACATACCCGTTTCGATACCGAGACGTTTAGCAAATGTGTCTGCTTGTCCACCTAAAGCATTGATAAACAAATCCGTTTCGTATTCAACATAGTTGCCGTCCGACATCCGTACAACGACTTTATAACCATTCGAAAGTTTTACAACATCGACCAATTCGGTGTTTTCGTATACGATTCCGCCATTTCGTATACCGATTCGACGAACCAAATCAATTGTTTTTCCGGGGCTCGATTGCCAACAATTGTTCGTTATCAAAGCATGCGAGTATGTTTCAAGATTTGGATTGAAATATTTCGAGATTTCTTTTTGAAAATCTTTTTTGTCGACCAAATATGCGTCCGACCAAGCCATCGAAGCTTCCAATGATTTGTAAGTAGCTTCGTCGTGTGCCAAGTTGACATAACGCGTCCGTTTGAAATCGATGTTTTCTTCGCGTTGTAAGTCTTGAAAAATATCCAGATTATGGTTTGCAATATCGGCAAGTGCCGGCAACGAAAATGCCGGCCGTCCACCTGCAATACAACGCCATGTACTTCCGGCTCCTTTGTTGATTAACAAAGGTTTGTATCCAGCCTCAGAGAGATAACGGAAAAGCGCAGAACCAGCCATACCGCCTCCGGCAATGATAACGCCGACTTTTTGTTTTGCTTTTTGGGTGCTTTTTGCAGGCGTAATCAATGTTGTTTTTCCTTCGATATTGACGATATTTCCCAAATTCACTTGGTTTGCCATAGGTGCGCGTGGCGTAAACTCGTCGTAAACTTCGATGCCGTAGGTACGCAATAGCTGACGTGCACGAGGTAAGCAACGTGTGCCGCGACAATCGCCCATCCCGATTCGGCTGATGTGTTTGAGTTCAGCAGCTGTAATGGTTTTGCGATCGCCGATACTTTTTAGCAATTCTTCTATTGTAACGTCTTCGCAATGACAAATAAATGTTTTCGCTTCTATTTTTTCGGTAACAGGCTTGAGCAGAAGCGGCTCGGGATAATTTTCTTTTACAATAAATCCGCGTGCTTTAAGCAATTCGTCGCCCGAAATATCTTTTGCCGTAACAACGGCTACGTTGGTTTTATTGCTTTTTTTCATGATGCGGCTGATAGTGCCTTCGCCGACTTTTTCTCCGTTGTTGTCGATCAAAAATACGTCAGCACCTTCGTTCGCTTCGTATTCGATAGGTAAGAAGAGTTGATTTTTCTTCAATTGATAACCAAAAATTGCCAGTCCCGGACATTGATACACGCAATCCATGCAACCGATGCATTTGTCATAATTGATTGAAGGCGTTACAGATGTTGAGTTTTTTGTAATTGCTTGATATTTACATGCAAAAGCGCAAGGATTACAGGCGAAACCATATAAACAATCCAAAACAACAAAGCCTTTTTCGTTCATACGGTTTGAGTCGGGCTGATTTGGTTTCTCTAAAATGCGTTTTGGGTGTTGTTGCGAGTCGATATACTCTTTTGAAACAACGAGATAATCATCGTAATGGAATCGTTTTCCGAGCGATTGCGCAATTTCGTATGCGCATTGTTGACCGCGAAGCACAGCTGAAGTGCCTTCACCGATTCGTGTAGCATCGCCAACACTGTAGCAATTTCTTCCAAAAACTTCGATTCCTTTTTTAAATAGTTGATCGTCAGGAATTAATCCGGTGCAAATATTAATACAATCAATGCCATCGATGCGTTGTTCTGTTCCGGGAATCGGTTTGAAATTTTCGGCTTTCGCAATGATAGCACCCACAACGCCCGTGTAATCATCGTTTGGAATGGCTTCGAGCAATACATGAGAAGTCATAATCGGAATACCCAAACGACGCACCCTGTTTGCTTGTACCGGAAAACCTCCTTCGTGAGGCATGGCTTCGATAATTGCTTTGACATGTGCGCCGGCTTGCATAGCCTGATACGATGTCAAGTAACCAATATTGCCGGCACCGACAGTCAGAATATTTTTTCCTAACAAAGTAAATTCGCTGTTCATCATGCGTTGCACAACGGCAGCCGTGTAAACACCCGGAACATCGTCGTTTTTGAATGCAGGCATAAAAGGTACAGCACCTGTAGCAACAACAATTTGGTCGGCATCGACATAAAAAACTTCTTGTGTTTTGATGTTTTTTACGGCAAGGCGTTTGTCTTGTAAAATATCCCATACAACACTGTCGAGCAAGATGTTGTCTAACGATTCGCCGGCAAGTGTTTTCGCAATGTCGAAACCACGCATGCCTCCAAAACGTTTTTCTTTTTCGAAAAAGAAAAATTGGTGTGTTTGCATCAAAAACTGTCCGCCGATGTGTGTGTTGTTGTCGATGACAAGGTTATCGATACTGAATTTGTTGAGCATCTCTCGAACAGCGAGCCCGGCCGGACCGGCACCAATGATGGCAACTGTTGTTTTATAAACTTTCTTTTTGTCGTGACTGATTGAGACATGAACATTCAACAAATTTTCGGTTGATCCCTTTTCATCGTTGGTATTTGCACTTCCGATGCGTTCAACTGTTTTTGCTTCTTCGACATTGGTGATGCAAATACGCCGTACTTGCCCGTTGACGAGCATTTCGCACGCACCGCATTTTCCGATACCACATTCCATCGTCCGGTTGCGGTTTTTTAAACTGTGTTTATGAACCTGAAAACCAGCTTGGTGCAGTGCCGCAGCTATAGTGTGTCCGCGTTGCCCTTTAACAGGTTTGCCTTCGAATAAAAACTCTATCAAATCTTCCTTTGGAATATCTAAAATGGGATGGGTGACTATTTTATACATATTTATACATAGATTAAAACCTAAAAATACTTATCTGAAAAGGTAGGCAAATATAAAAAATCCTTTTTGCACTTTAAAAGCAAAGAATAGATGATTTGAAAATATAGACTATTTTTTGAAAAAACAAATAAGAGAATTAAATACGAATTTTTGCAATTATAAATTCTTATTTTCCCTTGCTTTTTTGTCTTTATAAGACCCGTCAAAAATATCGAAACATACTAAACGACATTCAAGCGGTCCGTTGTAAATCGGAATTTTTCGTGAAGGTTTCAGTCCGATATATTTCAAAGCTTGTAAATCGCTGCTGACTGCCCAAGCCTGAAATCCTTTGAAATTCTTTTTCAGTGTGTTACCAATTGTTTGGTATAAACTAATGATGTCCGACTCTTCGAGACGCTCGCCATAAGGTGGGTTGATGAGCATGATGCCACCGCCTTCGGGTGGAATGAGTTCTTCCATATTTTTCTTAATCACTTTGATATCGTGCTGTAAATGCGCATTTTGAATATTTCCGCGCGCAATATCAATTGCTTTTCCCGAGCGGTCTGAAGCAATAATTTCATGGTCGAATTCGCAAATTTCGGTATCTGCTACCTGTTTCACGGTTTGCCACAGCTGCGCATCGAAATCGCTCCATCTCATAAATCCAAACTGACTTCGATAATAACCGGCTGGAATTTTCATGGCATACATCGCCGCTTCAATTGGTATCGTTCCCGAACCACACATACAATCGACAAAATTCGAATCGCGGTTCCATCCGGTAAGCTGAATCAATCCGGCGGCAAGCACTTCGTTGATAGGTGCTTTGTCGACCATTTTTCGGTAACCGCGTTTGTGAAGCGACTCACCCGAACTGTCGGCAGCAAGGGTAACGCGCTCGTTTGTGATGTGTACATTCATTCGAAAATCAGGCATGTAGGTGTTGACCGAAGGTCGTGAACCAAAACGATCGCGAAACTGATCGACAATAGCATCTTTTACTTTTAACGCTGCATATTGCGAATGTGTGAAAATATCGCCGCTGACTACAGCATCAATGGCAAAAGTTTGGTCGATCGAAAAGAATTTGCTCCAATCGAATTTCTGAATTTGTTTGTACAACGAGCTTTCGTCGCGAGCACCAAAATTCCCAATAGGTTTCAAAATACGTAGAGCCGTTCGCAAGCAATAATTTGCTTTATACATAATGGCTTGGTCGCCTTCGAAACTTACGGCACGATGCAATATTTCGATTTTTGTTGCTCCCAACTTTTCGAGTTCTTTCGCAACACTATTTTCTAATCCTGAAATGGTTTTAGCAACAAGCTGAAACGTGTTTGTCTGATTCAATGTGTGAGTTTTCAACAAAAGTAATGTATTTCGTCGAACTGTACTTTTTAGCAACAGATGATTACCTTTGTCAGAAAAAATAGGATGACGATAAAAGAAGCTCAAAAAACAGTCGATCAATGGATTAAAACAGTTGGCGTGCGTTATTTTAATGAGTTAACAAACATGACGTTGCTAATAGAAGAAGTCGGCGAAATGGCACGAATTATAGCCCGACAATACGGCGAACAGTCGTTCAAAGAATCGGATAAAAACGTAAGCCTTTCCGACGAAATGGCTGACGTGCTTTTTGTGTTGATTTGTTTGGCAAACCAAACGGGAATTGATTTATCGGAAGCTTTTCTGAAAAATATGGAGAAGAAAACATTGCGCGACAAAGACCGGCATCAAAACAATCCGAAATTACACGAATAGATGACGAGTTCCTCTTATTAAATAATGTACTTTTGCATCAAATCGTTTCGAAAAAATGTATTGGAAACTGCTGCTTATTACCGCAATTATTTTGGGAATTGCATTTGCTGCGATGGCAATTCGCCTGTTTTTTATTAAAGGTGGCGAATTTAAAAAACAATGCCATAATGCTGCTATCAATGGCGAAGGTTGCATCTGTAAAGGAAAAGGTGGTGAGGCTTGTAAAAGAAGACAGCCGTTGAACGGAACAAAATAATGATTTTGCAGTTTGTGGCTCCGTCTTTTTCATCTCTTATAACATATTTAGTGTTGTTTTAAAAAAAAAGTAAATTTTTATTGCTTGTCCTGACTTCATCAATGCGCCACCCAAATTGTCAAAGTCAGGAAATTCATTGAAATCGGAATTTGTGTTTATTGCAATGGATTCCGGCTTTCGCCGGAATGACCACCCTTCGGGCTACCGGTACAGAATTACAGGTAAACGGCTTGAAAAGCCAAATCTTCATAACCGCAAGTCATTAACCTTCGGTAGAAAATGCCGCATACAAAACTGCCTGAACTTTATTTTTGTGTATCGTTTTCTAAAATTTCAGGTCGAAATTCTTTCACAAAATCTTCCATTTTTGTGTTCATAATGGCATCTGAACCGATATAATTCAGAATAACCTCAAACTGTTCCGGTTTGTGATAGCCCGGGACAGCTGTGATGATGACTTGATTTTCGTTGAAAAAAACAAACGACGGATACGACATCCTGCCTTGCAACATGGCGGCAGCAAGTTGGTGTGTACTGCGTTTGGTATTCGGATTCGGATTGACAAAGTCGTGCCCCGAAAAATGAATGGTATCGCTACTTTCGGCATTGAATTTTACGCAATAAAACGTGCGATTCATATAGTCGATAATCGTCGAATCGGAAAAAGTCGTGTTGTCCATTACCTTGCACCAGGTGCACCAATCAGTGTATAAGTCTACAAAAATCTTTTTGGGGTTTTCTTTTGCTTTGGCAACAGCGGTTTCAAATTCAAGCCATTCTATTTTATTTTTTTCTTGTGCGCAAACGTTTAGCGCAACAAGGCAAAGTATCAGTAGAAACAATTTTCTCATCTGTTCGGATTTTTAGCAAAAATACGTTTTTCAGATATAAGCCGAAAAAGAAATATCGTGCAAAACGTTCCGTGCGATTGCATCGTGTGAATTCAGAAATTATATGGTAGGCAGATGCCATATTTTAGAATATTTTGCTGCATTGTTTCTATAATTTTTCCGTACTTTGCTCCAAAGGGGTCATTTTATGATAAAATCAAGTTCTGTTATTGGAATCATGTCGGGAACATCGTTAGATGGGCTTGATTTGGCTTGTGTCAGATTCGAAGAGTCAAACCACAAATGGTATTTCGAGCTTGAAGCGGTTGAGCATGTCGCATATTCGAAAACGTGGAAACGAAAATTGGCAAATGCGTATTATGCCGACGATTTGAAATTGAATCTGTTAAGCAAAGAATTTGGACTTTATACCGCAAAAAAAACGCTTCAATTTATTCGAAAAAACAAGTTGAATCCGCAACTGATCGCATCGCACGGACATACGATACACCACTGTCCTGCCGAAGGAATCACATTGCAAATTGGCGACGGAAAAACTATTGCACAAGCCACCGCGATAGAAACAATCAATGATTTTCGATCGGAAGATGTCCGCAAAGGAGGACAAGGAGCACCTTTGGTACCTGTCGGCGATAAATTGCTGTTTGCCGATTGCCCGATTTGCCTGAATATAGGCGGTATTGCAAACGTTTCGTTCGATTTAGATGGAAAACGTATTGCTTTCGATATTTGTATAGCCAATCAGGCTTTAAATTATTTGGCGCAATCGGTCGGTTACGATTTTGACGAAAATGGCGATTTAGCCTCATTTGGTGTCGTTTCCGACGATTTATTAAAACAACTCCAACATCCGTATTACGAGCTGAAATATCCAAAATCGCTTGGGCGCGAGTTTTTCGAAACCGTTCAACGTCCGGTTTTTGAAGCAATGGAACTTGCCGCCGAAGATGCTTTAGCTACGTATGTTGAGCTTATTGCGCAGCAAATTGCTTTGGCAACAAATAAGCTCCCGCCATCAGAGATGCTCGTTACAGGCGGTGGTGCTTTCAACACATTTCTGATATCGAGAATACAAGCACTTTCTAAACATAAAGTCGTTATTCCAAAAGCGGCAATTGTTTCTTATAAAGAGGCTATCGTGTTTGCTTTTTTAGGATTGCTTCGAAAGCAAAACAAAATCAATGTTTTAAGTTCTGTTACAGGTGCTTCTTCCGACAGCAGTAGCGGAACGGTTTACTTTCTATGATGGGATTCAAAAATCAAACTCAATAGTCCGATTTCATTCTACAGCAAGCAGAAAAGGTGGTTTGTCCGTTGAATTAAGACTCTAATTCTTCGATGTCATCATCAAAAAGGGTCGATTCTGGAATTTCGTGTAAAATTTGCTTTGTATCCTCTACACCAAGTGTTTCGACACTTTTGAGTCGTCGTTGAATAGCGCGTGTACGTGTTCCCATTACGTCATCAAGTTGGTTCAGTCCGGTTTGAATGTTTTTTTGCGCTTTTTCCATCAAACCGCCAAAATTCTCAAATTCTTTTTTTACCGCGCCAAGCACTTGCCATACTTCGCTGCTGCGTTTTTGTATGGTCAATGTTTTAAATCCCATTTGCAAACTGTTGAGAATAGCAGCTAAAGTAGTCGGACCGGTTACGAGCACTTTATAAGTGCGTTGCAATTCTTCCAAAAGAGCTGCTTTGCGAACCACTTCGGCATAAATGCCTTCGAAAGGCAAAAACATGATTCCAAAATCGGTTGTGTTTGGTGGGTCGAGGTATTTTTCGCGAATGTCTTTCGCCATTTTTTTGATGGTGTTTTCGAGTTCTTTCTGAAATTCGGCAATTTTAGCCGGATCGCCATCATCATAAGCAATCTGTAATTTTTCGTACACATCTTTTGGAAATTTGGCATCGATGGGCAACCAAACAACTGATTTTGCGTCATCTTTTCCGGGAAGTTTTACGGCAAATTCGACTACTTCCGAACTGCGTTCTTTGGTTTTTACGTTGGCTTCGTACTGTTCGGGAGCCAGAATTTGTTCGAGCAGCATCGAAAGTTGTATTTCGCCGATGCCGCCACGAAGTTTCACGTTGCTCAACACACGCTTCAATCCACTGACATCGGTAGCAAGATTTTTCATTTCGCCAAGTCCTTCTTGTACCGCTTGAAGTTGTTTTCCAACCGTTTCGAACGATTGACTGAGACGTTCGTTTAATGTTCGTTGTAGCTTTTCATCAACGGTTTTACGCATTTCGTCAAGTTGTTTGGTGTTATCTTCACGAATAAAATTGAGGTTTTTTTCGACCGTTTCGCGTATTTCCTTAATGTTTTGAAGTGTTTGTTTGTTGATTTCTTGTTGATTTAATGCAAAATCATTGAATTTTTGTCGCAGCATTTCGTTCAGTTCCGTGGTATTTTTCGAAAATTGTTGACCAAATGCTTCGAGCGATTTGGCAAGTTCTTCCCGATTTGATTTTCCGAGTTCGTTCGATTCGGTACGATTGCGTTGAAACTCGTCTTTGACTAATTTTTCGTTACGTTCGAATGCGTTGTCGTTTTTCGATGTCAATTCGTCTATTTTTGTTAACATCTCATTATCAGCTTTTTTGTTTTTAAAAAACAATAAAACAATAAGATTTAATAATGAGATAACAACAGCAATGATGAGTAAAATTTCAATCATAAGATAGCGCGTTAAGTGAATAGTTAAGCAGTGAATGATAGTAACTAAGAAAATAGTTAAAGATTTCTATTAACTATTCCTTACTCAAAATTCCGTTTAAGATATTGCATACGTTCGAACTCGGCTCTGTTTTCAGGATTGCGCGATACCAGACCTCTGAAATCACTGATTTTTTTGTAGCGGTGTTTGCGCATCCATTCTTCAAGTCCTTCTACAATGTCGTTAATATAGTGAATGCCGTTTTGGAACACTGTGGTACTGATTTGTGTTGTTGTTGCGCCTGCAAGTAGCTGCTTGACAACACCAATCGAATAATGAATTCCGGTCGAAGCCGACAAATCGCAGTTGATGCCGTCAGCGGTTAACAAAGCGATCCAACGCATTGGAATTGATTTTTCGTCAGGGCTTGAGAAGAAATTGTCAGTAACAACTTGCATTTTCGAAATGTCGATATCAGGGCTGTAAAAACGGTTGAAAAGTACCAATCCTTCAGCTCCTTCATCGGCAAGACAGTGTGTGATACGGTGAATATTTGTAAAATACCGTCCCATTTTTACCGAAACAGGAATGTTAACGTGTTTTTTTACAGCCTTTAATATTTCAACATAAGTGTTTTCGATACTTTCGCTCGTTATATTTTTGTTGAATGGAAATATCGAGATATTCAATTCAAGTGCATCAGCTCCTGCATCTTGCATTTTACCGGCAAACGAAGCCCATTCATTAGCACTTACACAGTTGATGCTGGCAATAATAGGGATGTCGGTTTGTTTTTTGGAATCAGCAATAAGACGGAGATACGAATCGATTTTCTGCTCACGAGCCATGTTCATCACGTATTCTTTTATTTCCGGAACCCAATAAGACTGATTTGTTTGATCCATTTGCGAAGCATATTCGGCTAAAATTTGTTCTTCGAAAAGCGATTTTAAGACCACCGCCCCTGCCCCTGCTGCTGCACAATGCTTGATATTTTCAACCTTTGAAGTGATTTTTGAGCTTCCAATAATGATAGGATTGCGAAGTTCGAGTCCTAAATACGTTGTTGTTAAATCCATAATATATTAGTATAAGGTATATTTCAAGTCCCGAAATTAGCATATTTTTTTGGTATCGAGAGTTGTCTTTTGAATTTTTAGAAGCTCCCCTATCATATAAATCATGGTTCGTTCGATTTTTTGATGCAATTTTGCATGCAGAAAAATAGTTCAAAACTTGAAAGAAAACACACAAGCAGCACTTTTACTTGGGACGGAACCGATAGCGAAACTGTTGAAAAAATATTCTGTTCCGGCAATCATCGCCATGACGGCTTCGTCGCTTTATAACATGGTTGATAGTATTTTTATTGGTCAAGGTGTCGGTGCAATGGCTATTTCAGGATTGGCTCTTACGTTTCCGTTCATGAATCTATCGGCAGCCTTTGGAGCAATGGTTGGCGTTGGTGCTTCGACCTTGGTTTCGATGAGTTTAGGAAGAAAAGATTACGAAACAGCACGAAATGTATTGGGAAATGTTGTGTTGTTGAATATTGTTTTAGGAATTTTATTCAGCATCGTTTCGCTTGTTTTTCTTAAAGATATTTTAATGTTTTTTGGAGGATCGCCCGAAACAATCGGTTATGCTGCCGATTACATGCGAATCATCTTGTATGGAAATGTTATCACACATTTGTACTTAGGGTTAAATGGCATACTTCGAGCCGCCGGACATCCTAAAAAAGCGATGTTTGCAACTATTATTACAGTTTTGGTTAACGTTGTGCTTGATCCGATTTTCATTTTTGTATTCGGATGGGGAATTCAAGGTGTGGCTATAGCAACTATTTTGGCACAATGTGTACCTTTAGTTTGGCTGATACGTACATTGAATAATAAGAATGAGTTGATTTATTTTACCCCAAAAAGTTTCAAATTACAATTTGCAATTGTTAAAGATATTTTGTCAATCGGACTTGCTCCTTTTCTGTTGAACTCGGCTTTATGTTTGATTGTTGTTTTGATTAACAAGGGCTTGCAAACACAAGGAGGCGATTTGGCGGTAGGTGCTTACGGAATTGTCAACAGGGTGAATTATTTGTTTGTGATGATTGTTTTGGGTTTGACACAAGGTATGCAACCGATTGTTGGATTTAATTTTGGAGCAAGACAGTTTTTGCGTGTGAAAGAAGCTTTGAAAATCACCATCAAATTAGCAACAGGCGTAACTGTTTTTGGTTTTTTGTGCGCACAAATTTTCCCCAAATTTATGGCATCGTTGTTTACTTCAGATACTGATTTGATAACATTAACGGTTTATGGTTTGCGGTGTGTTTTCATTACATTTCCTGTGGTTGGTTTTCAAATAGTAACGTCTAATTTTTTTCAAAGTATCGGACAAGTTAAAAAATCGATTTTTTTGTCGTTGTCGCGTCAAGTATTGTTTTTGGTTCCGTTATTACTTATTTTACCTAATTTTTATGGTGTAACGGGCGTTTGGATTAGTATGCCGATTTCCGATATTATTGCTACATTTTTCTCGGCAACTTTATTGATTTATTTCTTTAAATCAATAGCGAAGTTGGAAAAGAATAAATAACCTGAGTTTTGGACAAGATTTATTACAAATAAATCTTATTCCGAACCCAGGTTGTAAAGTTCCATTTGTACAATGGATTCCGACCTTCGTCGGAATGACTTTTCCGTCCTTGTCATGCCGTTGCAGAACGGCATCCATTGTAAAGGAAAGGATAAGGTATCGCCTGTTTTCCGACCTTCGCCGGAATGACTTTTCCGTCCTTGTCATGCCGTTGCAGAACGGCATCCACTGTAAAGGAAAGGATAAGGTATCGCCTGTTTGTACAATGGATCCGACCTTCGCCGGAATGACTCCTGACTTTGTCAATTTGGGTGTCGCATTGACAAAGTCAGGAAAAAGCGTAACGCAGAGATTGGGATTTTTAGAAGTTCCCTACAAAAAAAATAAGGTGGCTTGTAAGTAGCCACCTTATTTTTAAGTTGAAAATTGCTCTTGATTATTGAACAATAAGTCTAACTGTTTGTAAACCAGTTTCAGTATTTACTCTTACAAAATATACACCGGAATTAAATCCTGCTGTATTTAAAGTTGTTTGTGTATTGTCAACTTTTGAAGAATAAACAACCTGACCGATATTATTAACAACTTGAATGTCATTAATATTTTGTGTCGATTCGATCGTTACCATGTCTGTAGTAGGAACAGGGTAAACTTTGGTTGTTGCGCCATTGGAAGTAAACTCACCAATACCGGTTGTATAATCAAGTCGTACAGGAATTTCAAATAATTCGTGTTCAACATCGTTTGTAGCAATGTAAATTGTTGCATCATAAATAGTCTTGGTTGGATCCGGCAATCCTTCTGTTGTCAAATTCACTTGGAATGTAGCTTCTTCTCCGGCTAAAATAGCACCATAAGTATCTCCGGTAAGAGAAACCCAACAACCAGGAACTGTATAACCTTCTGTATAGGCTTTAATCATAAAATTACCATTATTGAGTTCTGGTTGAGTAATATGTAATTGATGCCATGTTCCTCCGTTAGACCTTGTCCAGTCAGAATTTTCAACAGCTATACCCGCGTCAGTAGCCATTAGTCCTTCAGTGTCTCCGGTAGCTTGTAGTGCTTCAAAAGCGACCCAAATATCTTGACCGTCCAATAATATAGGTTCTGGCAATGAAAATTCATTCCAAGCAGTTACGGTAGGATTATTTATTATTCCTTCCGATAAAATTTCGCCTGGAGCGTTATAAGTAGAACCTTGTCCATATACACGGGCTACAAGTCTACCATCATACGGCTGACCGGGCAAGAAATATGAAATCTTTGTGAGATACGTTCCAACCATATCACAGTAATATGATAATGGGTATTTAGCTGCAAACTCCATAAGCGGCATATCTCCACCATTAACAAAAACACTACCTTCAATTTCATTCGTATAAGTTAACGTATAGCTATCTCTTTCGCCTTCTTTAGCATCCATGTTGAGGCTTATCCAAGAGGCATAATCACCAATACTGCTTCCGGAATTAGTAATGGTTACATCTTTTGAAATGCTTCCGTTAGCTCCAAGCTCTTCAGTGATTTGAGCAACATTGATATCCAAAGATGGCACACCGCCACTAATGCCGCCAAATGCGAAGTTGTCAATATAAAACGTTGATGTTGATTGAGGAGGATAGAAGTCAATAGCACCAAGTTGTCTTAAACCAGAACCACCGGATTCCTGAGTACTGAATTGCCATTCAAGCAATTGGCTACCATTGATGCTAACGGTTGCATTGTCATTATCCAAATCTATCATAAACGATACAGGGAACCATGTGTCGCTTGGAATAGTAAAATTAGTCAAAACATCATTTTGCTGAATATATGTTCCTGTAGCCGGAAAATTTGTTGTTTCAGTAATATTGAAATAAATACCTACAGCCCATTCGCTTGCAGTACCTGCAAAAGCATGCAAAATATTAAAGAAAGCAGGACTCGTTCCCGGAATGTACATATCAAAATCAATTGTATATGCACCGGTTGTTTTGTCTCCAGCTTTAAATACCAAATCATTACCCCATGCTAATTTTGCTGAATTTGGTGTTGAGGCAGCTTGTTCAGTTGTAATTAATGCGTCTTCGGCTGTGGCAGGAGCATCTGACCAAGTAGTCCACCATTCAGGATATGATTGAGCTACATAGTCACCGGCAGTCAACTCATCGAAATTTGTTTCATGAATTGCATTGGAAACCGGTTGAAATACGATATCATCAATGTAGAAATCCGAAACGCCGTCAACAGGTGGGAAAATATTCATAGCATCAATAACTCTGGGGCATCCGGCTCCAAAAGTACCTAAAGAATATTGCCATTCGTAAATTAAATCGTTATTGATGTAAATTTCTGCATTGTCGGTGTCAAGGTCAATGATTACTTTAATGTCTGTCCACGCATCATGGGCGAATGTAAAGCCTGCCGAATTTGAAGCAGTAATATGCATTGTACCAACTCCCGGTGTTAATGCGTTGGGGTCTTCTCCCTGTACGCCAAAATACACTTGCAATGCCCAAACACTTGAAGTTCCGGCAAAATCGGCAACAATGTTAAAATAGCCGCATTTGTTTGTAGGAACAAACATTTTCATTGAGAATTCCCAAACTCCCGAAGTTTTTCCGCCAAGTAACAAAACTTGGTCGTTTCCATAAGTTAAACTACCTACTTTATTTCCGCTGACATCAGCAACGGTGCCATCTTCTGCCCCACCCGGAGCACTTGACCAAGTGGTCCAATAGTCTCTACCCAAATCTTGGGCTTGTTGCGCTAATTTTCCGCCAACAGTGTAGTCGGAAAAATCTTCTGTAACTTGTGCACTTAAGCCCCAAAAAGCTAACACACAAATCATTGAAAGTAAAATTTTTTTCATGATGAATAAATTTGTTTGATGAATAAATTAAATTGAGTTAAAATTTTTTTTTAGTTTTCCACCGACTAAGATACAAATAAAATTATTCTAACGAACAAAATTTTTCCCTTGAAAAGTATTTTTTTCTTCTAATTCTTTTTCAATAAGCTGTAAAATAATGTCATAGCGTTTTTCTACCCAAGGTTTATTGCTAAGAAATTGAGGAGGAACTTCGCCAACAAAGCGCTCAATGACGATGTTCGGACTTAGTTTTTCGATAAATTCAACAATAAAATCAATGTAACTTTCGATAGTAAACGAATAAAAATCTTCCGGATATTGACGAAACTCTTTTTCGATTTCGCTTCCTTTGAATAATTGTAATTGATGAAATTTTACGGTTGTCAGCGGTAGTGTTGAGATGATTTCGGACATCTGCAACATCATTTCACGGGTTTCGCCCGGAAGTCCGAAAATAAAATGTCCGCCACAAGGTATGCCCGATTGATGGGTTATTTCAATAGTTTTTCTGGCAGTCTCAAAATCATGTCCTCTGTTGACACGCTTCAGTGTTCGGTCATATACACTTTCTATTCCGAATTCGAGCATCACATAATATGTTTTTTGGATTTCTTTTAATAAATCCAAAATCTCGTTATTCATACAATCAGGACGTGTACCGATAACTATTCCTATGACATTTTCGTGCGAAATGGCTTCATTATACAGCGATCGAAGTTGTTCAACAGGTTTGTAAGTGTTTGAATAAGCCTGAAAATAAGCCTGAAACTTTTTTGCTCTTCGATAGCGTTTGTGATGAAATTCGATTCCTTCTCTAATTTGCTGCGCGACTGATTTTTCGGCTCGGCAATAAGAAGGATTGAATGCATCGTTGTTGCAAAACGTACAGCCGCCCGTGCCCACTGTCCCATCACGGTTTGGACAAGTAAATCCGGCATTGATGCTGATTTTCTGCACACGCCCGCCAAACTGTTTCTTGAAGTAGTTTGCATAACTGTTGTAACGTTTGTTGTCGCCCCAATCGGAAATGTATATATCGTTTGCCATCATTGCAAAAATACGATTTCGAGTCATAAAAAAAACTCGCTTGATTTTTCAAGCGAGTTTTTTGGATATAATTTATTTTTACAATGTTTATTTTGCTACACGTTCGAGCCATTTAACCATTGCAAACATCGCTATCATTGAGACTCCACAAACAATAACAAACACTGTCCACGTTAGAGAAATAGAGATGTTTTCGTACATCATAGCACCTAAGACCAGTGAGAAGTTTCCTACTGCAGTAGCCGCTAACCAAAATCCTTGCATTAAACCTTGAAGGTGTGCCGGAGCAACTTTCGATACGAACGAAAGTCCGAGAGGTGAAATAAACAATTCGGCAACCGTCAAAATAAAATAAGTACCAAACAAGAGCCAAGGCGTAACACGTAATCCATCAGGAAGTCCTCCCATTGCTTCAACTTCGGCATATTTTGGTAAGCCGATCGATCCTACTGCCATTAATACAAATGCTAAAGCAGCGATTCCCATACCAATACCGATTTTTCGAGGTGTTGATGGTTCTTTTCCTTTTCTAGCTAAGGCTGAAAATATTCCAATAACAATGAAAGTTAAGAATACAACAAGGAATGGGTTAATTGATTGGAAAATTTCAGCTGAAATATTCATTCCGAAAATTTCCAGTCTGGTATAATCTTTTGCAAACATGGTTAAAGTCAATCCATTTTGGTGAAACGAGAACCAAAAGAAAATAACGATACCAAAAACGGCAAATAAAGCATAGATGCGTTGTTTGATCTCTTTGGCATCTTGCTTGATTTGTTCTTTCGACATTTGAGTCTTATCTGTCTTAACAATAGCTTTTTTGTCTGGTAATATACGTTTGTAGATAAAGAAGATCACTAGTGAAATCAACATGGCAAAAATAGCTACCGAAAAAGCATAATGAAATCCTGTGTTGAAAGCATTCAAATAGTTATCAGCAAAAGTTGTCATGTCAGGCGTAACACCGTCAGATACTTGTGTTGCTAATTCGGTAAAACGTCCATTTAAAACATCATTTGACATGGTACCGTTTTTGTATTGCCAACAAAGTCCCGGAAGGTCGGAATTGTATGCAAATCCTTGTGTTTTAACAAACCAGTTACGAACTGATGTAGCTGCAAAAGGAGCAAACATACCTCCGATATTGATAAACATATAGAAAAGTTGGAAACCGGAGTCGCGCAATTTTGAATATTTCTCGTTATCGTATAATTGACCGACTAATGCTTGCAAGTTTCCTTTGAATAAGCCATTACCGAAAGCAATAACTAAAAGCGCACCTAAAGCAATCCATTTGGTTGTAATCAAAGCGGGAATTGTCAATAAAAAATATCCCAAAGTCATTACAACAAGCCCTGCTATGATAGTACCTTTGTAATTTTTAGTACCATCGGCAATAAGCCCACCTACTACTGCAAGAATGTAAATTGCTCCATAAAAAACAGAATATAAGGCTCCTGCTTCTTGTCCCGATAAGCCAAATTTGGACATGAGAAATAAGGTTAAAATTGCCATCATTGTGTAAAAGCCAAAGCGTTCGCCCATGTTGGCAAGAGCGGCAGGGATAAGACCCTTGGGTTGATTTTTAAACATAACTTTAAAAATTTAATTAGTACTACAAGTTTATTTACTCTCTTTTAAAATCTTTTTGAAAAAGAAAGTAGACAAAAGTAAAAAAAACTTTTTGTAAAACAATAGTCCAACGATGATTTGAAAAGAATAAAAACTGAAAGAACTATTCGTTAACATCATCTTAAAATATGGTATAATCTGATTTTCACATAATTATGTGTTTTGCCAAGTTATTTAAAACATACTGATAATCAACATATTAAGCGTAATTAGATAGACGAACAAATAGCATGTAAAATAAATAAGTAATTTTTATTGAATCGATTCGTGTAGCGTTATTTTTGCGTAAATTGCAACCCGATCATGATTCTAATTCTTAGAATGAAGTCAATATAAAACAAGTCTTATTTTATAATTTATGCTTTGTCATAAAATCCAAACAATAGTTATGCAATTTCTGCGTCACATATTGTTTTTGCTGTCGTTCTTATTTTTTTTCGAATCGTTATTTGCGCAACAAGAAAACATGATTCGCGGACAAGTTTGCGATGCCAATACCAACGAAACATTGGCTTTCGTAAATGTGATTGTAAATGGCGGACGTTTTGGAGGGACAACCGATATCGATGGAAAATTTGCCATAACAAGTTTTGAAATTGTCCGTCAACTGACATTTTCATACATAGGTTACGAAAAACGAACCGTTTCGGTAACAGACTTGACAACGTTTTTAAATGTGAAACTACAACCGCTTATCGTCTCTTTAAACGAAGTAGTTGTATATGCCGGCGAAAATCCTGCGCACCGAATTATTGATAGCGTGCTTGCGTACAGCAATAAAAACAATCCCGAAAAATTGCCTTCGTTTTCCTATACGGCTTACGACAAAATGGTACTTACTGTTGATTTGGAAAATTATCGCGATAGTTTGACATCCATAGTTGATACGGTCAAAAGCAATGAGGGCATAACCGAAATGAAAGATTTTTTGAAAGAAAGAGACTTTTTCATCATGGAAACGGTTACTGATCGTGCGTTTATGGCACCCGATAAAAGTTACGAAAACGTACGCGGCACAAAAATGTCGGGATTTAAAGACCCGCTTTTTATCTACCTACTCTCCGAAGTTCAAAGCACGAGTTTTTACAACCCGATGATCCATATAATGGGAAAAAACTACGTAAATCCAATCAGCAACGGAAGCAAACGCAAATACCTATTTATATTGGAAGAAACAACTCCGGTCGGAAACAACGACAGCATTTATACCATTTCGTATCGTCCGTTTAAAAACACTCATTTCGATGGGCTTCAAGGCGTTTTGACAATTCATTCGGATAATTGGGCAATTCAAAACGTAAAAGCCGAGCCTTATCAAAAAGGACAGTCGATAAGCATTAAAATACAACAACTTTACGAAAAAGTTGACAGCATACACTGGTTTCCAAAACAGCTGAATACCGATATTCTATTTAATGTGGCAGCTGTAATTTCTGGCGATCGAATGTATCCGATGGTTGGCATTGGAAAAAGCTATCTCAAATTTAGATAAAACCCGCAGGGTTTTACACCGGCAGAATAAAAAAACATCAAGACCGGCACGATTTTCAGCCCTTTGTTTCGTGCTTTCTCGCACAATGTTTTTATATTCGGGGTA
>JAISHW010000005.1 GCA_031262365.1 Lentimicrobiaceae bacterium
TTTTTCGACCGGAACGTGAATCATTATTCGTGTATTTTGCGTTAATTCCATTTTTTTGGAGTTTGATGTGTCAAATATACAAACTATTTCAAATAGCAATGAAATTTTTAAGAAAAAAACTGTTAACAAATTGCGAAATGAAAATTTAAAGGATGTTGAAAGTTTCGCTTCGTTGATTTTTAATTCTCCGCTTTCGCTCGAAATCACGAACGATGCCCCGAAACGTCAAACGCTATTTTTTATTTGAAAAATCAAATGATAACCCGTACCTTTGCACGCGTTTTTTCGACTAAATTTTTATTTTAAAATCGGGTAACAGCTGATTAGCGAATAAATTATTGTTTATAAACTTGGTAAAACAAAAATTTGTTTCTATTTTTGCACCCCGATTTGGGATAAAGATGTGCTTTAGTTACACAGAAATAGATTAAAAGTCAGATGAATACACTTAGTTACAAGACTGTAAGCGTTAACAAGGAAAATGCCAATAAAAAATGGTATGTAATCGACGCTGAAGGCTTAGTTTTAGGACGTTTAGCATCCGAAACTGCAAAAATTTTAAGAGGCAAAAACAAGCCTTGCTACACGCCTCACAGCGATTGCGGCGACAATGTAATAATTATCAACGCCGAAAAAATTGTACTTACGGGCAACAAAATGGATCAGAAATACTACATCCGTCACACAGGGTATCCCGGCGGTCAACGTGTAAGAACTGTTAAAGATCAGTTAGCAAGAAAACCTTTTGCTGTTGTCGAACATGCCGTAAAAGGAATGCTTCCTAAAACCAAATTAGGAGCCGAATTGTTTCGCAACCTTCATGTATATGTAGGTCCGGAGCACAAACACGAGGCGCAACAACCAATAGAACTCAAATTCAATAATATTAAATAAGCATCATGGAAGTAATCAATGCTTTAGGTAGAAGGAAAACTGCCGTTGCACGCATCTACATGAAAAGCGGTAATGGTACCATTACGGTAAACAAGCGGGACTACAAGGAATACTTTCCAACAGGAATCTTGCAATTTGTTGTTGAGCAACCGTTATCTTTAACAGGTAATGCAGGCGCATACGACATTAAAGTGAACCTCGACGGAGGTGGAATCAACGGACAAGCAGAAGCTTTAAGCTTGGCAATCAGCCGTGCACTTTGCGAAATCAACCCTGAATATCGTCCAACTTTAAAGGCTAAAGGATTAATGCGTCGCGACCCACGTATGGTTGAGCGTAAAAAACCAGGTCAGCCCAAAGCCCGTAAGAAATTCCAATTCAGCAAACGTTAATCCATTCTCGGACATACGATTGTGTTTAGTATCCAAATTGTTGAGACTTTTCTGTTTACGAGCTACTCAACAATTGATTTTAGTGAAAGTAAACATCAAAAAAAAGAATTATGTCAAAAGTATCATTTGAACAATTATTAGATGCAGGTGTGCATTTCGGACACCTCAAAAGAAAATGGAATCCGAACATGGCTCCTTACATTTTTATGGAGCGCAACGGTATCCACATTATCGACCTGTACAAAACACAGGAAAAAATGGAAGATGCAGCGAATGCACTTCGTCAATTAGCAAAATCGGGTAAAAAAATCCTTTTTGTTGCTACAAAAAAACAAGCAAAAGACATCGTAGCCGAACAAGTACAAAAGGTAGGAATGCCTTATGTAACAGAACGTTGGCCAGGTGGAATGCTTACCAATTTCGCTACAATTCGCAAAGCGGTTCGCAAAATGTCGAACATCGATAAATTGATGGTGAGCGACTCGTATAACAACTTGTCGAAACGTGAACGTCTTCAAATCCAACGCGAACGCGAAAAATTGGAAAAAAACCTTGGAAGTATCGCCGACTTGAGCCGTTTGCCTTCGGCAGTATTTGTTGTCGATGTAACCAAAGAACACATTGCTGTAGCTGAAGCACGCAAACTCAACATACCTACATTTGCAATCGTCGATACGAACTCGAATCCGAACTTGATCGATTTTCCGGTTCCTGGAAACGACGACGCTTCAAAATCAATAGCATTGATCATCGGAACGATGGTAGAGGCTATCGAAGAAGGTTTGAACGAGCGTAAACTTTCGAAAGATAAAATGGCTGACGACAATAAAGAAGCCTTTGATGAAGAAGGCGCAGAAATCGTTGAAGAAACTTTCGAAAAAGAAAAAAAAGGAGAACGCAGTGAGCGTGGCGAACGCGGCGAACGCCAAAGAAGACCACGCAAACCTGTTGCAAAAAAATAATTTACTGGAATTTTAACAGAAAGAGAGAGATAAAAAAATGAATATTACAGCAACTCAAGTAAACGAATTGAGGAAACTTACCGGTGCCGGCATGATGGATTGCAAAAATGCACTTGTCGAAAGTGGTGGCGACACGCAACAAGCAATCGATTACCTTCGCAAAAAAGGACAAAAAATTGCTGCTAAAAGAGCTGATCGCAATGCTACCGAAGGTGTTGTTTTGTCAAAAACAAGTGCCGACAAACAATATGGTGCCGTTGTAATGATCAATTGCGAAACAGATTTCGTGGCTAAAAACGCCGACTTTGTAGCTTTTGCCCAAAGCATACTTGATTTGGCTATCGAAAAAAGAATCAAAACGGTAGAAGACTTGAAAGTCGCTCAATTGAACGATAGAACCGTTGAAGAAACCATTGTTGAAAAAACAGGCGTTATCGGCGAAAAAATCGAAATCGGTGCTTTTGGAATTGTTGAAGCAGCTTTCGTTTCGTCGTACATCCATCAAGGAAACCGTTTGGCAACGATCGTTGGCTTATCGAAAGCTTTTGCTGCAGCCGAAAAATTAGGACACGAATTGGCAATGCAAATCGCCGCAATGGATCCGGTAGCTGTTGACGAAAAAGATGTTCCGGCTGACATTATCGCACGTGAAATCGAAGTGGGAAAAGAACAAGCGCGCGAAGAAGGTAAACCGGAAGCAATGCTCGAAAAAATTGCTCAAGGTAAATTGACTCGTTTCTTCCGCGACAACACCTTGTTGAACCAAGATTCGATTTTGGACAACAAAAAATCAGTTCGCCAACATATAGCCGAACAAGATAAAGACGTTACTGTTACCGAATTTATCCGTGTGAAGTTAGGATAATTTCTTCCTCTGAAGAAGAAACATACAACATAAAATCCTCTCGACAATTTGTTGGGAGGATTTTTTATTTTTGAAAGTCAAACAATTGTTTCATATATTTGTAAGCTGATATAAAGAAACTTATGGAATCTAATTGTTTACATTGTGGCGAAAAATTGCTCGGGCGTTCTGACAAGAAATTTTGTAACGATTCATGTCGAAACAATTACCACCATCAACTTAATCACGAGCAGATAAATCTGATACGCAACATCAATAACATTCTCAAGCGAAACCGCCATATCTTAACAACGTTTAATCCCGAAGGAAAAGCAATTGTAACGCGACAACAGTTACTTAATCAGGGATTTAACTTCAAATACTTTACAAGTATTTACACCACGCGTGATGCGCGCACCTATTATTTTGTTTATGATCAAGGTTATTTAGCAATCGAAAATGATCGTTTTGCACTTGTTATGAACGAAAACAGGTGAAAGATTAAATGGAGCTTCTAAAAATCCAAAATACTGCGTTACGCTCCATCGCCAAAATGCTCATTTACACTAAGTAAACTCCGCTTTTGTCTCGGTCGCAAGCCTTATCTTTTGAATTTTTAGAAGCTCCATTTAGAAGATTACTAAATCGTGAATTTCAAGCCGTCATAAGCCAAAACCATCGAATCGGGTAGGATAGGGGCAACATCGGCTGTTTTTCCCATCAGATGGCTGATGTGTGTAAACCACGTTTTTTTAGCACCAAGGCATTTCGAAATAGCAATTGCCTCTTCCAGATTGAAATGCGAAATATGTTTTTGCTTACGCGGTGCGCCGATAATTAAATAATCGATTCCTTTTAGCTGCTCCATGCTGTTTTCCGAAATGAAATTTGCATCGGTAATGTAGGCGAAATTATTGATTCTGAACGCAAAAACGGACATCGAAAGATGTTTCACTTCGATAGGGACAACTGTAATATCACCGACTGTTAAGGTTTTTCCGTTTTCTAAATCACGAAAATCAAACTTAGGTACGCCCGGATATTTATTTTCGCCAAAAGCGTAAGCGTACGCTTTTCTCAGTGCTTCTAACGTGGTATGCGAAGCGTAAACTTCCATCGGACGTTTCAGTAAATAGTTATACGAACGAACATCGTCGAGTCCGCCGGTATGATCTTTATGTTCGTGCGTGATGAAAATAGCATCAAGTTGGTTAACTTTTTCGCGAAGCATTTGTTGACGAAAATCAGGACCAGCATCAATGGCAATGGTGGTGTTTTTTGTTTGTATCAATACCGACGCACGCAAACGTTTGTCGAGCAAGTCGGTCGATGCACAAACATCGCACGGACAAGCAATAACAGGTATGCCTTGTGATGTGCCGCTTCCAAGTACGGTAATTTGCATAAGTTTCTTTGTTTAGCAAATGTAAAAAGAATTATGAATTAAAAATTAAGAAACCGAAGGTGCGGCTTCGCCTGTTTTTGAAAAGATTGGTTACATTTGCACATAGAAATAGAAAAAGAATCGATTTTGTCATTGCCTTCGGAAACAGCTTCATCCTTGAAATTCGGTTTGTTATGTGATAGTTTGACTTTGCAACAATGGCAAGTCGACACCGTAAAGCTTTTGATAGAGAACGATATACAATTAAAAGTATTGATTCTCAATGAGAATGAAACCGAAAAACCTTCTTTTTTCGAAAAATGGTGGCGTTATCCGTATCGCAGGTTGTTGTTCCGTGTGTGGAGCCGATTTTTTTTCAAGCCGAAAGCGCGTTTTCCGAAGTCAATAAATCCGTTATTGCCAGAAAATGTGATTGTTTTAAAAGCAAAAACAACACAAAAAAGCGGTGCAAATTATTTTTCCGAAACAATGATTCGGCAATTAAAAGAACAAAAATTGGATTTTTTGTTGCGTTTCGGATTTGATATTATTCGTGGCGAAATATTGACGGTAGCTAAGTACGGTGTGTGGTCGTTTCATCACGATGACGAAATGTTTTTCAGGGGCACGCCACCCGGTTTTTGGGAATTTGTCAATGGAATCGATAAAAACGGTGTTATATTGCAACGTTTGACCGACAAGCTTGACAAAGGGTTTATTCTGAAAAAAGTTTATTTCAAAACCATCAAGCATGCTTACAAAGCGCATTTAGATCAATTACTTTTCGAAAGTTCGTGCATGCCGTTGCAGGTTTGTAAACAATTGCTTGCCGAACAAAAATTACCGGAATATCTTTCGGAATCGAAAGCGAAAATCTACAAGCCTCCTGTAAATTTGAAAATGATATATTTTTGTTTTTTAAGTGTTTACAGACGAATTGCATTTCATTTTCATGACCTTTTTTTTCAGGAAGATTGGAATGTTGGTTTTGTGTGGCAAGCAATCGAGACGGTTGTTCAAAATGGTAAAATAAAAAACGAAGACGTGCATTGGCTCCAAAAACCAGCAAAGACACAATATCTGGCTGACCCGACACTTTTTCGTTCGAAAGACGAAACGTATTTGTTTTTCGAATGGTACGATTACAAAAAAGGAAAAGCTTGTTTGGCAAACGCTAAGCAGTCGGAAAATTTCGAGTTGTATCACAAAATCCTCGAAACGCCTTATCATTTGTCATTTCCTTTTGTTTTTGGGCATGAAGGAATGGTTTATTGCATTCCTGAAAGCAGTTGTGCGAATCGTGTGGAATTGTATCGTTTCGACGAGCGACAAAATAAATTACTATTCGAAACGGTTTTACTCGGAAATATTCAAGCTGTCGACCCTGTTTTGTATTGGCATGAAGGATTGTGGTATTTGTTTTTAACAAAAAAAGAGCAGGCGAACACGCAATTATTTATTTTTTATTCGGAAGTGCTTAAAGGATCTTTTAAAGAACATTTCAACAATCCGGTAAAAACGGATATTGCTTCGGCACGTTCGGCAGGAAGAATTTTCGCAATGGGAGACAGACTTGTCCGTCCGTCGCAAGACAGCGCGGCGCATTATGGTTCCGCTTTGATTTTGAACGAAATAAAAGAGCTAACGCCTGAAGTATATCACGAAGAAACATTTGCACGCATAGCCCCAATTGCCTCAAGCGTATTCGATAAAGGAATTCATACGTTGAATGGCGATGCACAAATGACTGTTTTCGACGGAAAAAGATTTCATTTTACTTTTAAAGGTTTGAAGCAGCAGTGGCGACAAAAACGAAAGAAAAATGCTTAAAAAACTTTTAGGGACATCGGGAACGCGAGTTTTTAGTGCTATTGTGAGTTTTTTGATATTGCTATTGGCAACCAACAAGCTCGGAAAAGAAGCGTGGGGAATTGCCGCTTTTGTTGTGGTAGATGCTTCAGTTATCCTTCTATTGGTCGAGATGTTGGCAGGAAGCGGATTGGTTTATTTTACACCGCGAAAAAGTATTCGAACCTTGTTGAAAGTTGCGTATACATGGATTTTTGTGATGGTGCTGGTTGCTTACTTTTTATTTCAATTATTGGCTTTATTTCCATCAATATACACCGAAATCATACCCGAAGGTTATGCATGCGATATTTTAGTTGTTGTGTTGCTCAATGCGTTGCATTTTGTCAATTTGAATGTGCTCCTTGGAAAAGGAAAAGTGAAACAATACAACATTTTGTTTTTTGTGCAGTTTGCAACGCAGTTACTAGCGATGTTATTTTTTATTTATGTGCTTGATATGCACGATGCATACGCTTTTATCTATGCCTTGTATACCAGTTTTTTAGCACCGATGTTGCCGGGCTTAGTTTTTCTATACGGCTTTGTGAAGAAAGAACAGAAAAAAGACAAATTCTTTGAAACATTTAAAGAATCGATTCGCTTTGGCGTTGTGATTCAGCTTTCGAGTTTGGTTTCGATAATCAACCGCCGGTTAAGCCTTTTTATCATCAACAAATACAACGGAATCGGTTCGGTTGGTGTGTACAATTCGGGCGTGCAGATTACGGAAGGATTGAAACTTATTGCGCAAAGCATTGCTTTGGTGCAGTTTTCGAGTATAAGTAATTCGAACAGCCACTCGTATGCAGTACGTCTGACCGTACAGTTGATGAAATTAGCAACGATTCTGACGGCTTTAGCCTTGCTTGTTTTGATTTCGGTTCCGAGGAGCGTATTCGAATTTGTGTTTAGCAAAGATTTTGGCGAAATCAAATTAGTTATTGTAACACTTGCTCCGGCTGTCCTTTGTATTGCAGCTAACAATATTTTTTCGCATTTCTTTTCGGGAATCAACAAGCCACAACACAACCTTATCGGCTCGATTATCGGTTTCTTTGTAACCATTCCGGCAGCTTTATTATTAATTCCGAATTATGGTTTTATAGGGGCGGGGCTGACAACTTCCATCACGTTTTTTGCTGTAATTGTATACCAGTGGGTTGTATTCCGAAAAATGACTCAGACGCGATTTGTCGATTTAATTCCCGACAAATCCGACTGGAAACTTCTCGTTTTGCTAAGTAAGCAAATGCTTCGAAAATGAAACGGGTATTGTAGGGAGCTTCTAAGAATCCCAATCTCTGCATTACGCTTCTTCAACAAAATGCTCATTTACGCCAAGTAACCGACGTTGCGGAGCGAAAGCAGAAGCCACTTGCGAATTATGCTGAGCCGCGAGGAGGAAAAGACCGCAAAGCGGAATTAAACTCCGCTTTTGTTTCAGTCGCAAGCCTTGATATTGAAGTTTTTAGAAGCTCCCTGTACTTTGTCTTTCTGCGTATTGATTTATTTCGTGTAATAAATTTTTTGAAAATCAGTGAATTACCGAAATCTATATGCGTTTTTTTGACTGATAAGCCACGAAAATTGAATTTTTTATCTTCAAGAGCTTGTCGCAAAAGGCAGTCTCTTTTTTTCTTAACTTTGCTAATGGTTTTGTATTGGCGAAGCCAGATATAACGGATAAAACAACTTTAATTAAAAAAATGATAGATAATCAGTCTTTTGAATACAACGAAGACAGTTTGTTTGCGCAACCCGACAAACCTTTTTCCGAAGATTATGCCGAAGAACATGTGCGATCGCTTGAGTGGGAAGAACACATACGGTTGCGTCCGGGAATGTATATCGGAAAATTAGGCGATGGCACTTCGCACGACGACGGTATTTATGTGCTTCTGAAAGAAATTATCGATAACAGTATCGACGAATTTGTGATGGGAAATGGCAAACTGATAGAAATAAGTATTCAAGATTCGTTGGTAAAAATACGCGATTATGGTCGCGGTATTCCGTTGGGAAGTTTGCGCGATTGCGTGAGTAAGATGAACACAGGCGCAAAATACGACTCGAAAGTTTTCAAAAAAGCAGTTGGATTGAATGGCGTTGGTACAAAAGCAGTAAATGCACTTTCGTCTTCTTTCAAAGCGTGTTCGATGCGTGAAGGAAAAATGAAAGAAGTGGATTTTCAACGCGGAAAATTGATTGAAGACCATGATTTAGTCGATTTCGAAGGTCGTTCCGGAACGGAAATATCATTCATTCCTGATGAATCTGTTTTCGGCAAATACCACTATATTCACGAATATGTAGAGGAAATGTTGTGGAATTACGCCTTTTTGAACAACGGTTTGACGGTTGTTTTTAACGGGCAAAAATTTCAGGCGAAAAACGGTCTTTTGGATTTGTTGGAGCGCAACATGGGAAAAGACCAGCCCGTATACCCTATTATTCATATAAAAGAAGGCGATTTCGAATGTGCTTTTACCCACTCAAATACCACGTATAACGAAGAATATTACTCGTTTGTCAACGGACAACATACCACACAAGGCGGTACACATCAAAATGCGTTTCGTGAAGCGATTGTAAAAACCATTCGTGAATTTTACAACAAAGATTTTGAAACATCTGACATTCGTACATGTATTGTGTCGGCATTGAGTGTGAAAGTACAAGAACCAATTTTCGAATCACAAACGAAAACAAAGTTAGGTTCGTTACATCTTGAGCCTGATGGACAGACAATTAAAAATTATATAGGCGACATTATCAAAAAACATCTTGATAATTACCTGCACATAAATTCGGAAGTGGCAGAAGCACTTTTGCGCAAGATTATTCAAAATGAAAAAGAGCGCAAGGGAATGGCTAACATCAAGAAATTGGCTCGTGAAAGTGCTAAAAAAGTAAATCTGCACAACAAAAAACTGCGTGATTGCCGTATTCATCTCATTTCAAATCACGAAAAAAGACTTGAAACCACGCTATTTATCACCGAGGGTGATTCGGCTTCGGGAAGCATTACAAAAAGTCGTGATGTGCAAACGCAAGCAGTGTTCAGCCTGAAAGGAAAACCGCTGAATAGCTATGGTCTGACCAAGAAAATCGTTTATGAAAACGAAGAGTTTAACTTGTTGCAAGCCGCATTGAATATTGATGAATCGTTAGAGAATCTGCGTTACAACAATATTGTCATCGCTACCGATGCCGACGTTGATGGAATGCATATTCGTTTGTTGCTGCTTACATTTTTTCTGCAATTTTATCCTGATGTAATTCGTAGCGGACATCTTTATATTTTGCAAACACCCTTGTTTCGTGTGCGCAACAAGAAAGAAACCATTTATTGCTATTCGGACGAAGAGCGCGTGAAAGCAATCAAGAAATTAGGTGTGAATCCTGAAATTACACGGTTTAAGGGACTTGGAGAGATTTCGCCCGACGAATTTCGCTTTTTCATTGGTCCAAACATGCGCCTTGAACCGGTTATTTTAAAACGTAATATGCCAATCAATGATATATTGCTGTTTTATATGGGGAAAAACACGCCCGACCGACAGCAGTTTATCATCAATAATTTGCGTATCGAAGACGATGCAACGTTGGATAAAATAACGGCTTGATGCATTATACAGTGTCTGCCGTTCTGCAGACGAAAAGTCATTCCGGCGAAAGCCGGAATCTATTGTATAAATAAGCAACACAATATTCTTGTCTTTACAATGGATGCCGTTCTGCAACGGCATGACAAGGATGCCTTTTCTTTGCACAGTGGATGCCGTTCCCTGTTTTCACAGGGATGACGAACGGCATGACTGGAGGATGGAAAAGTCATTCCGACGAAGGTCGGAATCTATTGTACAAATGGGACACTTTACACACTTTTTACTACCATTTTACATAAGCAAATCGCTGTACAAACTAAATTCTGTTTGAAAAATAACTAAAAAAGCTGAACCAAAAATTTGGTTCAGCTTTTTTAGTTCTAATTAGCCTGAATCAGCTTATTTTCTGACAGCTTCTTTTAGCCGCATGATATCAACAACAAAATCGTCGAGGTCTTTTTCATGTTCCACTTCTTCGGCTAAAATTTCGGTTGCTATCGTGTGTGTTACATAATCTTTTCCTTCGGTGTATGATGCAATTTCTTGATAACGTTGAATAGCACAACGCTCGCCGCGAATGTTTTGAGCCAATACGGTTTCTACATACGGATCGGTTGGTGCTTCGTATTTGCAACGTGCCAATTTTGTCCATTCAACCGGATCCAATACAGGCGTGCCGTTTAACTCAATAATTCGTTTGGCAACACGGTTTGCATGCGCAAGTTCTTCGGTTGCATGTTCCATCAACTCGGCTTCGATTTGGGTACGCATAGGTCCTTCAATTACTTGAGCTCCAATCCAGTATTGATAATAAGCCAACCATTCTTCACTTAATGCCGCATTCAGCATTTCGATTAATTTTTCGACATCTAACGATAAAATATCAACTCCTTTTTTATTCATCTTCTTTTATTTTTTAAGGTTGCTAATAAATTTTTAAACTGCAAAAATAAACAAAGTAGCCTTAAAATAGTTCATGTAAAAGTTGTTTTTAGAAAGATTCTTTATAGTAATTTTTATCAATACATTTTTAACTAAAAATCAGTTACTTATACTTCATGAACGTTTGGTTAGGAAAGAATGATACTAAAAAATTTGGTGGACTTGAATTTTTTTATTTCCTTTGCAGCGGTTTTTGGCATTATTGCCATGTTTTTTGAGGTGAGCCTTAACGGGACTTCGGACTTTATCTTCAAAAATTAATAAACCATCCTAAACAATTTTCTAAAAACCATTGAAACCATCGCATATTGTTGTTATTCAGCATGTTATTGCTGATTTTCAACATGAAGGAGTGTGGAAGGGTTTCTTTTGTAAAAAGAATTGAATATCAGGTAGTTAGGTAATTGTTTGGGATAGAAATGAAAAATTAACTATAAACACTAATTTTAGAAGTCTCATAGAAAAATGATTAACAAATAAAAAAAATTACCGTTAAAAAATAACAATTATAATGAAAAACACCATTACAAAGTCTGAAAACTTTAAAAGTTTAAAGACAACTATTACCAAATCCTCGAAGGTTTCTGAAAACCTTCGAGGATTCAGTACTTGCTTCCTACCGCTTTTCGGCAATACCTTTTCCGATGGGTAGGTGTTAGAAATTTTCCTATCAAAACTACCGTTTTATTTATTAACCGGAGTTCTGTTTAAGCACAGCGCGAGCTGGGAAGCATGTTTGTCGGATTGGTCGCTTATGCGATTGCGACGCTTCTTGCCATCTTGTGGTAACGATTGGTTTTTTCTTTTTTGCAAATTTTTTTTGCAGAAATAATAGAAGATGCAGTAAACTTTCGTAACCGTTGCCAACGGTAACCATAATTGTATTGTTTTTATTTATCTAATTGATTATCAATAATAAAGATAATAAAACACGAGCAAGTGTGCTACTTTTTTGACTACTTTCTTAAACAGATCTGAGATTATTGGTAGGCTATTACTCGTATCGTATTCACTTTGAGGTGCTTGTGAAAACGATTTATTTCAAGGGTTTAAAAAATAAATTAACAATTATTATTAATAAATAACAATTTTATGAACAAATAACAATTATATGAAAAATTAACCACAAAAACTACTTTTAGAGGTCCCTTAAAAAAATGATTAACAAGTAAAAAATTATTTATCATTAAATAACAATTATCATGAAAAACACCATTACAGCGTCTGAAAACTTTAAAAGTTTAAAGACAATTATCATCAAATCCTCGAAGGTTTTTAGAAACCTTCGAGGATTCCGTATTCTCTTCCTATTGCTGCTTTTCGGTACCAATGCCTTTGCCGATGGAGGGGTATTGCGCGAATGTGGCAAAAATATTGAAAATCAGTTAGATGGACAATTATACATGCTTTCTGAGTTTAAAAAAAACATCGATGCTCGGGTAGAAGCTTCGACCGATGATGCCACGCTATCGAGTTTAACCGCCGATCCGGCAACCTTATCGCAGGCGTTTGCATCGAACACCTACACTTATAATGCAACCGTACCTTACGCAACCTCTTCGGTAACGCTTGCAGCAACGGCAACAGATGCCAATGCGACAATCACGGCAGCTGATTTAGGCTCCAAAACACTTGCTGTTGGAGATAACCAGTTTGCAGTTACGGTAACAGCCGAAGACGGTAGCACGACACAAGTCTATACGGTAAACATTCGCCGTCAGTCGAACGATGCTACGCTGTCGAGTTTAACTGCTGATCCGGCTAAGTTATGGCCCGCGTTTTCACCGGACATCTATACATACTATGACTCGCTACCTCCTTCTACCAAATCGCTAACCTTAGCAGCAACGACAACAGATCCTAATGCGTCAATCGATTATGGTAATTTAGGTGAAAAAACGCTTTATGGATATAATATATTTTCTATTACGGTAACAGCCGAAGACCCCAGCTATACGCAAGTATATAAGGTAGACATATCCCTTCTGAATGCCACGTTAACAAGTTTAACTGCCTATCCGGCTACATTATCGTCGCCGACGTTTGCATCGATCACGCAAACTTATTCATGCGATGCCACGGTACCTTACGCTACCACATCGGTAACCTTAGCAGCAACGCCAATGGATCCCGATGCGACAATTACCGGACTAGGAGATAAAACGCTCTCAGTCGGCTCGAACCAGTTTACCGTTACGTCAACAACCGGAGACGGTAGCCATACAGCAACTTATAAGGTAAACATCTACCGCCGTCAGTTGGGTAATGTTGCTTCGTTATCCGGTTTAACTGCCGCTCCGGCAACCTTATCGCCGGCGTTCGCCTCGGACACCTACACTTACAGTGCTACCGTACCTTACGCAACCTCATCGGTAACACTTGTAGCAACGGCAACAGATGCCAATGCGACAATTCCACCAACTGATTTAGGAGCTAAAACGCTTGCTGTTGGCTCGAACCAGTTTACCATTACGGCAACAGCCGAAGACGGCAGCACGACACAAGTGTATACGGTAAACATTTACCGTCAGTCGAACGATGCCACGCTATCGAGTTTCACCGCCGATCCGGCCACGTTATGGCCCGCGTTTTCACCGGACATCTATCAATACTATGACTCACTACCTAGATCTACCGCTCCTAAATATATAACGTTAGCAGCAACGACAACAGATCCCAATGCCTCAATCGGTTATAATGATTTAGGTGAAAGACCACTTGCTGGATATACCATAGCGGGTGTTACGGTAACAGCCGAAGATCCCAGCTACAAGAAAAGTTATCAGATAACCATCGCCATTGTGTCGGACGATGCCAGGCTACATAGTTTAACTGCCAGTCCGGCAACCTTATCGCCTGCATTTTCATCAGACATTTATACATACTATGACACGGTGCCTTATGCGACGACTTCGGTAACGTTAGCCGCGACGGAAATAGAGTATGGTACGACAATTCCGACAGCTGATTTAGGCGCAAAAACGCTTGCTGTTGGATCGAATCAGTTTACCATTACGGCAACAGCTCAAGACGGCAGCACAACACAAGTGTATACGGTAAACATTTACCGTCAATCGAACGATGCCACGCTATCGAGTTTAACTGCTAGTCCGGCTACGTTATGGCCATCGTTTTCATCGGATAAATATCTATATTATGATTCACTACCTTACGCTACGACTTCGGTAACGATTACAGCTACGGCAACACACGCCAATGCGACAGTTACCGGTACAGGTGTCAAAACGATTCGTACCGGACCTAATAGCTTTTCTATTACGGTAACATCCGAAGACAACAGCACTACGGAAACTTATTGGTTACATATCGATCGTGATTTTGGAAATACCCTCTCATTATCCAGTTTAACAGCCGATCCGGCTACGTTAGTGCCGACGTTTGCATCGGATATATATATGTACAAAGCCACGGTGCCTTACGCTACGACTTCGGTAACGATTGCAGCAACTACGGCAAATGCCAATTCGACAATCAAGTCTGCTGATTTAGGTGAAAAAGCACTTGCTGTTGGACCCAATAACTTTGAAGTTAATGTATCATTCGTAGACGAAGACGGATGGACCAGTACTGGAGATTATTCGATAGATATCTACCGCCAATTAAACGAAGCCACGCTATCAAGTTTAACCGCCAGTCCGGCTGTCTTATCGCCGGCGTTTGCATCGGATACTTATACATACTATGATACCGTACCTTACGCTACCTCATCGGTAACACTTGCAGCTACGACAACAGATGCCAATGCGTCAATAGCTGCTGCTGATTTAGGTGCAAAAGCACTATCAGTCGGATTGAATCAGTTTACAGTTACGGGAATAGCCGAAGACAGCAGCTATACGCAAGTCTATACGGTAAACATCTACCGTCAGTTGAATGATGACGCTTCGTTATCCGGTTTAACTGCCGCTCCGGCAACCTTATCGCCTGCGTTTTCATCGGACACCTATACATACTACGATACCGTACCCTACGCGACCTCATCGGTAACGTTAGCAGCAACGGCAACAGATGCTAATGCGACAATCACGGCTACTGATTTAGGTTCCAAAACGCTTTCAGTCGGCGCGAACCAGTTTACTGTTACGGCAACTTCTCAAGACGGTAGCCATACGCAAACTTATACAGTAAACATCTATCGTAAGTCGAACGATGCCAGCTTATCAAGTTTAATTGCCAGTCCGTTTGACTTTACAGAACAAGTAACATTTGGATTTAATGACGTTCAAGGTTCTGTTCCTTACGATACGACTTCGATAACGCTTTCAGCTACGACAAGAGATCCAAACGCCTCAATTACGGCAGCTGATTTAGGCGTAAAAACGCTTCCTCATGTCGGAGGTAATAGCTTTACTATTACGGTAACAGCCGAAGATACCAGCTACACAATAGTGTATACAGTACACATCTACCGTCAGCAGAATGATATTGCTTCGTTATCCGGTTTAACAGCCTATCCGGCTGTCTTATCGCCGGCGTTTGCATCGGATACCTATACATACTATGACACGGTGCTTTACGCGACGACTTCGGTAACACTTGCAGCGACAACAGATGTTGAAGCCACAGTTCCAGCAGCTGATTTAGGTTTAAAAACGCTCTCAGTCGGCGCGAATCAATTTACTGTTACGGCAACTTCTCAAGATAGAAGCACTACGCAAGTCTATACAGTAAACATCTACCGTAAGTCGAATGATGCTACGCTGTCGAGTTTAACAGCGACCCCTGCTGTCTTATCGCCGTCGTTTGCATCAGATGTCTATACCTACTATGACACAGTACCTTACGCGACGACTTCGGTAACACTTGCAGCCACGGCAACAGCCAATGCGACCATCACCGGAGCAGGAGTGAAAACGTTATCAGTAGGTTCGAATCAGTTTACTGTTACGGTAACCGCCGAAGACGACAGTTACACACAAACGTATACGATAAACATCTACCGTCAGTCGAATGATGCGACCATATCGAGCTTAACCGCCAGTCCGGCTGTCTTATCGCCGTCGTTTGCATCAAATACGTATACCTACTATACTACCGTGCCTTACGCAACGACTTCGGTAACCCTTGCTGCAACGGCAACAGATGCCGATGCAATTATCACCGGAGCAGGCGAACAAACGCTTGCTGTTGGAGAGAACCAGTTTACGATTACGGTAACAGCGGAAGACGGCAGCACGACACAAACTTATACGATACACATCCACCGTCAATCGAACGATGCTACGCTATCGAGTTTGACTGCTGATCCGGCAACCTTATCGCCGTCGTTTGCATCGGATATTTATACCTACTATGATACCGTACCTTATGCGACGACTTCGGTAACACTTGAAGCTACGGCAACAAATATCGATGCGTCATTCATTGGTGATTTCGGTGAACAAACGCTCTCAGTCGGCGCGAACCAGTTTACTTTTACGTTAACAGCGGAAGACTGGAGCACGACACAAACGTATACGATAAACATCTACCGTCAGTCGAATGATGCCACGCTTTCTGCATTAACCGCCAGTCCGGCAACCTTATCGCCTGCGTTTGCATCAGATGTCTATACCTACTATGACACGGTACCTTATGCGACGACTTCGGTAACCTTAGCAGCCACGGCAACAGCCAATGCGACCATCACCGGAGCAGGAGTGAAAACGTTATCAGTAGGTTCGAACCAGTTTACTGTTACGGTAACCGCCGAAGACGACAGTTACACACAAACGTATACGATAAACATCTACCGTCAGTCGAACGATGCGACCATATCAAGTTTGACCGCTGATCCGGCAACTTTATCGCCGTCGTTTGCATCAGATGTCTATACCTACTATGACACCGTACCTTACGCGACGACTTCGGTAAC
>JAISHW010000019.1 GCA_031262365.1 Lentimicrobiaceae bacterium
AATATAAGTGGCTAACTTTTGATGCTTTTACTAACTTCCAAAATCTCAAAGAACACTTAGATGAGGTATTAAACAATATTGGGGGAAAATACGTCATTAAATTTTATTGATTACTTAGTGTATTTGCAGTAAATCTTTCGTTTCCGAACATTTGACCAAAAAACTTAATTTTGCAATCCCTTTAAAATAAAAGGAAAACAAAAAAAACTTTATGAATAAAACGGTTATTATCACAGGCGCAAGTAGTGGCATTGGCAAGGCATGTGCTAAACGCTTTGCAAAAGAATCGTGGCAACTTGTCCTAACAGCGCGTCGCACCGAAAAATTAGCGGCAATCAAAGCGCAATTGGAATCGGAATATGGTATTAAAGTCTTTACGCTAACACAGGACGTGCGAAACGAAAACTCGGGCAACGACCTTGTCGCTTTTTTGAAACAGCACAACATTCAACCCGATTTACTGATTAACAATGCCGGTTTAGCGGTCGGAACGAATCCTTTGCAAGAAGGTATTGTCGACGATTGGGAACGAATGATTGATACCAATGTCAAAGGGTTGCTGTATATCAGTCGCGCAATAGCTCCCATGATGATTGCGCAACAACGCGGACACATTATCAATATCGGCTCTATTGCCGGAAAAGAAGTTTACGGCGGTGGCAATGTTTATTGCGCCACTAAACATGCCGTTGATGCTTTAACAAAAGCTATGCGTATTGATTTGCTTCCGCACGGTATTCGCGTAAGTCAAGTGGCACCGGGAGCCGCTGAAACCGAATTTTCAATTGTGCGTTTCAAAGGCGACGAACAGCGCGCAAAAAACGTTTACAAAGGAATTGAGCCGCTTGCGGGGGGCGATATTGCCGATGCTATTTGGTATGTCGCTAACACACCGCCTCATGTTAACATAAACGACTTAGTTATTACGTGCACCAATCAAGCGAATGCAACAACTTTTTATCGTAACGAAAACTGAGTTTGGATTTTAATTTTGAAATCGATTTCTTTTCATCGAAATGAGAATTTCTATTTCGAAAGTTAATGTAAAATTTTGAACAATAATTCTTTGTAAAGTTCCGAATCGCCAATATCGGTACTTCCCAATCCTTTTGCTTTCAGGTCAAATTCGCGCAAAACCGAAATACATTTCACGCAATGAGCAATAGAATAATTTGTTGCTGCTTGCTGATAATCACGCACAAAGAAAGGAGAAACACCTAATACACTTGCTAATCCGTTCTGTGTTTTGTCTTTCGAATAATGCAATTTGAGCAATTTAGTAAAATAACCGTACAAAATAATGACCGTCATAATCAATGGAAGATCTTTGCTGTTGTTGCCAAAATAATTGATGATTTGATTGGCTTTCAAAATATCTTTTTGTCCGATTGCTTTCTGTAACTCGAAAATATTGAAATCTTTTGAAATACCAATATGGCGTTCGACATCTTCATCTTCGATTTTTCTCGAAGGAGGAAGTGCTATCATCAGCTTTTCGAGTTCGTTACGGATTTTATGTAATTCGTTTCCTAAAAAATCGGCGATCATCTGACTGGCTTTCGGGCTGATGCGATACGATTTTTGCGCCAGAAAATTTTGAATCCATTCGGGTATATTATTGTCATACAATTTTTTAGACTCGAACAACACGCCTTTTTTGTCAATCAGTTTGGCAAGCTGTTTCCGTTTGTCGAGTTTTTTGTATTTGTAATTTAAAACCAAAATGGTCGATGCAGGAATCATTTCGACAAAAGCATCAAGACTCTCGATGTTTTTTACATCTTGCGCTTCTTTCACAATAACAACCAAATAATTTCCCATCATTGGAAAATTACGGGCTTGATTTACAATTGTTTTCACATCAACTTCGTTGCCGTACAAAATTATTTGATTGAAATCTTTTGTTGCAGCATCGAGCACTTCCGCCTCAATCATATCAGAAATCGTATCGATAAAATACGGTTCTTCGCCCATCAAAAAATAGATGGGATGATACACTTTGTTTCGGATATTGGAAATAATTTGTTCGAATGTCAATTTTCTTTGATTTAAAAACGTAAATGTTTAACGGTCATTCCGTTATTTATAAGTTGTTGTAAGGATTCGATGCCGATTTTCAGATGTTTCGAAACATAATTTCGATTGACGATTTTGTCGCTTTCTATTGTTTTTACGCCTTCGGGAGTCATTGGCTGATCCGAAACCAAAAGCAACGCGCCGGTTGGAATGTTGTTGGCAAATCCGACTACAAAAATAGTCGCCGTTTCCATATCTACAGCCATACAATGTGTCGAAACTAAATATTCTTTAAATGCATTATCGTGTTCCCAAACGCGACGGTTGGTTGTGTAAACTGTTCCTGTCCAGTAATCTTCGTTATTGTCGCGAATACTTGTCGAAATAGCTTTTTGCAGACTAAATGCGGGTAAAGCAGGCACTTCCGGACGTAGATAATCGTTCGAAGTTCCTTCGCCGCGAATAGCGGCAATTGGCAAAATAAAATCGCCAACATGGTTTTTTTGTTTGGTGCTACCGCATTTTCCTAAAAACAATACGGCTTTTGGACGGATAGCTCCCAGCAAATCCATTACGGTGGCGGCGTTGGCACTTCCCATTCCGAAATTGATAATTGTAATATTGCCCGAAGTAGCACATGGCATAGCCAATTTGTTTCCTACAATCGGAACGTTGTTCCATTCGGAAAAAAGATTCAAGTAATGTTGAAAATTCGTCAGAATAATGTATTCGCCAAAAGCTTCGAGTTCGAGACCTGTGTAACGCGGCAACCAATTTTCGGTGATTTCTTTTTTTGTTTTCATGGCGTAGCTTTTGAGTTACAAATTTAGTGTTTTATTTTTTGATACTTTTACTTCTTTTATTAGGTGTAAACAGTTGTTTGTTGTTTGTTGTTGGCATGGAGTGGTTTAAAACAAAAGAAATTGATGGAAAACGATTCGTGTTCGATCCGATTCGAAAAAAATATTGTGTGCTAACACCTGAAGAAGAAGTGCGCCAGAAAACGTTGCATTATCTTGTCGATCAACTTGATGTGCCTTCCGGGTTATTGGCGGTTGAACACCCCATCAAATTGAACAAACTGAGCAAACGCTGTGACATTGTCGTTTTCAGCACAAAAGGAAAAGCTGCAATGATTGTCGAATGTAAAGCAGCTCATATCCCGCTTTCACAAAAAACGTTCGATCAGGCACTACGGTATAATTTCTCGCTTCAAGTGAATTATCTTTTGCTTACAAATGGAAAAGAACTTGTTTGCTTCAAAATCGACACACAAAATAATTGCTTCGAACTACTAGAAAAAATTCCTAATTACCACATCATAAACAGCTAAAGAATATGTTGTAAATCCAATGAATTGAATTAACATAGCACCTCAAAAAAAGTTTTAACCATAAAAATGGTTGTTTTCAAATAAGAAAAAAATCATACATTTGCAGGAGTAATAATTTTGACCACTTATGAAAAATATTATCATTAACATCGCCTTATTTGCTGTTGTTGCTTTTCTTGTTTACATGGTTTGGGATAGCATTAATCAACCACTTGCTTTTGCAAAAGAAAAAGAACATCGCGAAGTTGAAGTAATACAACGTTTGAAAGACATTCGAACTGCTCAAAACGCTTACAGACAAATGCATAACAGCTACATGGGGAATTTTGATACGTTGATCGATTTTTTGAAAACAGGAACGATTCCGGTTGTTAAAATGATTCCGGATCCAACCGATACTACTTTTACCAAAACAATTAATGACACGTTGGGATATGTTCCTGTTATTGATTCTATTTTCAGACCCGGATTTAACGCAAACACATTACGTAATGTTCCTTTTAGTCAAAATGCTGTTTTTGAAATGAATGCAGGATTCATTACACGTGGCGGAATGAAAGTAAGTGTGTTTGAAGCAAAAGTGCCTTATGAGGTTTATTTACAAGGTCTTGATGATCAACGCGTGAAGAATTTAATTGCTGAACAAGAACAAATAGATAAATATCCGGGACTTCGTGTTGGTTCGATGGAAGAACCTTCGACAGACGGGAACTGGGAATAAACGTATAAAGCTGATATGATCAATTTAAAACCGCATATCAGTCGCATTGATAAGTCTTTTAAAGAAGACCTTACAAGAAATTACCAACTTACCATCCAGCTATCGTTGGATGGTTTTTCTTTTGTTGTATATTCGACTGACAAACAGCGATTTATTTTCCTCGAACATTATCTTTTTCATCAGGTACAAGAAGTTACACGTTTGGCGGCGATGATCGACGAAGTCATTTTGAAACGGCAGTGGTTAGCTTATGCTTTTCAGAATGTAACCGTCCTTGTCGAAAACGAATCGAATGTATTGGTGCCGATGCCACTTTTTGACGAAAAAGAAAAAGGAAGCTATCTGGCTTTCGCACAAGAGTTTGTCGAAAATAGCCGCATTGTTTATGATCGATTGAAGAACAACGAATCATACAATGTATATTATTTGCCTCATATTTTTGTTTCGAAAATAAAAGATCACTGGGCAAACGCAACAATTGTACATTCATCGAGCGTACTCATCGAAAGTTTGCTGATCGAAAACAAAAATAAGGGTTCGGAAGCAACGGTCTTTGTTAATGTGCACAAAAACAGGCTTGAATTTGTAGTTATAAAGAACGAAAAGTTGTTGTTTTACAACACGTTTAAGTTTCAAACCAAAGAAGATTTTGTTTATTTTCTCTTGTTTTCGATGGAGCAACTACATTTGAATCCCGAAGTCGTGCCGCTTTATTTTATGGGATCCATTGAAGAAAATTCCGAAATTTTCACTTTGACAGAACGTTATATGCGTTATCTGTCTTTTGTTGAGCGCAATAAAAAATTGAATTACAGTTATTTGCTCGAAGAAATTCCTTTCCACAAGCATTATCTATTATACCATACACAACGATGCGAATTATAAGAGGAAGATACCAGCGTCGTCAGATTCATGCTCCTAAAAATTTGCCCGTTCGCCCAACGACCGATATGGCGAAAGAGAGTTTGTTTAATATTCTCGAAAACAGAATCGATTTCGAAGAAACCATCGCATTAGATCTTTTTGCGGGCACGGGGAACATTTCGTACGAACTTGTTTCGAGGGGATGTCGGCAAGTGACGGCAGTAGACGAAAATCAGGTATGCGTGAAATTTATTCGCGAAGTAGCTTCAACATTGAATATGAATGAACTTTTTGTTGTGCGTTCTGATGCCTTTCGATTTCTCGCTTCCGCACGCCAGCAATATGACCTTGTATTTGCAGATCCGCCTTATGATTGTCAGCATTACGATACTTTAGTTGCTTCAGTATTTGAAAACAATTTGTTGAATTCAGAGGGGATTTTAGTTGTTGAACATAGCAAATATGTCAACTTTTCGGAACATTCGAACTTTGTCGAAAGTCGAAAATACGGAAAAGTTCATTTTAGTTTTTTTGAGCAATAGTGGTTTTCTGCACGAAAAATCTTGTTGTATAAAGGCAAATGATTGCATTAAAGGGAACTTCTAAAAATCCCAATCTCTGCGTTACACTTCTTCAACAAAATGCTCATTTACGCCAAGTAAACTCCGCTTTTGTTTCAGTCGCAAGCCTTGATATTGAAATTTTTAGAAGTTCCCTAAACAAAAAAGACCGCTTTAAAACGGTCTAAATTTTCATTTACCTTTTTAGATTCAAGGTTTAATACTCGTCTTCGTGAAAGAAAAAATCTTCTTTGGTAGGATAATCAGGCCAAATGTCTTCGATACGCTCGTAAATTTCGCCTTCGTCTTCTATCTCATTTAAGTTTTCAACAACTTCCAACGGTGCTCCGGTTCTTACAGCCCATTCGATTAATTCTTCTTTTGTTGCCGGCCAAGGAGCGTCTTCTAATTTTGATGCTAATTCTAATGTCCAGTACATAACAAGGTTGGGGGGTTAAAATTTTTGCAAAAGTACTATTTTTATCATGCTTGTCAAGTGAAAAATATGTTTTGGTAAAATCCTTTATTTCTGTGGATTCCAAAAAATTTCTTGCTTGCCGCTATGATGCATAATATAACGTGCTAAAATAAAAAAATAATCAGAAAGTCGATTGAGGTACTTCAGATTCATTTCGCTGATGTGATTTCCGGTTTCTAAACAATGAATAGCTGTTCGTTCGGCTCTTCGGCAAACGGTTCGTGCGACATGACAATAAGATGCCGTGAGATTTCCTCCCGGAATTACAAATTTGGTCAACGGCGGTACTTGGGCGTTCATTCGGTCAATTTCGTTTTCTAGAAACGCAATATCGTCGTCTTTTAATTGCGGAATGTTTTTCGAAATTTCCGATGTTGTTTCGGTTGCCATGCTTGATTCGATAATAAACAGGCACTCTTGAATCCGAATCAACATTTTTTTTGTGTCGTTGTCGCAATCGGAGCTGTCGTGCACAACAGCAATATGTGCGCTCAACTCGTCTACCGTTCCGTAAGCTTCTATACGTTCATGACACTTCGAAATGCGTGTGCCGCCAACTAACGAAGTGGTTCCTTGGTCGCCTTTTCGGGTATAGATTTTATAGTCGGACATCATTTTGTGTTTATGAAGTTAGACGTAAGCGATGTCTTTGTTGATTTTATCGCTCTCAATTTTTCCGTCACGCATCCGAACGATACGGTGTGCGTGCAAGGCAATATCTTCTTCGTGTGTTACAACGATAATTGTATTTCCTTCTTTATGAATTTGTTCGAGCAAACCCATAATTTCGATCGATGTTTTGGTGTCGAGATTTCCGGTAGGTTCGTCGGCAAGAATAATCGAAGGATTATTGACTAATGCGCGTGCAATGGCAACACGTTGACGTTGACCACCCGAAAGCTCATTCGGTTTGTGTTCCATACGGTCGGAAAGTTGCACGTTTTCCAAGCCTTTTTCAGCCATTTCGATACGTTTTGTTTTTCCATATCCGGCATAAACCAAAGGTAGCATGACGTTTTCTAAAGCAGTCGAACGAGGCAAAAGGTTGAATGTTTGAAAAATAAATCCGATTTCTTTGTTCCGAACTTCAGCTAACCGGCTGTCGTCCATGTGGCTTACGTTTTGTCCGTTGAGGAAATATTCGCCAGAAGTAGGTGTGTCGAGGCAACCTAATATATTCATCAAGGTTGATTTTCCGGAACCGGAAGGTCCCATCAAAGCTACATATTCGTTTTGATGAATCGTCAAATCAATACCATCTAATGCTTTTACGAGTTCTGTTCCTACTTTGTAGTGGCGCGAAATGTTTGTTAGCCGAATGATTTCTTTTTTCATGGAGTGGGTTTCTGTTGCAGACAAATTTACAAATCATCACTATATTTTCAATATAAAATGTTGTTTTTCTATTCCCGAACGAAAAAATACAAGTCCGAAATAGAACAAGTCGATGCTTATTGTTACTTGTTGGTCGGAAATGATGATGTTCCATGCTTCTTTCATCTCGCGCGAAAGATAGATGTCGTTGAAAATGAAAACGGTATCCGTATTTGCTTTTTGTTTGCACCATTCGAAATATTGTAAAGTATTGTTTTTCCGGTGGTTTCCATCAAAAAACACCATATCGATCGTTTCAATTTGTTTTAAAAGTTTGGGCAACACGTGGTCAAATTCGCCGATAAGGCTTTCGATATTTTTCAAGTCTAATCTTTGAAAATTTGCTTCGGCAATTGCCATTATATTTGCACACCCTTCGATGGTGTAAATTTTCGATCGAGGATTTGCTAAAGCTAATGCGGACGTGCTTATACCGAAAGCTGTTCCTAATTCGATGGTTGTTTTTGGGTCGAAACAATGAGCCATACTATAGAGCAATTTTGTTTCGTGTTTCGAAAGCGACCGTTTTTTTGCCAGTTTATTGATTCGTTCTAAATATGTTGTGTATTTTTTGTCGCCCGAACCTGTTCCGAAATCAACCGTTTCGATGGAGTTGCTGTTTCGGATCAATCGACGGCGATGTTTGCTGATTATACGCGAAACGCACTGTGCTTCCTGATTTTTTTTAATTTTTGAGATGAACTCGTAGACAAAAGGAGAATGTACGGAGTAGATTGTTTTTCGTCGAAAAAAATAGCTGATGTAATAATAAAATAATAGGGTGTTCATTTCCTTACTTATCTTTTGATGATTAACAATTGTCTTACAAAATCTCTTAAATAAAAAGAGAAACCTCGATTTTGTCGAAAAAACGTTGCAAAAGTAATATTAAAAACAATGAGTCAATTCCACAAAATCAATTATTAAGACTTTTTAAAGGAAAAACCCAACATTTTTAACAAAAAACAACTACAAAAACGCATTTTTGTAGTTGTTTTCGAAGATATTTTTTGTGAAAGTGGTTTTAACGTCGTTTTTTGCGACGATCATCTCCGCCTCTATGACGGTCTTTGTTATCGCTTTTTTTGTGTCCTGAACGTTTGCGATCGCGATCGGCACCGCCTCTTGATTCGCCACCTTTTTTATCATTTTTAACTACTTCGATGCGAATGCCGTCAGGATTTCTTCGTGGGTCATCGAAAGCTTTCAGAATCATCGGAATAGCACTTTCTTCGACATCGACAAATGAAAACGAATCCATCAAATCGATGCGACCGAGACGAATATCGCGCGAACGTGTTATTTGGTTGATTAATCCGATGATGTTATTTGGTTTCACTCTGTCGCGCCGTCCGATATTGATAAACATGCGTTTTAAACCTTCATCACGATTTTTTCGACCACTTTTGCTCTCTTTACTTTTTGTTCTTTCCGTTTCGCGGTGGCGGCTATCGTCGACGTTAAGGTCGATAGCATCTTTGTAATAATCTAAAAACCGGTTGAAGTTAACCGAAACCATGCGTGTGATGAGTTCTTCGCGCGACATTGATTCGAGTTTTCGGAAAACAACAGGCAAATAATCATCGATTTCTTCGTGATTGATTGCAATTTTTTCGATTTTATCGATGTGATTAAAAAGCTGTTTTTCACATACTTGTTGCCCAGAAGGAATCATTGCTCGGACAATCGGTTGTGCCAATTGCTTTTCGATTTGTTTGATTTTTCCTTTTTCGCGCAAGTTGACCAAACTGATGCAAATACCTGATTTGTCAGCTCTTCCGGTGCGTCCGCTACGATGAATATACGTTTCTACTTCATCGGGAAGGCTATAATTGATAACGTGTGTTAAGTTGTTGACATCTAATCCACGTGCGGCGACATCAGTAGCAACAAGAACTTGAAGGCTCCGTTGTCTGAAATGATTCATTACATGATCGCGTTGGGCTTGCGACAAATCGCCGTGCAACGAAGAAGCATTGTATCCGTCTTGCACTAAATTATCGGCAACTTCTTGTGTCTCAATTCGAGTGCGACAAAAAACAATTGCATAAATCGCCGGATTGAAATCGAGTAGACGTTTTACAGCTAAATAACGGTCTTTCGCGTGAACGAGATAGTAACTGTGTCGCACGTTTGCCGTACCGGAATTTTGTTGTCCAACCGATTTTTTGACCGGATTTTTCATGTATCGAGTCAAAATGCGTTCGACTTGAACCGGCATGGTTGCCGAAAAAAGCAGAATATGGCGTTGTTCGGGAACTGTTTCCAGAATGATGTCAACTTCTTCTTGAAATCCCATATCGAGCATTTCGTCGGCTTCGTCGAGAACAACCCATCTTATATCACTGAAATCGACTTTATTACGACGAATCATATCTTGTAGGCGACCCGGTGTAGCTACAATAATTTGCGGATTTTTATTTAAATCTCTGATCTGATTTTCGATACTTGCACCTCCGTAAACCGGAACAATTCGAATGTTCGACATGAATTGCGCAAAATTGTTTAAGTCTTTGGTTATCTGTAAGCAAAGTTCGCGTGTAGGGCACAGAATCAAGGCTTGTGTTTTCTTTTCGTTCGGATTGATTTTGTGAAGCAATGGCAAGCCAAAAGCGGCTGTTTTTCCTGTTCCTGTCTGCGCTAAACCAACAATATCAGTATCTTCGTTTAGTAAAGTAGGAATAACGGCAGCCTGAATCGGCATGGGTTCGTTGAAGCCCATCTTTTCGATAGCTTCTAAAAGTGCGGAGTTTAATCCGAAATCATTAAAATTTGGCATATAAATATATAGAAATGAGTTGCAAAGGTAGCGTAATTTTTGAAACAAAATGTAAATCGTTCATTTTTATATCGATAAAAGAAAACAACAAGTTGCCGTCTGAACGATTTGTTTATTTTTGTTGTTTCAGTTTATGATGTCTCTTTTAGTTGATATACACACACATAACATTTATTCGAAAGAAAACAAAGTCGTTAACTTGATAAGTTTGATGACCGGAGAGCCCATTCCGTTGCATACCAAAAACTGTTTTTTTAGCTATGGAATTCATCCGTGGCAGCTCGAAACACAAAAAAAAGACGCTTTAATAGCTGTTTTTGAACAAGAGATTGCTTCAAATGTGTTTGTTGCTATTGGCGAAACGGGAATTGATAAAGCACGAAAAATTTCATTAGAATTGCAAACAGAAGTTTTTGAATATCAAATACATATTGCAAAACAGAAACAACTTCCTGTAATACTTCACGTCGTAAAAGCAATAGATGAAATCGTGCAATCTGTTTCGAAAATAAAACCAAATGTTCCGATGATTTTGCACGCGTTTAACGGAACAAAAGAACAAATAGCATTGTTATCGAAAAAAGGTTTTTATTTTTCGGTCGGAAGCGCAATAAACAATCCCGATTCGAAAATAGCAATAGCATTAAAAACAATTCCAAAAGACCGACTTTTTTTCGAAACAGACACCAACCGACAAGATATTGCGTTGGTATATACAAAAGCGGCTGAACTGTTGAATATGCCTTTCGAAACACTTCAACAAACAGTTTTTGAGAACTTTAAACGCTGTTTTCCATTTGCTGAAATAGATTTTAAAATGCTTTAACCATTTTGAATATGACACCTGACTGGTTGCAACGAACCGAATTGCTTGTTGGAAAAGAAATGATTGAAAAACTCCGAAACAGTCATGTTTTAGTTGTCGGATTGGGCGGTGTGGGCGCGTATGTTGCCGAACAATTGGCTCGTGCCGGCATTGGTAAATTAACACTCGTTGATGGCGATGTGGTCAACAACACAAATCGAAACCGTCAACTTCCGGCTTTGTGCAGCACCGTCGGAAAACCAAAAACACAAGTAATGGCGGAACGTTTGAAAGATATTAATCCTGAAATTGAGCTTGTTTTGGTCGAAAAATACATCAAAGACCAAGTAATTATTGATCTTGTTAAGCAAGAATACGATTATGTTGTCGATGCAATTGATACCTTGGCACCGAAAGTCTATTTGCTTTATTACGCCCGAAAATTTGGTCATAAAATAGTTAGCTCAATGGGTGCCGGCGGGAAGTTTTTCCCCGAAAACATCAAAGTTGTCGATATTTCACAAACAAAAAATTGTCGTTTAGCTTATTATATTCGTAAGAAATTGCACAAACTGGGAATATGGGAAAATATTACGGTTGTTTATTCGCCCGAAGTAGTTTCAAAATCGGCAGTCGTTTTAGAGCGCGGCGAATTTAATAAACGTTCGACAGTAGGAACGATTTCGTATATGACAGCTATTTTTGGTTGTTATTGCGCTTCTGTCGTGCTGATTTCGTTGCTCGATTTAAACGAAGAAAAAAATACGTAACATTAAAAGGGAGCTTCTAAAAATTCAAAAGACAAGGCTTGCGACCGAGACAAAAGCGGTGTTTAATTGGTGTAAATGAACATTTTGGCGAGTGAGCGTAACGCAGTATTTTGGATTTTTAGATGTCCCAAAAAAACAGCAAAGACTTCTCAGGAGAAGCCTTTGCTGAACAACTATAAAAACTTTAAACAAATTATTCGATAATATGCACTTCTTCGGCTTGAACGATTTCTTTGGTTTCGCTGTTATAAACAAAAGCGACAACAGCGCAGTTTTCGGCAACATATTTTTCATCAAGCGTAATTTCGTATAATTTACTGTATTTTTCGCCTACCACAACGTTACTTGCTAAGGTTTCGCCCCAAATGCCATTAATATCTTGACGTAGTACATGATTGTGTACATAATCTTCTATTATCGTTGATTGGTTTAGTTGCGCCGATATCATGCCGCTTTCGAGCAAACATACTTGGAGCCAAAATTCGCCTTCTAAGACATTCAGAAATTCGGTGTTGATATCCAATTCCAATTTGCGAGTTGTTCCGTTGTAAGTCGGGCTAATCGTAATCGAAGCGTCAGCTTCTACGGTTACCAAACCGGCAACAATTTCTGTCCACGAATCTCTTCCCAAAACAATTTTTCCATCAAAACGCTGGCGATTAATGATACCGCTTGGATAGCCTTGATTACCGACTTCAAAATAGGAATCCCATGCGCTTCCTGCTGCTGTACGATAATCCGTGGTGTAAGGCGACGACCCCGGATTTGAAAACATGCCGGCATGCACAGCCATAACAATGGCTTGTTCGCCGAAAATTTCTTGTATTTGTTTTGCTATTGCAGCCCCGTTCGGACAATTTGGACAACGATGTCCGGTATATTCTTCAAGCAGTACTTTTCGAACAGCTTCTCCAGGTGGCACCACACCGCCTCCACCTCCGGGTTTGATATAAGGTTCGTCAATTTTATCGCACGAGGCAAAAGTCGCAAAAAGCAGTAATAGCACCGGGAGAAAATATCTTTTATTTTTCATTATCTTAAATTTTTAAAAACTTGTTGTTATTGTTAACATTAAACCACTCGAAGCCGGTACTTGACGGCATACGCCTCCTACACAAAGTACGCCTTCGCTTTGACGACCGAATGTGAGTGCAATACGTGTTGCATCGTGCACATAACCGGCAGAAGCGGTGTAATAATGATTGCGCTCGTCTTTGATGTCGTTTCCATAATTGAACTGATCGCCCACGGCGAAAAACCATTTTGGAGCAATTGTATATTCTAACATGGCAGCAGCCCAATCGCCTTTGTCTTGTTCGGTAAACAAACCTTGTAGTTCGAGACGAAGGCTGTTGCGTGTCGAAATTTTGTAAGTCATGTCGACCAAACCGATGTTGGCTTTGACTTTTTCTTCGCCAACGTGACCTTCGATCGTTGCTATGTCGTACAACAGATTCATGTACATTGCTACAACTTTAAATTTGTTTGTGAAACGTTTTTCGATTTCAAGGTTGACATCGCGGAAGAAAATGTGGTCTGACACTTCGAAAAATGGCGATTTATAGCCTTTCGTTCCTTTTTGGTTTACCAAAATGGTGTCGTTTATCTGATTGCGTACAATATCATTCACTTGACTGAAATTCAGAGCAATGCTCGTTCCGTATTTACCGCCAAAAAATGTTCCTTTCGGGATTTTGTAGTTCAGTTGAAACTGAATTCCCATTTCACCGTTTGGTTGTGTCGAATACGGATAACGTGCCGCTAAACTGTACGAATGTGTGCGATTGATGGGGGGAATAAAGTTGATGTCGAGCGCGTTTTCGGTAATTTTATAATTCGATTTGAAGCTCATATTATCGATACGTTTGACTTGCAACGACATTCCTAATCCTTTTTGCGAATACGACAACGAAGCCAGTAAGGCTTGTCCTTCTTTGTAAATGAAATTATTTGTTGCCGAAGGGTCGTTGATTTTGTAAGCGTATTCGGTCATAAAATCAAATCGTCCCAATCCCATGTTGATGCGTCCGGCAAAAGCACCCACATTTTCGGGCATGTTATAAATCGGATCGGTTTCTTTCTGGTATTTGCTTACGGCACTACCGCCAATACTCATGCGGAATTTCGAATCGTTCATGCACGAAAATGTTTCGTTGAAATTCAATTCGCCATCGATACCGCGAATAATGCCACGATTGTTGTTTTCGTATTTCGTCCAATAATAACGTTGTGAGCCATAAATTCCTTTTAAGGTAATACCTTCGACCGGACGGTAAACGATGTGCATACCATTCATGGCGTTGTCGTAGCCGAGCGACCATTCTTCATACGTGCGGAAAACCAATCCGTTTCCGAACTGCTCGTAAAAATTACCGACTGTGATACCGATTTCTTTGGTATTGTATGAAGCCCAATAATTGGCAATTCCATTTCCCTCATGTTTTTGGTCGAATCCGGAAAGCGGTGTCAGATAAGCTTCATAACGGATTCCGGCAGAAAAGTTTCCAACCGAATAGTTGATGCGTCCGTAGCCGTTTATACCCACTTTGCGTCCGTTGATTGTTGAGTCGGTAATGCCGATCTCTTTGTCGGGATTGTATAATTGTGCATCAATCTGAAAACTTCCACTAACTTGGGCTTTATCGAAAATGTTTTGTGCGTAAGCTGTTCCAAAACAAAGAAATAAAGCGATCAGCGCGAGTTTTTTTATTCTTTTTTTCATACGTAAATAATTTGTTTTTTAAAGGTCGTATGGAACTCGCATGATATTTTCATTGCCTTCGGCGTTTTAAGGAACATGCTTCGTTTCATTCTTTTATGTTTATTTAGTTACGGAGGAGCAATCCTATTTTATGGTTTTAAAGATTCAAAATCCCGACCTTCTTATGGTCTTTCTACTTCACTCCGGCTATTTTTTTCACTTCTTCGTAAAGTTCGTGTTCAGCACCTTCGAAATAGGTTGTGTGTTGCGAAACGATTTTTCCGTTGCCGTCTAACAAGAGTGTATGTGGAATCATGTTGACATTCATTGCACGTTTGAAATCGCTGTTGGCATCGATGAGTACTTCAAAACCCCAGTCTTTGCCTTCGACATGCGGTTTTACTTTTGAAGTCGAACGAGAATCGTCGATCGAAACGGCATAGATTTTTACACCGGTTTCTTCTTGCCAATCTTCATAATTTTCGTTGAAAGCATCTAATTCTCTTTGACACGGTTTGCACCACAAAGCCCAGAAACTGATGATAATAGGTTTGCCGTCGTTTTGAAATTCTGTTGTGTTAAAATTCTTACCGTCAAGTGTTTTAATGGTTACATTTGGCAAACTTGACTTTTCTTGTGCAAAGGCAGTACTCAAGACAAAACAAGTTGCTGCGATGATTAAAAAAATCTTTTTCATGAGGTGTATCAATTTAATTTTTGCTCAAAAATAACAGTTTAAAGACAATAAAGCGCGTTTTAAGGTTGCATTTGTGGAATAATATAGACTTCGAGCAGTTTGCTTTTTTGTTTGGGAAGCAGTTTTACTTCTTCTATTACATTAGGAATCAGCACACATTCGCCGGATCGAATGTCGAGGGTACCGGTTTGCCAGTCGAGGGTAAAATTTCCTTCGGTACAAAATAAAATTACAAACGAATCGATTTCTGAATAATTTTTCAAAATATCGTGTTCAAATTCCAGAAAGTTTGTCGTGAAGTGTTCGGAAACAATAAGTGGAACTGTTTTGTCTAATTGTGGTTTGTAATGCGTTTTGTAATGCTTATGCGGTGTCAGATCGATGGCTTCTTGGGCTTCGTCGCAATGTAATTCGCGTTTCATACCCGATTGGTCGATGCGGTTCCAGTCGTAAATACGGTATGTGGTATCGCTTGTTTGCTGAATTTCGGCAATCAAACATCCTGGTCCTAAAGCATGGATTCGTCCTGCCGGAATGTCAAACACATCGCCTTGTTTGACTTTTTCGAAGTTGAGAACGTCTTTTAAATTGCCGTTTTCAATGGTTTCGAAAAGCGCGCCAACGTTCATTTCTTTGTTGACACCGCTAATCAATTCGGCGTTTGCGTCGGCTTGCATCACGTACCACATCTCCGATTTTCCATTCCCGATTTTCCGTTTTAGAGCCAAAGCATCATCAGGATGTACTTGTACCGAAAGCCAATCGTTCGAATCGAGAATCTTTATCAAAAGAGGAAATTGATCGCCATACAAGTCGTATATGTCGTCGCCAACCAAATCGCCCATGAATACTTCTACTAATTCGTTGAGTTCGTTTCCAGCCATTAATCCGTTGCTGACAACCGTTGCTTCGTTTTCGACTCCCGAAAGCAGCCAAGATTCACCACAGTTTGGCAATTTTCCGAAGTTTTGATTCAAGATGGTTTTTATTTTTTGTCCGCCCCATATTTTATCTTTGTAAATTGGAGTAAACTTAAAAGGGTATAAGGTTTCCATTGTTTGTAATTTACAACAACAAAAGTAAGTTGTTTTTCGCTGTTATCAATTACGGTGCTGTGAGTTTTGTGCTGCAAAAAAGGGCGAAACACAAATGTATTCCACCCTTTACATGAAGCAATCCCTGTTTTTCTTGAGAATTATTTTGTGTAATTTTTTTCGACGAAATCCCAGTTGATTAATTTCCAAAAGTTTTCGATATAAGCCGGACGTGCATTGCGCCTATCGATATAATAGGCGTGTTCCCAAACATCGCAAGTTAGCAAAGGTGTTTGTTCTTTTGTCATTGGATTTCCGGCATTGCTTTCTTGTGTGATCATTAAACGTCTGTCTTTGCCTAAAACGAGCCAAGTCCATCCTGACCCGAATAAACCAATCGCTGCTTGTGTAAATTTTTCTTTGAAAGTTTCGAAACTTCCAAATTCTTTTCCGATTGCTTCAGCAAGTGTTCCTTTAGGCTCGCCACCTCCATTTGGTTTCAAACAATTCCAATAAAACGTATGGTTCCACACTTGGGCGGCGTTGTTGAAAATGCCACCGGTGCTTTCTTTGATGATTTTTTCAAGACTTGCTTGATCAAAAGCAGTGCCATCAATCAGTTTGTTTAAATTGTTGACGTAAGCTGCATGATGCTTTCCGTAGTGAAATTCTAATGTTTCTTTCGAAATATACGGTTGCAACGCATCGATTGCATAAGGCAATTGTGGTAATTCGAATGTCATGATGTTGTTTTTTTAACGTTATAAAATAGGTTTAAGATAATAAAGCTTATTTTTACCTTTTTGATAAGAGAAAAACCGCTTGAACCTTTATCAACTTTCCCCACTCTCTAATTTTTTATTTTTTCAAAGGCAAAGTTACGATTTTTTTATTGAATGTCAAATATTTGATTATGAGAAGTTTCCCTGTGTTTTATCAAATAATTTCTCGTGCTTGTTTGGCGTTTACAAACAAAATATCGCCGATAGCATCAAATTTTGAGAAAAAACGAACCGGATCGTAGCGCATGACATGTTCGTCGAATCCGATGATAGTCAACCCCGCTGTTTTTGAATATTCTTCTACGACTTGACTTAATGAATGTTTCTGATCAAGGTCGACAAGATCAATGTTTGCCCGTGTAATAGGCAAGCGACCTTCGGCAATTCGTTTGAAAAGATCTTCTTTTGCCGATGTTTGTTCCTCTTTTTTATGTGCAATAAATATTTTGATCAAGCTCTTTTTCCAATCGGGATGTGCTAAAATAATGTAACCCAGCAAAATCATTAGATTTTCGTTTATCGTATCTTCTTCGCGTATCCACACATGGATGCCGTTTTTGGGATGGATTAAATTTTCCGAATCGGCAAAAATACAAACATCGAAATCGCCTGAACGAACCAAGTTGATATTGTCTAATATGCGCCGAAGCTCGTCGTGATGTTCTTTGTCGTATTCAAAAACAACCATATTGTTTTCCATTCCGGAAATTGATGGTGCTTGGATAATTTGTGCAATAGCCGAAGTATACGAAGGCGAAATCATGGTGTCGATATAAAGCGTACTTCGAGCTTCTTTTTGCTCATCAACAAGGCGTTTTAATATTTCTTTCGATTCGAGATGTGTTTCGCGGTTGTAATAGCCTTCTATAAAATGAAAGTATGTGCCAAATCCGTGTTGATAACTAATCCATTTCATCAGATAAAGCACTTTTTCGCGTTTGAACGAATTGGCTGAAATGCAAATTGCTGCCGGTCGCCATTCTTCCTTATCCATGCTCGATTGGTGTTTTTGCATATAAATCTGCAAATGCCGGTTCAGCTGAAACAAGGCGCCTTTGAAAATGTTTACAATACCTTTTTTCTCTTTATTGTTGTGTTCAATAAAAAGATAAATAAGCACAATCACGATGTAAGCCAAAAACGTGTAAAGTGGATTAATCATAAACATAACCCATACCGAGAGCAAAAATCCGGCAAGCGAAATAAACCAATACGATTTGAAACGCGGACGATACGATGGAGGCGAGCCAAAATGATTCAAAAACGAACTTAAGCAAAGTGTTCCATAAGTAATTAGAAAAAACATCGTAATGATTTCGGCAACCGAATCGACATCGCCTAATAAAATGAAAATGAGTGCTATAATAAAAGAAAATACGGAAGCCGTTTTCGGTTCGCGCGCTTCGCCTTTGCCGCTCCCAAAAAACATGTTAATCCGTCTAAACGGAAAAATTTTGTCGAGCGCAATGGCTTGTAGTGTTCGCGGTGCCACAATCATGGCACCAATTGCCGAAGACGACGTGCAGGCTGCCAGACCGATAGGAATAACGATGTTTCCAAACAGAGCGATACGGGTCATAATCAATTGTTCGCTAAGTAATTCGGCTTGTGATGCCGAAACTGAAAATTTCCAGACAACGGCAACATAAACAACCAGTCCGGTGAGTGTTCCCAACATTGTTCCGATTGGAATTGATTTGCCGGGATTACGCAAATCGCCACTAAGCCCCACTCCGGCTGTCATTCCTGTGAAAGCAGGAAAACAAATAGCAAATATCAAGAAGAAGTGATTCACATTTTGAAATCCAAAATTTTCATGAATCAACACTGTCGCATTTTGGACGGATTCGGTTGGCTTTCCTAAAAAGAAAAACAATAATGCTGCAAGGAGTAGTCCGTTGACGATATAAAGCAATTTGACTCCCGAACCGGATCCTTTATACAAAATGATGTATGCTAAAATCAATAAAGTAGGTACGCTGATGACCTGTCTGGGTAATTCATAACCAAACTGTTCGGCAAACCAAACAAAAAACGGCTGAAACGACTCGGCAAAAGCAATCGTATAAAAAGCGATGCTGATGGTTTGCGACAAAAAAAGCGTGATGCCTATTGTCGAACCTAATTTTAATCCGAATGAGCGCGAAATAATAAAATATTCGCCACCTCCTTCAACGCGTGTATTGGTAGCCAATTCTGAAATTGCTAAAGCAGTCGGAATGGTAATCAGATGACCTAAAAGAATGACCAAAATAGCACCCCAAAAGCCTAAAGTGCCTATGGCAAAGCCTAATCGGAGAAACAAAATAGCACCCAATATGGACGAAATAGAAGTAAAATATACCGCCATTGTCCCAAAACCATTTCTTTTTGCCATCATCGTTTGTTTTACGAGACCAAATTACACATTAAACAACAATTTATTCGATCATGCCTCGAAAAAAACCTGCAAAACAGAATAAGGTTTCCTTTGAAAGAGTCGACTCAAATACGGTGTGTTGTTTCACAATTTTTTTGCAAATAAACCGAAATAGCTTGGAGCGAATCAGTAGCAACAATTTTGGATTCGGAATTAAAAGTAAAATCGCCTAAAACTTTACTGTTCTAGGCGATTGGCTGATTTTGCTTGTAGTGATAATAAATCTATTCCTTAAAATAAGTTAATCCGCCTATTCTCAGTGTTTTATTGTTAACAAAATCATATTTATAGGCACGAGTATCACTATACGCAGATCCATTATATTCTTCTTGTAGAAAAGTAAGTGTAGACGTGTTTTCTGAATAATCATATTTACCTTTTCCCACATCAGAAAGTCCAGAGGAACCGGAATAATAGAATTGTACATAGGTCTTATCAGAATTAAATGTCTCGTCCTAAAAAAAGTTTACAGGTTAATAATTAAATACTGTTATAACTTTACAAATGTTTTTTAGTCCTGTCATTGCTTTGCAAAGGAAGCATTTTTTGATAATAATTCTTCC
>JAISHW010000025.1 GCA_031262365.1 Lentimicrobiaceae bacterium
TCTAAAAATCCAAAATACTGCGTTACGCTCCCTCGCCAAAATGCTCATTTACGCCAAGTAAACTCCGCTTTTGTCTCGGTCGCAAGCCTTGTCTTTTGAATTTTTAGAAGCTCCCTTTAGCTACTTTTCAAACTTCGAATTTTTCTAAAATTTCGAACACTTTATCCATGTCGACTGGTTTTGTTACAAAATCATTAAATCCGCTTTTCATAATTTTGTCTTTGTCTTCGGCATAAGCATAAGCTGTTACTGCTATAATGGGCACGTTAGCATCTTTTCCGCGAATAATCGAAGTAGCTTCATAACCGTCCATTCCGGGCATTTTAATGTCCATCAAGATAGCATCAGGCTGGTGTTGATCGAAAAGATTGACGGCTTCGTAACCGTTCCAAGCGTGTACAATATTGTATTTGCTTTCCATTTTTACTTGAATCAATTTGTAGTTATCAAGCATGTCTTCGGCTACGAGAATGAGTTTTTTTCGTCTTTTCGATTCTTCTTTTTTGATGTCTTGTTTTTCGGCGGTTTTCTTTTGTTCCGTATTGACAAATTCGACCGGAATTTCGAACCAGAATGTAGCACCTTTACCAAGCTCTGAGTTGATGCCAATTGTGCCATTGAGTTTTCGAACAATTTCTTTTGAAATAGCCAAGCCTAATCCGGCTCCGCTTGTAAAGTTGTTTGATTTGTAATACCGTTCAAAAATAAGTTCTTGTTCACCAGGTGAAACACCAATTCCGGTGTCGCTGACATAGAAGCGTATTTTGTTGTCTTTTACATTGAATCCGAACGAAATTTTTCCTTCTTTTGTGAATTTATAAGCGTTCGACAAGAAATTAAAAATAACTTGTTTTACACGATTTTTCTCTGTTACAACAACGCATTTAGGTTCTGTTTCTTCAAAAACAAGTTCGATTTTTTTGTTTACGGTCGAGTCTTCGTTGAATTTGCGTTCGATTTCGCGCATCATGAGGTTGACGTTTACGTTCGAAAACGAATATTCCATTGTGTCGGCTTCGAGTTTCGACAAGTCAAGAATATTATCGACAAGCACCAGCATCAAGTTGTTATTTGCCGTGATTATTTCCATGTATTCTTGCTTTTCTTTTTCGTCGTCGCTCATCGAAAGCAATTCGCTGAAACCGATAATGGCATTGAGTGGCGTGCGAATTTCGTGGCTCATGTTTGCCAAAAATGCCGACTTTAGTTTATCAGAGTTTTCGGCTTTTTCTTTTGCTTCTTGAAGTTTAATAGAGGCTTTTCGCTGTTCTGTAATATCTTGCATGGCACCGAAAATTCGCTTCGATTTATCGTCTTTTGTTTTTTCTTGAACGACCAAATGAATGTTGTAATAGCGGTCGTATTTTCCTCTGAAATCAAAACGCATTTCAAAATGCACATGATTGGTTGCACCGCTTTGAATTTCGGCAAGTTTTTCTTTGACCGATTCTCTGTCGTCGGGATGGACGCTCTTAATGAAGGAATTAAACGAAACAATCTCTTCTTTGCTCGAAAGTTTGTCGACTGAAGTAGCAAATTCGGGAATCGATATTTTAAATTCGTTTTGGATGCAATCCCAAACGATCGGGACTATTTTTTCGGTCATCAACGACAGACGTAGCTGTGTGTTGACATCGTTCAATTCGGCTTGTAATTTAGTCAGATTTGTTATATCGAGATGCGATACGACTATTAATCGTTTTCCATAACCTTGGAACATGACTTCGTTGACTAGTGAATTAAATACGGAGCCATCTTTACGAATGATTTTTTTCTGGTAGGATATGCCTTCTGATAATTCGGTTATTTCTTTGTCTTTTTTTAGATTATTACGACCTATTTCTTCGCCAAAAATTTCGAAATCATTTTTTCCGAGTACGTCTTCTTCTCTTCTTTCAAAGAATTTTTCACTCATTTTGTTCCACAAGATGTATTTGAAATCGTTGTCGACATCTTTTACAGCAACCGAAACCGACATATTGTCTACAATTTCGTTGAGCAATGCTTTATTGACGTTCAGTTCTTGCGTGATAACCCTTCTTTCTGTTATATTTTGTGCCGTAGCTACGGCTGTAATTACATTGCCATTACTGTCTGTTTTATCGGCTAAAACATGAATTTCGTATATCGAATCGTGATCTTCTTTCGAATCATAACGTACTTGTTGTTTGAAATTCTTTATTTTTCCGTTGAGCAGGAGTTTAATTTGTGTTTCTAATAATATTCTATCTTCGGAATTTACTTTAGCTAAGAGGTTTTTTATATCGCTTGTTTCTTCTATAATGTTTTCTATAATATTGGGATTATTCAATTTGTTTTCCGATTCTACAATTGAAACAATTCCTTTTTCTACATCATAAAAGAGAAAAATAATATTTCCCGCTTTTAAAACCAATTCTAATTGTTGGTTTTGTTTTTTTATGGCTTCTTGAGATTGCGCTAATTCGGTAATATCCAAGCAGGAAACGACAATGTTGTTGTCGTTATGCGAGTCGGTTACTAATGCTTTATTTATTTTCGCGAATTTTTCTTCGGTTGTTACAATTTCGTAATTGTATGTTTTCTCTTCTTCTGTTACTTGTAGATCGTGTTTTCTGATTTCAACGGCTTGTTGTTGTGGAAAAATATCGAAGTCGTTGTGTCCGATAACTTCTTCGGCTTTTTTGCCAAAGAAGCGTTCACTTTCTTTGTTCCAGTAAACATATTGATAATCTTTTTCAACGTTTTTTACTGCAATTGGGATGGGTATTTCGTTGATCAGATTTACAAAGAACTCTTTTTGTTTTTGTTTTTCAAATTCAATGGATTTTTTACTTGTTATATTTTGTATTATGCCTATAATTTTTACAGGAACACCATTATGATCTTTTTCTACTGTTTCTAAAAACACTTCGTAATATTGGTCGTGTAATGCGTTCGGGTCAATCGGATCGATCTGTGTTTCAAAACGGGCTTTATTTATGATACCTTTTTTAAGGTTGTTGAGTAATTCGCGCTGTGTTTCTCTTTCTGAGGCAGGAGCGTTTTCAATCATAAAATCGATTCCTTCTCCGTCGATCGAATGTATTTCACCATTTTCGTGCAACACTTTAACAAAAATCAAATCGTTTTGAATGTCCCACATTATAGGGCTTACTTTTCCGATAGCAAAAGCCATTTGCAGCTGTTTGTCGTTTTCTATCAGTAGTTTTTCCGATTCCGACAAGTCAAATTTTCGAGTTTCTTTTTCGTCCGAATTAAGCCTTGCGTCAGCTGCTTCATCAGGCAAAATTGCGACTTTTGATTTATCATGAACTTGTGTTGCAGCTATTTGTCGCAATTCGAATTGTTTTCGTATCGTGCGAATTGCTTGCTCTTTTGCTTCGGTAATGTCTATGAAAGATATAATGACGCGGTCTTGATTCATCGGAAAGCAATTAATTCGAATCGTTCGAGGTTTTCCTCTTCCTTCTAAATCCAATTCGATACTTGATGCTTCTCCTGTTTCGAAAAATGATGTTATTTGTGTTGTTACAGCGTCTTTAAAACTTTTAAAAACGCTTTCGCGAATGTCTGTATTTTCTGTTTCGATTGAATAGTTCGGTATGATTTGCGGATCGTGATTCAATATTTTTTCAATAGAAAAATCTTTTCTGACAACAATAACCATCGCCAGAAAAGCTTTGATTACAGGGTTCAGGTCGTATCCGATATTCAGGTCTGCCAAATAATCTTGTTTTTTGTTTTTTATGAGTCTTGTCAACGACCACATAATAGCTACAAAAGCAGCACCAATTGCAAAAGCTAAAATAAAGTCTATATGAATCATGGGTTATCTAAATTAACAAATTCTATTTATTTTAAAATGATTGGTCTTATATATAAAAGCGAGACAAAATATCTTACTTTTCAATCTATACTCAAACGGAAATTGAATGCGAAAAATATTAGGTTCAACGTTTTCGACTTGGTGCAGTGCGGAATTTACAACACTAACTTCAATACAAAGTCGAAACTTCAAATTTAGCACAAATGTTAATACGAAGCAAGTCGCCCCGCCTTGTGCCAAGCCGATGTTAGGCACCAGACTTTTTTGTGTTTTTATTAAACTCATTGTGTATGACATACGTTACTTAACATAAGCAAATTCTAATTGTCCCGATAAAACAAGTTTGTTCTGCTCTCTATCTTCAATATATTCTCTAATGCAGTTTGCAACAAATTCGCCAAGTTTAACAGGAACCGCATTCCCTATAATTTGTTCAAGGTCGGTTTTGCTCCCGTTGAAAATAAAATTTTCGGGAAATGTTTGAATTAAACTACGCTCTTTGGTTGTTAGCGGTCTCACTTTTTTACAAATATCTATCGGGTCGCCTTCGTGTTTTGTATAACCTTTTGGAATAGGTCTATTTACGCCACGAATGGTTGGACTCGGCTCGTAAATACTGAAAACTCCACGTCTTGCGTAACTTCTTGGGTGTCGGTAATAGTATTCAACGCCCAAAGATTTACCAAAATAATCAAACAATGTCATTGGTTTGTTTGCTAAGTTTTTGGAAAAATATGGATTTAGAAAACCGTCCTGCGAATGTTTGTGTCCTACCAAAAAGAAGCGTTTTCGTGCTTGTGGAACACCGCAAAAACTTGCGTCTAAAACTTGATAAGAAATTCCGTAACCTGCTTTTTTGAAAATCTGTAACGATTCTTTCAAAATTCTGCTTTTAACTATACGTTCAACGTTCTCCATTACAAACCATTCGGGTTTTGAAGCCGCAACAATTTTTGCGTAAGAAATTGTCAAATCGGCACGTCCCAACGTTTCATCTCGTTTTCCGGCACTTGAAAAATCTTGACAAGGCGGTCCGCCAATAATCATTTGGGGTTTTAAACTTTTTACAAAATTAAGTCCTTCATCACTTCCCAAGTCGGTGTCATAAATCGGGTGATCAAAATTTTCTTTGTAAACTTTAATCGCAGGTTGCCACTTGTCAAAAGCCGCTAATATCTCAAAACCTGCGGTTTGAAAACCAAGCGATAACCCTCCACAACCCGAAAATAAATCTACGGTTTCCATCAGCTAAATAATTCAGGGGAGTTGTAAATAATCGCATCAAATCTTCTTTCGGGACTTAACAAGTTCTGTCCACCGCCAAGAATGATTTTCTTAATGTCTTTCTTTTCAATTCTTGGTTTTGTCAATTCCGCACAAGCCATATATTTGTGTGTAACACGTCCGTTTACGGCAAATGCTTTGTCATTTTTTGTGTTGTAAGAAAGTTCGTCAATAATTTTGTGATGATTGATTTGTCCCTGTTTGGTGAAATCAAAAAGCATTTTGAATAACCAAATAATTGTTCTAATCTGTCTTGTAATTCTGTTGTTTTCGGAAAGTTCTCCTCTTGCAACGTCCACAAAAAGTTGTGTAAAAGCAAAATTACTCCACACAAAAACGTCTAAACAGTTGTCTGACAGTTTTGGTGATTTCCCGTTTGTTTTCCATATCGGCTGCAACAAAATTGGTTCTTGCTTGTCCAAAACTGAAAGCGCAATTTTGTCAATAGCGGAAATCATATCAGGAATAAAAGACCAAACAGAAGTTCCGTCAGTCCAATCAACGATTGTGTCGAACTTGTTACCGAATAACTGAACAAGTTGTTTGCGATTATCTTTGAAGTTTTCGGCGATACTACAAGCCAAATAAACAATTGTATCAGGTCTGATTACTATTTCACAACCGTAATTTTCTTCGATTAAATGACAAGTTGAATTATCAGGCAATGCCGTTAGTTTCACTTCTATTGGTCGTAAAACTTGGCCGTTGTTTCTTGATTGCGTTACCAAATCAACTCTTGGCAATGTTCCAATGATTAACTGTTGATATGGTGTGTATTGACTTTCAAAAGAAAAAAATAAATCGTCAGAAGTCGGTTTTATCCCATAAAGTTTTTCTGCCGAAATTTTACCGTGTTTAACTTTCAGATTTTTATCAAGGTAGATATAAACATTGTCTAAGTTTTTTGAAGCAAGAAAATTTGTCAAACCCGCAGGGAAAGATGAATTGAATTGATTTTTGCCCCAAGTGTCCGCTTGGGTAAAATCTCTGTTAGAATATGCAATCCCGTATATTCCGGGGTTTTGTTTTGTCATAATGCTCTATCTAAATCACAAAGTTAGCAAAATGTCTGCTTAAACTACCGAAACGTGTTTCATTTTTTCAACACTTTTCTGTCAGACGAAGCAGTATGTTATAGCCTTGCACCTAATTTACTACTATTTCGCCTATAATGTATTATCTGTTTCATATTATTTGATTTTTATTCCAGACAAGTCATATATGTAAAAGGAACCATGTCCACCGCATTGTGAAAAATAATAGATACTGTCTTTTGAGAATACAAGTTGGTATTTATCACAATCCATACAATCACCAGTAATACAATACCCTGTATCTATATTTCCGTTTTCTTGTATTCTTAAGTTCCAATCCAAAAAAGCAATTTTATTTTTATCTGCCGCATTCTGGATTGTTATTAAAGTATCATTAGAAAAGCAAATTGTATCAACCCAAATAGAATCTTGATAATAGGTACTTAATGTTTTTAAATATGAACATTTATAGTCGCCTATGAAATCTTTTCGATAATCTTGGGCTTCGTTTATATCTTTATTACAACCCATAAATAGGGGTAATAATAATAGGAGGACTAAATTTTTTATTTGTTAAGTTTTAAACGTTAAACATATTTTTACTACATCTCTTTCCAATCAGAGGAGGTTCCTTGTTTCATCGTCGCATTGGCTCTAACTCTTTTTATTTACGTAAGCAAATTGTTTTGCAAATCAATTCTGTTTGAGTATATCTGTAATTAAGTTTTCATGCTACTCTGATTTTCAAAATTTTATCGCCTTGACGAATGGCATCAACGACTTCTACATTTTCGATCACTTTTCCAAAAACAGTATGGTTGCGGTCAAGATGCGCCGTGTTGTTGCGCGAGTGGCAAATAAAAAATTGCGATCCGCCTGTGTCGCGTCCGGCATGTGCCATTGAAATGACACCTCTGTCGTGGTATTGTTTTTTGCCGTCAAGTTCGCATTTGATTTTATAACCTGGTCCTCCGGTTCCTGTGCCATTTGGGCAGCCGCCTTGGATTACAAAATCAGGAATTACGCGATGAAATATTAATCCGTCGTAGAATCCCGAGTTGGCTAATTTTTCAAAGTTTGCTACCGTGTTTGGTGCATCGTCGTCGAACATTTCGAGTATCATTGTTCCTTTTTCTGTTTCGATTGTTGCTTTTTTCATCTTGAATGGTATTTATTTTTCTGATTTATAGTTTCTTATTTTACAAACCGCATGGTTTTGTTGAAGCGTATTTTTCCGTCGAACAAGCGTTTGTTTTTATCTAACGACAGCCAAACAAAAACGGCTTTCCCAACAACGTGATCGTAAGGTACGAATCCCCAGTAGCGCGAATCGGCTGAATTGTGGCGATTGTCACCCATCATCCAATAGTAATTCATTTTGAAGGTATATGAATCTGTTTTTTCGCCATTAATGTAGATTTCATTGTTTTCTACTTTCAAGTCGTTCAATTCGTAAGCGCGAATAACACGCTCGTACAGCGGAAGATTTGTCAAATTCAATGCAATTGTTTGTCCTGCTTTTGGAATCATAATAGGTCCATAGTTATCGACATTCCAAGGATAATTTTCGGGGTTGTGCGGAAAAATTTCTCTATTAAGTCCTGTTTCTTTAGCAAGGATCATTTTTGTTACCGATTTCACGTTCGAGAGTTGTGCGAGTTCGTCGGCAACATCTTGTGTAATCCAAAATAGGTATTCATCGGGCATGTTTGTGCGCGCACTTTCGGTAATGTCGTATTTGTTCAAAATGCGCTGGTTGATTGCTGTTCCGTTTGTTTTGACAAGGTATTTGAATTGTACCGTTTCAGGCTGATCGATTGGCTTTCCATTAACAAAAACAACGGTTTCTTTTATTTCGAGGGTGTCGCCCGGTAGCCCGATCGCACGTTTGATATAATTTTCACGCTTATCAACCGGACGCGCAATAATGTTTCCAAAATTCGCTTTGTCGGTCATGACACGTTTACGACCATATTCTCTAACTAATTGATAATAACTCACATTACTTTGGAAAATATCGCTTACCGTATCGCCTGCCGGATAGTTGAATACCACAGCATCGCCTCTTTTCACCTCGCCTAATCCCGGGAAACGATAATACGGACATTTTATCCACTCAACGTACGATTTTGTGTTTTTGGTCCAAGGTAATGTGTGGTGTACAAACGGAAATGCAAGCGGCGTGTTGGGCGTTTTAGGTCCGTAACTCATTTTGCTGACAAGCAAAAAATCGCCTACTAAAAGTGATTTTTCCATGCTTGAAGTTGGAATTGTATACGCCTCGAAAATGAATGTTCGGATGATAAAAGCTGCTACAACAGCAAAAATAATCGCATCAACCCACTCGCGAATTGCTGATTTTTTAGGATAAACGGTTTCTTTCGGGTCGCTGTATTTGATTTCTTTTTCGAGACTGATGACAGGAAAATAAACAAACGGAAATACCGCTGCTAAGAATAGTTGGTGCAGTTTGAATTTCCCGAAACATTTTACCAAATCGACTTCCATCAACAAGTAGATGAAGATGTTCAGAAACGGAAAAAGTAGTAAAATGCACCACCATATCGGCTTGCGAAGTATTTGTAGAAACACATACAAATTATAATATGGAATGAGTGTTTTCCAACCTTTTTCGCCGGCAAGTTCGAACAGTTTCCAAGCAAAAATAGTAGGGATTGTGAATAGTACGGGCAGAATTAAAATGAGTTTCAACATGTGATTTTGTTTACATTAGAAAAAGCAAAGTTAAAAATTCCAAAAAACATCGACCGTATTCTTTCTTTATAAAGGTTAATTTAAGGCGTGGGAATGTTGTATTTTATAGCATGGTCATAATTTTGTAACCGAATGATGGCACCATTATGCGCGATAGGTTCGATTTCTGACATATCGAAATAAAGCGTATCGCGAATAGTTGCACGGCACTTATCGTTATCGATAAAAGCCAATTTCATCGAAAGTTGCGGTGGCATTGATAAGGCTGCTATTCCGTTGTAATAAAGTGCGGCTTCGCATGTCCCGCATCCGCCTCCATAATTAATCGCAACGATCATTGTTTTTTTCTGCATATAAACGGTGTCAATTCCAAACGGATCGCTTGCTATTTCGTCGTAAGTTAGTGTTGTTGTTGTAATCGGTCGAATGTTCGCTGTACTTGTGCGACTTGAATTGCATGATACGCCTATAAAAAGCAGAATCATCAAAAAAAACGTGATTTGATTTTTAGTTTTCATACGTAAATAATTTGTTTTTTAAAGGTCGTATGAAATCCGTAAGGATTCATGAGCACCTTATTAATTTTTTTATTTGTGAATAAACTCGCATGATATTTCATTGCCTTCGGCGTTTTAAGGAACATGCTTCGTTTCATGTTTTATTCGTTTAATAAATCAGTCATTGTAAAAACACCCTTTTTGTCAATCAAAAACGTTGCCGCTGCAATAGCTCCTTTGGCAAATCCTTTGCGACTGAAGGCTTCGTGTCTGATAGTCAACTTGTCGATTTCCGATTGTGCCCGCACTTCATGTATTCCTTTGGTATCGCCTTGACGAATTACATCAATAAACAAATCGGTGTTGATTTTGTTTAACGTCCATTTTTGATATTCCGATGCTTCGATAATGTCATTTGCTAATTTTATGGCGGTGCCGCTTGGTTTGTCAAGTTTTTGCTCGTGATGCGCTTCGAAAAGCTCAAACTGATAACCGTATTTTGATGCCAGCCGAACCAATCGTTTGTTTAAGTTGAACATGATATTCATGCCGATACTGAAATTCGGTGCGTAAAAAAGACTTTTTTGTTGTTCGAGGCACGTTTTTATGATAAAATCCAATTGTTCGTACCAACCGGTAACGCCAACAACAACAGGGATATTGCGCTCGAAACATTTTAGAATATTGCCGACAGCTTTGTCCGGAACGGAAAAATCAATTGCTATGTCAGCTTCTCTGATTGCTTCGTGATGCAGTTGCCATTCATTATCTTGATCTATTTTGGCACAAATGGTATGTTGGCAGGCTAATGCTTCTTGTTCGATCTCTTTTCCCATTTTACCGTATCCGATCAACGCTATTTTCATTCGTTTTAGTTTTATCAGTTTTTTTTAGAATTTTATAGCAATTTTCAATCCGGTTTGTGGCGAACTATAACCTAACATTGTCGGTTGCAATCCATGTGTTTGAATTACGGGTTCGAGATGCAACGAAAGATTTTCGCTGATGTCGTAATTGAATAAATGTGCATCGACAGCGGCATCGACAATATTCAAAATGTACCACAAGCCCATGATAATCCAACTTAATTCCATATTGCGTCTGTAATAATCGCGCAATTCTTGCAAATCGGAAGCGGAGTAACCTTTTTCGAGATAAGGATTGCTGCTTGGATGCGTATCGCCGTTTACAACGTAGTTGTAGGCTTTTCGCGTAAGCCGATATTCGGTGTTGTTGGTATGCGCAAAATAATAGATGGCACCGGCTCCTACATAGATTACCGGAATTTTCCAATATTTTTTGTTGTATGCCTGACCAAGTCCCGGCAAAGCCATTGATAAATAAGTTGCTTTTTTAGCTGAATGTGGAGGTTTTACTTTGATAGTATTAGTTAATTCCTGAGATGTTAATTTTCCGAAAGGAATTAGTAGAAGTAAAAGGAATAAGCTAAATTTGTTTCGCATGAAGCAAAGTAACGTTTTTCTATTATAGAGAATTTATCAGACGATCGAATTCGGCATCGTTCTGAAATGTAATTACTAACGTTCCTTTTCCGTTTATGTTTCGGCGAATATCAATTTTTGTTTGAAGTTTCGCTTCTAGGTTTTTTACGCGACTTTTCATTGCGTCAGGAACAATATTTTTTTGTTCTGTTTTTTTCGATGGAGAGGTGTTCTTCATATCGCGTACCAAGGCTTCAACTTGACGCACATTGAGGTCGTTTTCAACAATTTTCTGAAGTAACAAAAGTTGTTTTTCGTCGCCATTCACACCTTTGATTGCTCGTGCATGCCCCATGCTGATATGTCCGTCGCGTACAGCAACTTGTATTTCGGCGGGCAGTTTTAATAATCCAAGATAATTGGTGATGTCCGAACGGCTTTTACCGATTCGATCGCTCAAACCTTCTTGTGTCAGACTGCATTCGTCGATCAGACGTTGGTACGAAATTGCTACTTCAATGGCATTCAAGTTTTCGCGGTGAATGTTTTCGATTAGTGCCATTTCGAGCATTTGTTCGTCATTTGCGAAACGAATGAATACCGGAATTTTCTTCAAATCGGCAAGTTTAGAAGCACGCAAACGGCGTTCGCCCGATATGAGTTGAAATTTATCTGTACCTAATTTTCGAACTGTAATCGGCTGAATAACACCTTGATTTCTTATCGATACAGCTAATTCTGTAAGTGCCATTTCGTCAAAATCAACTCGAGGTTGAAAGGGGTTGGCTTCGATAAGGTCAATATTAATTTCGGCTATCGAACCGACCATGTAGTCGGTTGTCATTTCAGAAATTACTGTTGTCGATTCCGTTTTATTGACTCCTAAAATGGATTCTAATCCTCTTCCTAACCCTCTTCGTTTAGGTTTTTCGTTATCATTTGTCATTGTGATTCGTTTTCGTTGGTTTCTGAAGGTTGTTGCTGTTCGGGATTGTTCTTGTTAAGAATCTCGCGGGCTAGATTCAGGTAATTTATGGCACCCGAACTTGCGGCATCGTGCATGATAATGGTTTGTCCGAAACTTGGTGCTTCGCTCAAACGTGTATTTCGATTGATAATGGTTTCGAAAACCATTGTTTGAAAGTGCGTTCTGACTTCTTCAACAACTTGTTTTGACAAACGCAAACGCGCATCGTACATGGTCAACAAAATTCCTTCAATGTCTAAAGACGGATTTAATCTGTTTTGAACAATCCGAATGGTATTCAATAATTTTCCCAATCCTTCGAGCGCAAAATATTCGCATTGTACGGGTATGATAACCGAATCAGATGCTGTGAGCGCATTTACGGTAATCAAACCGAGCGAGGGCGAACAGTCGATGATGATGTAGTCGTAGTCGTTCTTTACTTTATCGATTACTTTTTTCATCAATTGTTCGCGCTCGGACATATTGATCATTTCGATTTCGGCACCAACTAAGTCGATATGAGCCGGCAACAGAAACAAGTTTGGTGTGTTTGTTTCTATGATTGCTTTCTTCGGATCCAAGTTATCGATAATACATTCGTAGATACTCAGTTCGATTTCTTTCGGATCATAACCTACTCCCGATGTGGCGTTTGCTTGCGGATCGGCATCTATCAATAAGGTTTTGTATTCAAGCACGGCAAGACTTGCAGCAAGATTGATAGCACTGGTGGTTTTTCCTACTCCTCCTTTTTGATTTGCGATTGCAATAGTCTTACTCATAAAGTGTTATGTGTGTTGTTGTGATTTTTAAATGATTTTTCTCACTTACAAAAGTACGTTTTTAATCCAATCCGATGGCAGTCGGATAAGGATAAACGAATAAAAAATACATATTCGTTTTAAGCCTATGATTTGCAGAAAAAATCATTTTCCTTACTTTTTGACAGAAAAAAAATACTTGACTTTTTTAAAAAGTGTTGTATCTTTAGCCAATTAACTATTCAAAATCCGCAAATGAGCCTAACACGACATCATCGTATTGCAACATTTTTGATTTTGCTTTCGTGCCCGAAAGCCTGTTTTTTGGGGCTATTTGCATTTTATTTTGATGTTTTTTGTTTTGCGTTTCTAAAAAGAAACGGCTTTAAAAAAGTTTTTACAACTATCTTGAAATTGGGGAAAAATAACTTCATAGAACATCGCCTTGTTGCGGGATTTTTCTAAAATTACCACAACAAGGAAAATTTAGAAACGTTCTAAATAGCTCATTTCCGGAAGAATACTCGTAACGTTTGAATTAGCTGAAAAATCAGAACAAAAACGATTCGATACAAAAACATTACAAGCAGGAACCTATATCGTTACTCTGCATGTAGGAAAAACTCAACAAAACAAAAAATTAGTTGTTATTAAGTAAATATCTTAAGGCATAAATCAAATATGTACAAACTAAAAAAGTAAAGAAATGAAAATAAAAATTAGTAACAAAAAACGATTTGTGTTGGCAATCGTTTTGTTTATAGGAACAATATGCCCTATAAAAGCACAGATACCAACATTACCTGTTCAGTTCGACTGGCAAACCTGTATGGAGCAGCAAATGTCACTTCGTTTGCTTGATATAAACGATGGTTTTTTTGCTATAAATACGGATTTCTTGCACGATGGAGCTTATATATATGGATATCAACAGTTGTTAAAGTATAACTTGCAAGGAGAGTTAGAATGGAAAAAAGATCTTGGAGATGGATACGGATCATTTCTTATTAAAGACAACAACTCCAGAGATTATTATTTAGTTCCTGATCGTACTGGAGATAAGAAGGTTATAATGAAATTCAATCAATATGATGAGCTTGTTTGGACAAAAAATTTAACATTAGATGATAATTACACGGGAAACGGGGTAATTGCCATCACTGCTACTGAAAATGGGTTTGCTACAATTTCGGATGACACGGCGAAAAATTTTAATTTGTATCAATATAATAGCGATGGTGAACTTTTAAATACACACCATATTATTGATTTTAATCGTGGCAATCCGAATATTATTTCTACTTCAGACAATGGTTTTCTAATCACTACTTCAATCGATTTCTCTAATGGACCTGTTATACTAAAAATGAATGCAAACAAAGAGATTGAATGGTCTGTTCCACTTAAAGAAATCAATCAAACACCCGTTTCAGGAACCTATTTCCTTATTGAAGTTGAAGGAGGTTTTTTGATGTCGCTTATTTCTACCAAACCCTGTATTGCTAAAATAAACCATCAAGGAGTTGTCGACTGGACTTATAGCGATGATAATGTACGTCTATTTCGTGCATTAGAAACCAACAATGGCAATATTGTTTGTTTCGGCGAAGTAAACCCATCGAATTTTCCTATATATATTTTAACTTTAAATGCTTCTGGAAAGCCTTTGTCTCAAAGTTTTATTGACAATAATGACGGCAAGTTTTTGTATATTTCCGGTGTAGTACCAGTGAAAGATAAAGATAATACATATGTAATTTCAGCAGAATATGCAGGGGCTGGAGGCGATATAACAACTTTTTGCAATAGTATTGAAAATGAGTTTTATAACTATCATGATGATTTCTGGCTTGCACAAATCACACTTAAAAAAGGCGATGATTCCGATGGCATCGATGAGTACAACACCTTACAGGCGACAGTTTATCCAAATCCGGCAGCTGATTATATGCTAATTGAATGTGCCGAATACGAAAACGCAACATTTGTTGTGTACGATCTTGTTGGTCGTGTGTTGTACCGCCAATTGCTTAATGGCGAAAAAAGCTACATCAACACTTCCGGTTTCAAAAATGGCATGTATGTGTATCAGATTCAATCGAACGACAAAAAAAATATTGGAAAAATGGTTATAACGCATTGATAAACCTTTGAAACGACAGCCTGACTTTGACAATGCGACACCCAAGTAACAAAGTCAGGAGTCATTCCGACGAAGATCGGGTTCCATTGTGCAGACAGGCAACACCCTTTCCTTTACAGTGGATGCCGTCCTCCGACGGCATGACTGGATGCCGTTCCCTGTTTTCACAGGGATGACGAACGGCATGACAAGGACTGAAAAGTCATTGCGACCGCGAGCCGTACGAAGCGGGAAGCAATCTATTGTGTTTACTTCTGGATTGTCTCTCTGGATTGCTTCGGCACTCCGTGCCTCGCAATGACGCTTTTCTGTGTGTCATAGCGAACGATAGGACGGAAAAGTCATTCCGACGAAGGTCGGAATCCATTGTACAGACAGGCAACACTTTACACACTTTTTTGGATAGTATTACCTTTGAAACAAAATTACAAATTATGGTAACGCATCATGCTGAATATCAAACAAAAAAGCCACATTGTTGTGGCTTTTTTTGTTTGATTATTTGTGTGCAATGGCGATTATTTTTCCGAATCGTCAAGTTTGTCTATCGTATCGAACCATTCGTCGATGTTTTCATCGCTGTCAATTTGTTTTGGTTCTTCAACACCGTAATCTTCAGGATATTCACCTGTTTTGATGAATTTTAATGAATCGTCTAGTCCCTTTATAAACTTTTCAAAGTCTTCTTTATAAAGAAATATTTTATGTTTTTCAAAAAAGAAGTTTCCTTGTTCGTTGTTGAATCGGCGTTTGCTTTCGGTAATGGTGAGGTATTTTTCTTCTCCTCTTGTTTCTTTCACGTCGAAGAAATAGGTTCTTTTTCCTGCTCGTATTGCTTTCGAAAACAGTTCATCTTTTCGTGTCGACTTTTCTCTTTCTTCCATTTTCGTTGTTTGTTATGTTTGATTCAACAATGCTGTTTGAATGGCAAAAGTAGGAATTTTTGCGTTGAATACACGTCAAAAACCTTTCTTGCCGTCATTTTTCTTCTAAAAAGATAAAACGGTCGGATTCTGTCGCGAAAAGTTGTTTTGTATACGGGTTGTAACGGAAGAAACGTGTTTGTGTTTTTCCGTCGGGAAGTTGCTTTTTTACGTAATCATTCATGATGTAATCATAAGCATAACCGCCATATAAGTGCCCAAGATAAGCTGCGAAATTGTAGATTTTTTCGACCGAAAGTGAGTCGGTATTGTAGCTGTAATAAATTTCGTTCGATTGTTCGTCGTAACGAAAATCGCCTTCAATTTCTTCAATTATTTCTTGCTCTGAATAAAGCCGTTGCGCCATGTTATGATCATAAATTTTCGACGGTATCATTTCGAACCACGAGGCAACATTGATTCCACTTTTGTCAACCATAGCATCGTAGCGAATGCCAAAAATGTATTGTGCGATCCATTCTTCGGAGTTGAATTCTTGCATTTCGAGTTGACTGATATTCATCATCCAAGTTTTTGAAGCAGAATTTTGTTCAAAATCGACCAATTGATTAAGTGTAAATGCCTGAACATTAAATTCTTTCATTGTTTCAACACAAGCGTTTTCCAAAACACTGAGAAAAACTGCTTCGTCGACATCTTTTAAAACCAATGTTTGCGCTACGAGGATGGAGTCTTTTTGGTATTGTTCTAAATTTTTCAAGTCATCGGTGTTTTTATCGCTCCGTTCGTTAAATTTGAATATAAATTCCGGAACCACAACCAAAACGGCTATATCGTTCGACTGTGAAACAAACTTTCGAGCCAATTTTCGTTCAGTTCCGCAAGAAACAAATAGTAGACTGATTAACAAGATGTAAAAAAAATGTTTTCGTTTCATAGACGCTACTTTTTCGGCGTGCAAATTATGAAAAAAGCTATTCAGTTAAGCGTTGCGCTATTTGTTCGCCGTAAGCCTCTGCAATAGCAAGTTCGGATTCGGAAGGCGAAAATTTAAAAAACAAATTGCCTTCAATATAATTCAGTTTCAGATTTATCAAGTTGCTGCTGATGAGTTTTTGCGCTTCGCCGCTCCATCCGTATGAACCAAATGCACCGGCAAGTTTTCCTTTGTCGCGAATCGGATTGACTACTGCAAACAGGCGGTAAATCGGCAATAAAATATTTTGATTGATTGTCGGACATCCAATAATGAGTCCTGATGCCATTGCTATTTTCGAATCAATTTCGCCTAATTCCGTATGTTCGATATCGAGCGTTGAGGCTTCTATTTTTCCTGATTTTTCGACTCCGCGAGCGATTGCTTCGGCTATAAAACCCGATTTGTGATAAGCCGATACGTAAGGAATAAATACGATTTTTTTTGCCGGTTTTTCAAGTGCTTCTTTTGCTAATTGTTCCGACATATCGACATAACGTTTCCAGTTTGAGCGTAAAATTGGACCGTGTCCGGGACATATTGCTTTGATATGCAACGGACGAATTTTTTCGATTGCACTCAGCATGAATTTACTGAAAGGTTTCAAGATGACATCAAAATAATAGTTGAACGATTCATCGTAATTTTCGACCAAATCGTCAAACATCAAATCTTCCGCATAATGTGCGCCAAACGAATCGCACGTAAACAATACGTTTTCTTCTTCCAAATAGGTGTACATCGAATCGGGCCAATGCAAGTTCGGAGCACTGATGAAACGGATTTTTTTGTTACCTAAATCAAGTTCCATTCCGTCTTTCACTTGTATGCTTTTAAACGGACGATGAATTAAATCATTCAGGTAACGAATGGCATTTCCTGTTCCGACAATGGTTGCATTTGGTGCTATTTCGATCAATTGCGATACGCTCCCTGAATGGTCGGGTTCGGTGTGGTTTAAAATAATGTATTCGATTTCTTCAGGGTTGGTTAGTTGACGTAATTTGGCTTCATATTCGTTCCAAAATTTATCTTTAACGGTTTCAACAATTGTTTTTTTGTCGGCTTTGATAAAATATGAATTGTATGTAGTGCCGAATTTTGTTTCCATTACTACGTCGAATGTTGCCAAATTGTAGTCTAATACGCCTATCCATTTGACGCTTTCCGATACATCTAAAATTGTTTTATTTCCCATGTTTTTATTCTTTATAAAAAATCTGTTTATTCACTGTTTTTTAAAATTCGAGTTCCATCTGAATAGGGCTATCGCCTGATTTGAATTGCTGCGGTTTGTCTGTCGAATTTTCGTCTATTTGTTGATTTTCTTCCGAAACAAAATACTCATTTTCAGTATCTTCATCGTCTTTATTGGTGCTTTCGAGCGTTTCTTTTTGCAAGGGTTCCAAAAAGCGGTATTTTGCGATTTCTTTTGTTGATAAGCGTTTCCCTTTCGCTCTAAAACTTTTTACACTTATAAACTCGTCGACATCAATTTCTTCGTCAGAAACTTCTTTTCCGTTTTTTGTTTCAAATTCGAGCAAGAGCAGTGGAAAATCGTCATTAACAATTTCCAATAATTGTGATTTTGTGTGTTCGCCTATAAACGATAAGCGTTTGTTAGATGGTGTACTTTCTTCTATCGAAAAGCGTTTCAGGTATTTGAATCCGGTTTCGCCGTCAATGTAAATTACGGAGAAAATGGTATCGGGATCGTATTTTTGAATTTGAACCAAGCCATCGTCGAAATGTGTCGACATATCATATCCCGAAAGTTTGAATTCGCCGTTTGCAAAAAACTGAACGATTTTATCATCACCCATAAAAGCTCCGACAAAAATGCCACGATTTTCGCTGTTAAGGCGTTTTACAATTTCGTCGTACCAAATATCGCGTGCGCCAAGTGTCGAAATGCCGTTGTCGCGTTTCATGATTTGTTTGATGGGATTTTTTGTCAACAAATTGCCACGCGACCCTCTTCCTTTGATGGTCAATTCGGCGAAACTGTATTCAAAAGTGAGCTTTTTGAGTTTTGGTTTTGGACGTAACAATACTTTGATTGATTCGGCTTCGCCATTCGGATTGACCGAAAAATAAACAATTTTCGAGTTTGGTTTTCCTTGCGTAATGAGGTATTCTTTGTCGCGCGTGATTCCTATTACGGCAAAACGTTTGACGAACCAAGGTCCTGTTTTTCCGTCACGATATACGACGTTGTAAATCGTTCGGTCGTCGTTTTTTCGAAATATGGCGATGTGAATCACATTCTCGCCGACAAATGATTTCGGCGTTACTTTGGTAATCATAAATGTGCCGTTTTCGCGAAAAACAATCATTTCGTCGATGTCGGAACATTCGCTCACAAATTCGTCTTTTTTCATGGATGTTCCGGCAAATCCTTCGATTCGATTCACGTAAAGTTTTTCGTTGTTTGCAGCTACTTCTACCGCTTGAATGGTGTCAAAATTTCTGATTTCGGTTTTACGGTCGCGACCTTTTCCGTATTTTTTCTTTATCTGGCGGTAAAAATTAATTGTGTAATCAATGATGTGGTCGAGATGATTTTGTACTTCAACCATCTCATCTTTAATACCTTTTATTTGTTCATCGGCTTTGAACGAGTTGTATTTCGAGATGCGTTTGATTTTTATTTCGGTCAAACGGATGATATCGTCTGTTGTTACTTCGCGATGCAACATTGGTTTGTACGGCTGTAGTTCGTGATCGATTGTTTCGAGTACGCTTTCCCAAGTTTCGCACGCTTCGATTTGGTGGTAGATTCTGTTTTCGATAAATATTTTTTCGAGCGACGATGCATGCCAGTCGGCTTCCAGTTCGCTCATCCGAATTTGCAGTTCACGGCGTAGTAATTCGAGCGTGTTTTTGGTGTTTTGTTCTAAAATGGTTTTTACACTGCAAAAAACAGGATGGTCATTGATAATGACACATGCATTGGGCGAAATAGAGAGTTCACATTGTGTAAAAGCATACAAGGCATCAATCGTCTGGTCTGGTGATACGCCGGGATTCAAATGAATCAGGATTTCGACATTTTGCGCTGTGTTATCATCGATTTTTCGAACTTTTATTTTTCCTTTTTCGTTGGCAGCGATGATGCTTTCAATCAAACTTCCTGTTGTTGTTCCGAAAGGTATTTCGCTGATTACTAATGTTCGTCTGTCGTATTGAGCAATTTTTGCCCGCACACGAACTTTTCCTCCTCGTAATCCTTCGCTGTATTTAGAGCAATCGGCAGAGCCTCCTGTCGGAAAATCGGGTAATATTTCAAAATCTTCGTTTTTCAAGCAAGCAATCGAAGCATCGATGAGTTCGTTGAAGTTGTGTGGTAGAATTTTCGAAGCTAAGCCAACAGCTATTCCTTCAACACCTTGTGCTAAAAGCAACGGAAATTTTATAGGCAAGGTTATTGGTTCTTTATTACGACCGTCATACGACAGTTTCCATTCTGTTGTTTTCGGATTAAAAACAACGTCGTTTGCTAATTTCGACAAACGCGCTTCGATGTATCGCGGAGCTGCGGCTCTGTCGCCTGTTAGAATATTTCCCCAGTTTCCTTGTGTTTCGATGAGCAGTTCTTTCTGACCTAATTGTACCAATGCATCACCAATTGAAGCATCACCATGCGGATGGTATTGCATCGTATTACCAATAATATTAGCCACTTTGTTGAAGCGTCCATCATCTAAATTTCGCATGGCATGTAAAATACGGCGTTGAACAGGTTTCAAGCCATCATTTACCTCAGGAACAGCGCGTTCGAGAATTACATAAGATGCGTAGTCGAGGAACCAGTTTTCGTACATTCCGGTGAGTTGTATTGTGCGATAGGTTTCGCTTTGTGAATCAGCAGGTTGTTCTTGTACGTTGTCGTCAAACTCTTGCGTATAATCCATATTTTGTCTTTCTTTTTTTCAATCAATTAGGGTTCTTGTTCGATCTGTTTTGGTGCATTAAAATTTCCATTCAATCGGCTATTAAAGGTGTTCTTGCTTTGTTGTGCGCCAAAACCGCAGAATCAATATCTCTGTTGTTAAACCCAACAAAGCTAATGCTACAAATAGTTTCCAAAGGTACGATTTGTTTAAAATTTGTTCCATATCATCGGCAGTATTAAGATTTTGATTTGTCAATACTGTGTGTACATGATACCCTTTTTCAGAAAGGATTTTGGCTACATTTTCGACAGAAGCAAATTGCATTTTCGATTCTAATCGGTCGTCGTTCCAAGCCATTGTCTGAATCGGCTTGTTGTCGATAAAAACAGAATAGAATCCGGCAGATGGAACCGCATCAATGAATTGTATCCACGAACGGTTTTCATTTTGTTGCAGCTGAGGAATCAGTTCCAAATTGTTGTTTTTATCTGTTATTTTTACCATTTCGCTTCCATTAAGTTTTCGCTCTAACAACACATTTTTGTCGCGACCAATTGTGTAAGCCATTTTTCCGACATGATTTCCGACAAAAGCCATTTTATAGACTACCGGAACAAAAAGTGCATTTTCAGTCAATCCCGACCATCTCGTATCGAGCGGCACAGCAAAGTGGAACACAGAACCACTTCCTATTTCCGATTGCATCAAAAACGGATTTCCATTCAACAAACGGATTAATTCGACAGACGATGATGAACCTTGTTGTTTCGCGATTCTGTAATGCGATTGCACCAACGGAAAATCGGCATTGTCGGGTATTTTTACAAAAATATTTTCGAAGAAAGGATGTGTCGAAACAATCGAGTTGACACGTGTCGGTGCGTTGTCAGGCATTTTCTCGACACGAAGTTTGAGTGCATTGTTCAACAACTCGTTGGGTTCGTTGGCAGCAAAGAGGCAAACAACACCACCTCCGTGTGCGTAATCAATCAGAAATTGCTGTGTCGTTGCCGGTAATGCCTTCGAATTGTTTACAAAAACGACTTGGTAGTCGGGCAATGATTGCAAATCAACTTGCAAATCAGATACGCAACTGTATTCAAACAAATCATCGTCGTCGAAAAGTGCGGCTAAGGGACTTCGTGTTTTCGAGTCGGAAATTTCAAGTACTTTGATTATTGGTTTTACGTTTAACGAAAAATAATAAGTGTCGTCGAAAACAATGGGCTGATCGTTTATTGTTACTTTTCCTTCGTAAAATCCCGATTTTGGTAAATCGAATTGCATTTGTATTTCTTTCGAGGCATTGGCATCGATATCGATATTCGAAGTGGCAACGGTTTTTTCGTTTATTTCGAGGCGCACAACAAGACCTTTTACTTCGTCCGGAGCATCGTTAACGATATTTACGAACAAATCATTCGAAATTCCCTGTTGCAAAACGGGTGTTGCCAACCAACAACTGTCGATGTAGCTATTCGATGAAGCATCAGGAACAAAAGCCTTCAAAATAATTTGTAAAGTCGTATCGACTTGAATGGCATCGAGATCGAGCATTTGCTGCTGAAAATCAGACAAAAACAATAAATAATGTGTTTTTAAATTGTGTTTTTCAGCAATAACGGCAGCGCGTTCGAGTATGTTTTTCAACGGAACAAATTGCGTATTTGCTTCTATTTGTTCAATAAAACTGCGTATTTCGGTACGATTCATCGGGTATTCATGCCGCGAATCAAAATCATTTGTCAACAACACAAATTTGCTCGACGGATCCATTTTCTGTATAAAATCTTGCGCAAACCGACGCGCTTCGCCAATTGCTGTACTCGAACCGGAAAAAGCGTTCATACTCATCGAATTATCGACATACACACTAACCAAAGTTTCCGATCCTCCTTGCATTGATTTCTCGCTTGAAAAATACGGACGTGCAAAAGCAAATACCAAAGCTGCGATAAACAATAAACGCATTGCAAGTACAAGTAAATACTTCAATTTATTTGTCTTAGCCGTTTGTTGTTGAATGTTTTTCAGCAGTTGAATATTGCTAAACAACACCACTTTGTGCTTTCTGAAATTGAACAGGTGCACAATAATTGGGATTGCTAAAGCAATCAGCCCGAAAAGCATGTTAGGATAAAGGAATTCCATCGTAAAGTGAAAGTGCAAATTTAACAAGAAATCTGCATTTTATGGTATCTTAAAATTAAAATTAGACCTCGAAATGATCCCAAAAGTTGTTAAAGAAGTTGCATTGATACAATCAGACTGTGTAGTTGCTACAATTGGATTTTTTAGAAGCTCCCTAAATTCTTTTACATCGAATTGTCTCGATAAAATAAAGAGTAGAAACACATTAAATAAATTTATACTTTTGCTGTTCAAAATTTGAAACGAACCGATGTCGGGTTTTAAAAACCCAGATAATGCTAATTAATTTTAACTAATGGAAAACAAAGAACAGCTTCTTCAAAACACAATGTCGAACACCGACGAAACGAAGGAAACGCCTCAAGCAGAACAAGCTACCAAATCAATTTCGGCAACAACACACGAAAAGATTGTTGCGCTTATTCAGCCAAACATTTTGCCTGATACATTAAAAATAACAGTTTCAACTTTAGTTGAGAAGGAATCGATAGAAAAACCTATTTTACAAGATTCTGAAAAAGAAATTGTTACAAAAACTGAAATGGATGCTGAATTGGATCAATTTGACGAAACTGACATTGATGAAACCGATGTAGTAGTTGATTTTTCGACATTCAACAAACAGCAACTCGTCGAACTTCTTGAAGAAACTGTTGAAAATAAAGATGTTACTGAAATAAAAGAAAAAGTTGCTTCGATAAAAATTTTCTTTTTGAAACGTAACAAAGAAGATATCGACCGCGAACTGGAACAATTCATCACTGATGGCGGCGACAAAGAAAGCTACGAGCACGTTGACGATCCATTAGAAACACGTTTCAAGGCGGCTTTTAACACGTACAAAGACAATAAAGCGAAATTCAACGAAATACTTGAAAAGCAAAAACAAGAAAATCTGGAACAAAAAAAACAGATTCTCGAAGAATTAAAAGAGCTGATTTCGTCTGAAGAAACATTGAAAAAAACATACGACGAATTTCGTGTACTTCAAGACAAATGGAAAGAAATCGGACAAGTTCCAGTGGGCGAGATCACAAATCTTTGGAACTCATACCATTTTTTGGTCGAAAAATTCTTCGATAAAGTCAAAATCAACCGCGAACTTCGCGATCTTGACCTAAAGAAAAACCTTGAGGCAAAAATTGAACTTTGCGAAAAAGCTGAAGAACTACTTCTCGACACTTCAAGCGCAAAATCGTTCAAACTACTTCAAAAACTCCACGAACAATGGAAAGAAATCGGACCAATTCCGCACGATAAAAAAGACGAGGTTTGGGAACGTTTCAAAACTGCAACCGACAAAATCAACGACATTCGCCGCGATCATTACGCAAAAATTCAAGAAGAGCAAATGGCACATTACGAAGCCAAAAAAGCACTCTGCGAAAAAATAGAAGAAATTGTCGGTGAAGTGCCAAGCGGTAGCTCTTCATGGCAAAAAGAATCGGACGAAATTATCGAATTATTAAAACTCTGGAAATCGACTGGTCAAGCACCCAAAAAACTGAACGACGAAATTTGGACTCGATTCAAAACATCGATGGATTTATTTTTCGAAAACAAGAAAGAATTCTTCTCAAAAGCAAAAGAACAACAACTCGAAAACTACAACCGTAAGTTGCAACTTTGCGTCGAAGCCGAAGCATTGCAAGAATCGACCGATTGGGGCAAAACAACAACACAGTTGAGAAAACTTCAAGAAGAATGGAAAAAAATAGGTCCTGTTCCGCGCCGTCAATCCGAAAAAACATGGAAACGATTCCGCACGGCTTGTGACGCATTTTTCAGCAGAAAATCAGCACATTTCTTAGGAAGTAAAGAACGTGAAGAAGAAAATTTAGCAGCAAAAAATGCACTTATCGAACGCATCAAAGTATTCGAAGTAAAGAAAGAACGCAACGAAAACTTGGAAGCACTAAAAGCGTTTCAACGCGAATGGGTCGAAATCGGACATACACCAATCCGTCAGAAAGATGCTATTTATGCTGAATACCGCAAAGCTATTGACGCATTATTCGAAAAGATGAAAATCACCGAAAACGAAATCAGCACGAACGAATACAAAGCGATGGTTGAAGGCATGCGCGAAAATCCGGAAGCACGCGACCGCATGAGAAGAGAACGCATTACGCTAAGCAACAAAATTGCAACTCTCAGAGACGAAATCGCTCTTTGGGAAAATAACATCGGTTTTTTTGCCAACAGCAAACAAGCCGACATCATGATTGCCGAGTATCAAAAGAAAATTAATCGTGCTAAAAACGACCTCAAGATATTAGAACAAAAGCTCAAAATTCTGATGAATTAGAGGAAAGACAGAAGAAAGCCAAGCAGTTTGTTTGGCTTTTTTTTCCATTAAAAAATAGCTCAGATGGCAGCAAACACTTTTGGCGAACTATTCCGACTAACTACTTTTGGCGAATCACACGGCAAAGCTGTCGGAGGCATTATCGACGGATGTCCTTCGGGACAAAAAATTGATTTTGAGTTTATTCGTAACGAATTGATTCGCCGGAGTACAAACAAAAATTCATTCTCGTCGCAACGCAACGAACCCGACACCTTGCAATTACTTTCGGGAATCGAAAACAACATAACAACCGGATCACCTATTGCATTTATCGTTTGCAACGAAAATCAATGCTCGAAAGATTACATCGATTTGCAACACGTTTTTCGTCCTTCGCACGCTGATTACACATATCTCAAAAAATACGGATTTAACTTACCGGGAGGTGGACGCGCTTCGAATCGCGAATCGGTTTCACGTGTTGTGGGCGGTGCTATCGCAAAACAATTGTTAGCAAAAAAAAACATTTTCGTTCAAGCTTTTGTAAGCCGTATCGGAACCGTTGCGCTTGAGTCTGTTCCGGAAAATAATATTTTAAAAAAAACAGAAGCCTCTCCCTTACGCTGTCCCGACGAAAATGTAACAAAAAAAATGGAACAGTTGCTCACAGAAGCACAACAACAAGGCAACACGCTCGGTGGTATCATTCATTGTGTCGTTAAAGGCGTTCCGGTGGGTTTGGGCGAACCTGTTTTCGATAAATTACAAGCTGATTTGGCAAAAGCCATGATGAGCATCAACGCCTCAAAAGGTTTTGAATACGGAAATGGTTTCGAAGCGGCAACATTATTCGGATCGGAAAACAACGACATTTTTCACGCCGAAAACGGAATTATCCGCACAAAAACAAACCGGTCGGGAGGTATTCAAGGTGGTATTTCAAATGGCGAAAAAATTTATTTTAATGTGGCTTTCAAGCCTATTCCGACTTTGATGCAAACACAACAAACGGTTGATTCAGAAGGAAATAATAAAACAATCGAGCCAAAAGGACGCTACGATGTATGTGCCGTTCCACGTGCTGTTCCTATTGTAGAAGCCATGGCAGCGTTGGTTGTCATCGACCATTATTTAAGGCATTTCGGCTACATAGCTTTTCGTTCGTAAGAAAATATTCCTCTGAATCAACTGTTTGAAAAGAACAATTTCTACTTTTTGAACGTTTAAATAAGTGAAAAAAATATATTTACATTCATATCAAAATAAAAACACATCAAACTATTCAATATCATGAAAATCAAAAAAACATTTAAAGCATTAGGAATCATTTTGTTATCATTTTTTTTGCTGTTACTTGTACTTCCTTTTTTCTTCAAAGGAAAAGTTGAGACATTGGTAAAAAATGAAATCAACAAACAGATTGAAGCAACCGTTGATTTTAAATCGACCAGTTTGAGTTTGCTAAGAAATTTTCCTGATCTTACTTTCACCATTAAAGAATTAAGCATTACGGGAAAAGATGATTTTGAAACAACAGAATTGCTTCACGTAGGTGCGTTACGCTTGCGCATCGACATTTGGAAAATCTTTAAAGGCAATTACGAACTGAAAGAAATTGTTATCAACAAGCCCGAAATCAACTTGCTTGTGCTTAAAAACGGCAAAACAAACTGGGATATTATGGTTTCGGAAGTTGAAAACATTTCGGAAAATACTTCGGAAAATGTGAACGACTATGAAAGCGAGACGATCAATATCGCGCTCAAGCATTTTGTGATAGAAAATGCCAACTTGAGTTATAACGATCAAACTTCCAATTTCGAAACAGTTATCAATGATTTAAACACACGAATTAGCGGGAATTTATCAACCGAAAAATCGGAAATCAAAGCAAAAATAACAACAAACCTAAAAAAAATGGCGATAGACGGACTTTCCTACGCCAACAACATCAGTATCGATCTTGATGCTACGATTTTAGTTGATTTGAAAAACTACATTTTTACCTTTCGGAAAAACCAGCTATTACTCAACGCTTTAGCTATAGAGTTTGATGGTTCGGTCGGAATGCTCAATGACGATATTACTTTTTTGCTGAACTTCCAAACGCCGAACAACGAGTTCAAATCGCTACTTTCGTTGATTCCGTCTATGTACGCAGCTGATTTCAATAAAATAAAAACGAGCGGCGGTTTCTCTTTGAAAGGTTTTCTCAACGGCACCTACAACGAAACAAGTATGCCCGGCTATGGCGTTACTATATTGGTCGATAATGCTTCGTTTTCGCATCATGATATGCCGACATCAGTCGACAACATCAAAATCAACGCCGACATCAACTGCAAAACAGGCGAAACAGACGCGATACGTATCAATGTCGAACAATTCGATTTCTCGCTTGCCGGAAATCCGTTCGAAATGCAGTTAAAACTCAGTCATCTGATATCCGACCCGAATTTCGATTTTAAAGCAAGTGGAACACTCGATTTCGAAAAGTTGACACAAGTACTGCTACTCGAAAACAAAGACCTTTTAAAAGGAAAAATGCAACTTCATGCCGGCATAAAAGGGATTTTATCGGATATTACAAACGAAAAATTCGACCGTGTTGCGGCATCCGGTTCATTGATACTCAACGATTTTGTTTACAACGGAATCGAAAAAGCAGCAATCAACATTCCAATGTCGCAAATAAATATCGCTCCGGCTTACATCGATTTGATTAACACACATATTTTGCTTGGCGAAAGCAATTTTGTGCTCGGCGGAAAAGTATCGAACTATTTGGTCTATGCGTTGAGCGATAATGAAACAATCAAAGGAAATTTAGACCTAAATGCGTCATTTATCAATGCGACTCAACTGATGAAAATGTTCCTTTCCGAAGAACAACAAACCGAAGTGGCAACTGCTACCACGACAAACGAAAACGCCGCTACCGAATCTGCCGAATCGCCCATAGAATTTCCAAAAAATATTGATTTCACATTCCAGTCGCACATCGATTCGCTTTATTACGACACGTTTAAACTATATGATGTTGTAGCCAAACTTGTTTATCACAATCAGAAATTAACGTTTAATCCATTACAAGCCAATTTATTGGAAGGTTCGATGACGCTCAAAGGTGCTGTTGACGGAAGCAAAAAAGAAACGATTGGCATTGCGCTTGATTTTGACCTGAAAGATTTCGATATTCCGGAATCGTATAAAGCGATTGGCATGTTACAAAAAATTGCGCCAATCGCCGAACGCACTCATGGCACAATGTCGGCTTCGTTCAACATGAATGGATCGCTCAATAAGCAGTTCGACCCGATATATGAAACGCTCAACGGAGGCGGCACCTTATCCACTTCGAAAATTACCATCGAAGGCGGAAAAATGCTCGAAAACTTAGCAATCACACTTGGCAACCCTGACTACAAACAATTAGTTGCCGATAAACTGCATCTTTCTTTTGAATTTCTCAACGGCAAAATATACCAAAAACCGTTTGAGATGAAACTTGCCGGAACAAAAACGATACTTAGTGGCAATGTCGGATTCGATCAGCAGATGGATTACAACATGGATTTCAGTATTCCTTACGGAAAAATTGGAAGTTCTGTACAAGAAAGCATTGACAAATTATCCGGATCATTGAGTCAAGTAGGCATCAACCTCAATGCGGGAACAGAATTGAATATCCGCGCCAAAATAGTCGGCGAAATCAGCGACCCGAAAATCACGATCGACTACGGCAATACGCTTGGCGACCTGAAATCGGAAATTGAGAATAAAATTCAAGACGCGATTCAGAAGCAAAAAGAAGAAGTGATCTCAAAAGTAAAAGAAACAGCAAACAAATATATCGAAGAAGCTGAAAAATCAGGAGATAAACTCATTAAAGAAGCCGAACAAGCCGCTGCAAAACTTACGACCGAAGCGCAAAAATTGGTCGATAAAGGTGTTCAAGAAGCCCGTGAGCAAGCTGAAAAACTTGTAACTGAAGCTGCTAAAAAAGGTGTAATAGCAGAGAAATTGGCAAAAGAATCAGGTAACAAACTTGTTAGCGAAGCCGAAAAAAAAGGCAATAAACTTATTAGTGAAGCTAATAAAAGCGGGCAAGAGCTTATCAAAAAAGCGCAGACAGAGAAAACAAAATTGATCGAAGAAGCACGAAAAAAAGCGGAATAGTCTGTTTTAGGGAACTTCTAAAAATCCAAAATACTGCGTTATGCTCCCTCGACAAAATGCTCATTTACACCAAGTAAACTCCGCTTTTGTCTCGGTCGCAAGCCTTGTCTTTTGAGTTTTTAGAAGCTCCCTTTATAGATAAGGAATCAGTTTTTCTAACGCCATACCGCGCGAGCCTTTGATTAGAATTGAGAATCCACGCGGTTTATTTGAACCGAAAAACGCACACAAGGCTTCCGTTGTTTCAAATGTTTTTATTTGTTTTACTTTAGCCACATTCGAAAAGTTTTTGCCTACTAAGAAGATTTCTTCGAAATGAAACGAATCGACAAGTTTCACAATTTCACGATGTTCGTTTTCAGAGTACATTCCAAGTTCGAACATATCGCCTAAAATCACCATTTTTTTAGTGCCTTTCATCTCATTAAAACCCCGAATTGTCAATTCCATACTTGTCGGATTTGCATTGTAAGCCTCCATAATGAGCTTATTGTCAGAAGTTTCTTTTATTTCCGAACGATTATTCGTTGGTACATAATGCATAATGGCTTCGATGATTTTCATTTTATCTACTTCAAAATATGTTCCTACGGCAATAGCCGCCATGATATTTTCGAAATTATGTGCACCAATTAAATGCGTTTGAACGATTTTTTCGGTTTCAAAATTATTCCATTTAACTGAAAGATAATGATTTGAATCTTTTACCGATCCAACTACATCAGCCGTACTATTCGTTCCGTAAGTAAAACGTTTCATTTTGTCAGAAAGACACATCAGCAAGTTGTTATCGCTATTCACAAACACTTGCTTATCGTTTTGTAACAGATAATCGTAAAGTTCTTTTTTTGCTTCGATAACACCTTCGAAACCGCCAAATCCTTCAAGATGTGCTTTGCCGATATTCGTTATCAATCCCATATCAGGTTGTGCTATTTGGCACAAAGTTTCGATTTCTTTCTTGTGATTGGCACCCATTTCTACGACAGCTATTTCTGTTTCGGGACGAATTTGTAGCAAAGTCAGCGGGAGTCCTATATGATTATTAAAATTTCCTTGCGTTTTGATGATTGAAAATTTCTTGTTCAAAACAGCAGCAATGAGTTCTTTGGTTGTTGTTTTTCCATTTGTTCCGGTGATAGCTATAATTTTCGCTTTCATCTGCGATCGGTGGTAATTAGCCACTTGTTGTAGCGTTTCCAGTACATTAGCTACTTTAACAAACTTCGGATGGTCAGGCAAGTTTTTGTCGTCGACAACAACCAAAACGACATCTTTCTTTTGAGCCACTTCGAGCGCAAATTTGTTGGCATCGAAATGTGCACCTTTTAAAGCAAAAAACACAGAGTTTTCTTCGATGCTCCTGCTATCAGTCGAAACATTATAATATTGACTATAAACTTGATAGATATGTTTTACGGCATTCATGTGAGCTTTTTTTGTAATACAATTTTATAAAAAATCTGCTTAAAGTCAGTAACTTTTGTTTTTACATTTCGGTATAAAACAAAAAAAACCTCATTATCAACTTGACAATGAGGTTTTTTTTGCAACATTAAAGTTGTTATTTTGCTACTGATCCGCCTGTTCTATTCATAGCACAACGGAATCCTACTGTACTTGACGATTCGTCTTCATTAAGGAAACGGCGAGTGCCGGGACTCAAAAAGTAAGGTCCATCAGCCCATGAGCCTCCTTTAATAACACGTGCTTTATCTGAAATCAGTGTTGTTTTACCGTAGTCATAAACCTGATTTGTTTGTCCTTCCGAAGTTTCTGGTTGTTCTAACCAGTCGGATTGGATAGATGACATGAAATCACCATCGCGATAATTAATGTTGTATCCTTCTTGATAGTTCTTTCTTTCTGCTCCAACTTCTTCTGATCGAATTGTATCATAAATAATACGTCCGTAAGTATCTCGACGAACAGAGCGTGTGTCTTTGTCGATACTTTTATTTGTAAAAACATTTCCACGTACCGGATTGTAATCGGCTACATCTTCGAATGAAAGCGGACGATACACGTCGACAACCCATTCCGAAACGTTTCCGGCCATGTTGTACAAACCAAAATCGTTTGGCCAATACGAACCGACAGGACCGGGCAATGATGCGCCGTCGTTTAAATCGCCTGCTACGCCCATATAATCTCCGGGACCTCTTTTGAAGTTTGCCAAGAAACTTCCGTAATATTTTTTATCATCGGTACGTAATCCTGTTCCATTCCAAGGATACATACGTCCTTCTGTTACACGCTCTTTCATTGTGTTTCCTACCAAACCTAAGGCGGCATATTCCCATTCGGCTTCTGTGGGCAATCGGTATTTGGGCAACATGATACCATCTTCAAAGCGAACCCGTTTTGGGTTTCCATCAGCATCAAGTTCAGGTTTTTTTTCACGAACATAATCTTTCAATTCGCCGACTAAGTATAAGTCCATGTTAAAATTATCACCATCACGTTGTTCTTTTTTCATATCGATTTTTCCGGAACGAATCAATAGCATTTCATTGACACGGTCCGAACGCCAATTTGCATAATCATTTGCTTGTAACCAAGTTACACCAACTACAGGATAGTCGTGATAGGCTGGGTGACGAAAATAAATTTCGACCAGTGGCTCGTTGTACGACATGCGATCGCGCCAAACTAATGTGTCGGGAAGTGCTTTGTCATATAATTCGGGATAAGACGTGTACACACGTTTTAGCCAGTAAACGTATTCTAAATAATCAACATTTGCTACTTCGGTAATATCCATGTAAAATGAAGATACTGTTGCGCGATGCGGAATGTTGTTCCATTCGAAAAGCATATCGTCGTACGTGGTACCCATCGTAAACGTGCCTCCTTCGATTGCTACCAATCCAGGTCCTGTGAATTGTTCTTTGTTTTTCGTTACCTCAAAACCTCCCCATTCAGGGTCATTATAATCCCAACCGGTTGTACGAGAAGTTTCTTTTTTACAAGACGTAAAGATTCCGCATGTTAAAATCAAAGCGGCTAAAGCTATGAGTTTCTGTGTTTTACCCATTTTTATTTTTCCTTTTGAATTTGCAAATATAACTAAATTTCAAGTGCGTTTATTGTTCAGTCTTTTTCTTTTTTCAGCCTTTTACAGCAATTAAACAGACTGTAAACGCTCAAAGAGACTTTCTTATTGTTTTTAGGCTTTCTTTATCAACATTTTGGCAAATAATTGTGCGTTATAAATCGGCAAAACAAATGAGCACTCAGATTAAAAAGTTCGAAATTCTCGCTATTACAATAAAAAACGTGGTATTTCGTTTTCGGTATATGTAACTTTGCACAATTCATTTAACCGAATAATCCAATATGAAGAATATTTTCAATCATTCTATTTTTATCTTAACGTGTGGTTTCTTGTTATTTTGTTGCACAACAAATGTGTTGGGACAAGCTCCTATAAAAAAAGAAATTAGGATTGCGTGGCAAAAACAACCACTTAAAAACGCACAGAATGAAACGGTGAATTGTTTTTATTTCGATGATGCAGAATACGACTATTCGATAACGCAACCGCTTCCTATTTGGTCGAAAACGATTCCGATGCACGATAAAAACATTGATATTGAAATCATTTTGTTGGATGTTGTTTGCGAAACTATTGCGAGTGAAGATGCCGCTCTTATTGGCAATCATGCGATTGATGACGATTTTAGTCTCGAACACGCAATTCACTTGTCGCGCGGCAATCCTCTATTGCAGGTTAAATTGTTGCCATTCAGAAAAAAAGGGGAAAACACAGAGCGTTTGATTTCGTGCATGATGGAAATCACCTACAAAAACAAAAAATCGTGCGGAGAAAAAAATAACCTATTCGCAACCAGCTCATTACTTGCAAGTGGCAATTGGTACAAACTCCGGTTAAACAAATCAGGTATTTTTAAAATTACTTATGCAAATCTGACTTCGATGGGTATTAATCCTTCGGAAATTAATCCTAAAAATATTCGAATTTTTGGTTACGGAGGTGGCGTGCTTCCCGAAGCAAATAATGCGCTTAAATATGACGATTTAGTCGAAAATCCGATTGTTGTTTATGGCGAAGAAGATGGAAAATTCGACAGCAACGATTATATTTTGTTTTACAATCAAGGTCCAATTACATGGAGCTATAACACAAGCGGTTATTTCGAGTGCGTGAACAATGCGTACGACAATTACAGCTATGTTTTTCTCACTACCGACTTAGGTGTGGGAGCGCGTATTGAAACCGTAGAAGCCGCTTCAGGCAACGCCACTACATTCGACTATTTTCTCGACCGGAAAATTTACGAAGTCGATACTTACAACATCATCAATATGGGACGCGAGTGGTACGGTGATTTATTTGATATTACGCTGAACAGAAATTATTCTTTCGAATTTCAAAATATACTTACAAGTCGACAAGCTCGCGTTATAATAAACTTAGCCAGCCGTAATTTTAGTTCTGCAAGTTTTGGGCTTTCTATAGACGGTGTGCTTAAAAGAACAATTGCAATGGGTACAGTTTCGGCTTTGAGTCATGATCAGGCTTCGATAAAAACAGAAAACTTTTTATTTGACGCAAGCAGCAACGCTATCAATGTTGGGTTGCGCTATACACGTGCAGCAACCTCCTCCACCGGCTGGCTCAACTACATCAATATCAATGCATGGTGCTCGTTGACTTTTAACAATTCGCAACTGTCTTTTCGAAATCCTGATGCTATCGGTAAAATCAGCAAATTTATCATCGCAAATGCAAACAGCAACATGCAAGTGTGGGATGTAACAGAACCTACTTTGCCTCGTAAAACAAAAACAACACTCTTGGGTAATTCACTTTCTTTTACTTCGTACAAAAACACAATACAAGAATTTATTGCTTTTGACGGCAGTCAGGCTCACAACGTTGAGTTTGTAGAAAAAGTCAACAATCAAAATCTTCACGGCATTCGTGATATTGATTATCTGATTGTTACACATCCAAGATTCATGGAGCAAGCCGAGCGTTTGGCTAATTTGCGGAAAGAAAGAGATGGATTTACAACCTACATCACAACTCCTGACTTGATTTACAACGAGTTTAGTTCGGGAGGAAAAGACATTTCCGCCATTCGGAATTTCGTTCGTATGCTTTATAAAGAAAGTAGCACAGGTAGAGAATTACGGTATTTGGTACTTTTTGGCGATGCCTCTTTTGATTCCAAAAATCGCTCAGGCGAAGTTGACCTTGTTCCCACATTTGAAACACAATATTCGTTAAGCATAACTACATCATTTCCGGCTGATGACTATTATGGCTTGCTCGACGAAGATGAAGGTGGAAATATTAATGCCGGATTTCTTGATATTGGAATAGGACGTTTTCCGGTAAATACGGTTGAAGAGGCTTCGAATATGATTGATAAAATTGAAAATTACTTAAAAAACGATGAAGAAACCATGAAGCCTTGGCGCAATATTGTAACACTTGTCGCTGACGATAATGAAGTAAATCAAAATTTCACGGGAGATTTAGAAAGATTAGAAGTTGTTATTAATGAGTTCGAGCCGGCAATTAATATCGACAAAATATATTTAGATGCTTATCCGCAAATAGCCACATCAGGTGGGAAACGGGCTCCGGAAGTCAACGATGCCATCAACAAAAGAATATCGAAAGGAACGTTAGTTGTTAATTACATCGGTCATGGCGGCGAAATCGGTTGGACACAAGAACGGATTTTACAAATTTCGGACATCAACAGTTGGCGCAATGGCGATAAATTGCCCTTATTTATAACCGGCACTTGTGAATTTAGCCGTTTCGACGACCATACACGCACCTCTGCCGGCGAGCTTGTTTTTTTGAATCCACACGGAGGTGCTATTGCTATGTTTACAACAACCAGAGCAACTTATGCAGGTTCTAATTTTGTGATTAATAAAGCTGTTTATGACGACAATTTGTTTTCGTTTCAAAATGGTGAATATGCGCGTCTTAGCGATGTTTTGCGAAAATCAAAACTTAATAACGGTGAGCATCGAAAATTTATACTATTCGGCGATCCTGCCTTGCAATTAACGTACCCGCAACTCAATATAGTAACTACAAAAATCAACGGACAACAAGTAGGAGGATTTCTTCGAGATACACTTAAAGCGTTAAAACCTGTTAGCATTGAAGGATACGTAGCTGATTACGAAGGAAACATCATCAACGATTATAATGGCGTTATTTATACGACTGTCTACGATAAAGAAAAAGAAATAACAACATTTGGAGATGAGCCTGATACCGATCCTATTACATTTAAACTAAGAAACAGTATTTTATTTAACGGAAAAACTTCAGTAACAGACGGACGTTTTGAAGTTTCATTTACCATGCCAAAAGATATTTCGTACAATTACGGAAAAGGACACATCAGCTATTATGCCACCAACTACAAACATGATGCGAACGGATTTTACGAAGACATTTTTATTGGCGGATTTTACGAAAATGCGTTTGAAGATGAAAACGGACCTGCGATACGACTTTTCATTGATGATACATTGTTTGTCAATGGCAGCATTACAAACGAAAATCCGTTGATGCTCGCATTCGTATCCGACGAATCGGGAATCAACACAACCGGTGCAGGGATTGGACATAATATCACCGCAAAACTTAGCGGAGCTACAACGGCTTCGTATATCTTAAACGATTATTTTGAAGGCGAACTCAACGATAGTCGAAACGGAACCATTACCTATCCTTTCCTTAATTTGAATACCGGACATCATGTTCTCACTTTAAAAGTCTGGGACATTTACAACAACTCAAGCGAAGCAAGTATCAGTTTCGAAGTTGTGAATAGCAGCAATTCTGCTGTTCGAAACCTTCATAACTATCCGAATCCATTCTCCGACGAAACTTACTTTGTGTTCGACCACAATCAAATCGGCAATAACATGACTGTCGAAATTCAATTATTCGACATGGACGGGCAACATGTGCACACCATTAAACAAAATATGTATGGCACATCAACACGAAGCAACCCAATCAGATGGGACGGCACAACAAGAAACGGAAAAACTTTAGCAAATGGTTTGTATATTTACCGACTTTTACTGACTAATGAATACGGTGAAACTACCGATAAACGTTCAAAACTATTATACATAAGGTAATTTATGAGAAATTTTTTATTTCAAAAAAGATATTTGCACTGTTTTTGTTTGATTCTTTTTCTTGCTTATTCTCAATTCGTTGTTGGACAAACAAAAACGATTCCGGTAATCATTGATTGGGAGTATGTCGATATTAGCGCGCACTATTCGAACGACTCATTAGAAAAAATACTAGCACTCAATGAAGCCACTTTTTTTCAAAGCAACGAACAAGCACTCCCTTGGCAGCTGCTCAACATACAAACAACCGAAAACGTCAGAATCGATTTTATTAGCTGCGAACCGACACGAGCCGACACAATCGACTTAAACGTTTTTAATGAATTCGATTTCGCATTCGCACAACTAACAAATGATTTTGTAATCAAACAACACACCGCTCGAAACATCATTCGAACGTACATACAGCCACTAAAAATTGAAAACGGCAAACTTATTCGTCTCGTTTCGGGTTTGTTAACATATACCGAAACACCGATAACAAAAAAACAAGACGAAATACCTTATACATCTTCTTCCGTACTTGCCGAAGGTGAATGGTACAAATTAGGAGTTACACAAAAAGGAATTTACAAAATCGCCTATCAAGATCTTATCGACTTGGGTATTGACGTTGCCACGATCAATCCGAAACACATAAGCATTTTTGGTAATGGCGGTGCTGCTATGCCCGAAGCGAACCAAACTTACTATCCCGACGATTTAGCCGAAAATGCCATTTTCATCTCAGGCGAAAACGACAACAAATTCGACGAAGAAGATGCTATTCTTTTTTACGGAGAAGAACCCATAGAATGGGTATATAATTCAAAATCACAACAATACGAACACGCGACAAATGTTTATACCGATACTGTTTACTACTTTTTACGCGTCGATAATACAACTCTCGGAAAACGAATCCAAAATATCCCATTTATTCAAGAAGAAGCAAGCAACACGATAACAGATTTTCACGATTATCTAATCCATAAAAAAGAAGAACAAAGCCCGGCTCCATTTGGTCGGCTTTGGGTGGGCGACATGATTTCGTCAGATGAGGTTTCGGAAATAAACCTACTCTTTCAAATACCGGGATTAATCAAGTCGCACAAAATAAAAACCGCAATCGAAACCGTAGGATATTCTAAAAAAAACATCTATTGGGACGCATTTGCCAACGGAACTCCAATAATCAAACATAAAATGATGAATTCTACCGGAGACCATTGGTTTTCAAGAATTTCGGCAGATACAAGTGCTTTCATTTCCGATTCCGAAAACATCAACATAAATCTTCGTATTGAAACTACCGTCAGCGCAAATTTTTGGATACATTATGTACAGTTGAACTTTAGGAGAGCACTTCAATACAGCAATCAGACGTTCTTTTTTAGAATTTCGCCACAAGAATTTTCCGATAAACTATCGCAGTTAGAAATAAATGGTTATCATCAAAACATGATGATTTGGAATATTAGCGATCCTAAAAATATTGCTTCTGTCTATTTTGAATTGTCTGACAACAAAGCCATTTTCAAAGAACGATTTACAAGGCAACAAGAATACGTTGCATTCAATAATGATACATTTCTGTCCATAGCCTCCGGTCGAAAATTAGAAAATCAAAACTTACACCAACTCGGAAACGCAGATATGATTATTATTTGTCCGAAAGAGTGGATAGAACAAGGCGAAGAATTAGCTGATTTACACCAACAATTAGACGGATTGAACACGATCGTTGTCGATGTCGAAGAAATATACAACGAATTCGGAAACGGCACTTGCGATCCAAGTAGCATCCGTAATTTTGTTAGAATGATATATACACGTTCCGACAAGAATTTAAAATATTTGCTGCTTTTCGGCGATACCTCATTCGACTTTCGTGATAAATTAGGCTACAATAGCAATAGCATTACCGCCTACCAATCAAAAGAATCGTTAAATGAAACATATTCTTATGTTACTGACGATTATTTCGCGCTGTTAGATTTAACAGAAGGTTACGAATGTTCGGGAACCGTTGATATTGGCGTTGGTCGATTGCCTGTCAACACAAAACAACAAGCCGTCGATATGGTAAATAAAATCAAACATTACTGTTTGGCGCAACAAACAATCGGACAATGGCGCAACAAAATGCTTGTCATGGCAGATGATGAAGATGGCAATGAATACGTCAATCAGTCAGAAAAATTAGCAATACAAATCGACACTTCAGCCAAAAACCTTGTTGTCAACAAACTCTATATCGATGCTTTTGAACAAATACGTGTTAGTGAAGGCTACCGTTATCCGGAAGCAAACAAAATACTTTTGAAAAAATTTGACGAAGGTTTATTTATTCTAAATTATATCGGACATGGAGGTGTACTAGGAATTACCGACGAAAAAGTTCTTACATCGGCAGATGCTATGAACTTGAAAAATGGCGACAAACTTCCATTTATGCTATCTGCTACCTGTGAAATGACGCGATTCGATGACCCAAGCATCGTTTCGTTAGGCGAACTGCTTATTTTAAATAAAAATGGCGGTATTATTGCTACATTCACAACCTCGCGCCCCGTATATCCAAGCCCTGCCAATAGTGCTTTAAGAGCATTTTACAAAGGTCTTTTTAAAAAAAATGGCGCGATTGCTACTTTGGGCGATGCCTTTATGAATGCTAAAAGCAATGCTTCTTATCTCTGCTTTCCACTGATAGGCGACCCCGCATTAAAACTCGCTTATCCACAGAAAAAAATAATATGTACTTATGTTAAAACAAAAGAAAACGAAGGCATTCCTTCTTCCGACATACAAACAACTGTAAGTGCGATGGAAAGCCTTTTTGTTGAAGGACATATTACCGACCTTCAAGGAAATTTAGACACGCATTTCAACGGCTACCTCATTCCGCAATTATTCGATAAAAAATCTGTTTATCACACACTTGGAAATGATCCAAATAGTTTGGTGCAAACATTTCAACAGTTTGACAATGTGCTGCACAACGGCAAAGTGAGCGTCGAAAACGGCAAATTCAAATTCATGTTCAAGCTGCCTCTCGATATTCGTTACGATACGGGCTACGCCAAATTAAGTCTGTACGCATACGACACGATCACATTTAAAGACGCAACAGGAACTTACAACGATTTGTTTATAGGCGGAATAGCCAAAGACGTTGTTATTGACACACAAGGACCCGATATTACGCTTTACTGGAACGATCCGAGTTTTGTTTCCGGACAAATTGTTGACGATAAAGGTACTTTATTTGCCGAATTTCATGATCCTCAAGGAATTCATTATTCCACAAATGCCATCGGGCGCGACATTACGCTTACACACAACGAACAATCAAATTTGAGCCGGATAATAAACCATCTATTTGATCCGAAAACAGATGATTTTACACGTGGAAACCTAAAAGTAGACTTTACTTCACTCGAAAACGGTGAACACCAACTGAAATTAAAAGCATGGGATCTTCACAACAACCTGTCTGAAAAAGAAATTCGATTCATTGTTGCAAAAACACATTCCGATGCCATTTCGCACGTGCTCAACTACCCGAATCCGTTTAGAACAACGACTACTTTCTCGTTCGAAAACGACGATTTCGAAACAATTTTCGATGTGTTAATCGATATTTTCGATATCTACGGCAACCATATCATTCAACTAAAAGGCGAAAAACACCCTCATGTAAAAGATATTTTAGAATGGGACGGCAAAGATGCCAGAGGAAACATTCTTGGTTCAGGAACATATATTTACCGCGTTATTGTCAGCAACGAAAAAGGAATGCGAAAAATATTTAACCAACGCTTGGTTTACATTCGTTAAAACTTAAATTTTCAAGTACAATATTATTCAGTAATAATCGTTAATTTTGCATAGTAATTATCCACTTTTTTAACAACTATATGAAGTTTAGAACACTTATTTTAACCGCTCTGATTCTTGTTGGTTTTCAATCATTTGGACAGAGTAATTATGGAAACCTTTCCGGAAAAGAATTAAATACCATTACAACAGCAGTTCCTTTCATGCTTATTTCACCCGATGCCCGCGCAGGTGCCATGGGTGATGTAGGTGTATCTACGGCTCCCGACGTTTACTCAATGCACTGGAACCCTGCAAAATACGCATGGATGGAAAAAGAAATGAGTGTGGGTTTGGGTTATAGTCCTTGGTTGCGCAACCTTGTTCCTGACATGAATTTGGCATATCTTGCTTTTGCTATGCGTATCAACGACATGTCGGCTGTTGCCGCTACATTAAGATATTTTTCGCTTGGAGATATTCAATTTACCGACGAACAAGGGGAAGATATTGGAAGCTATGCGCCTAACGAATTTGCAATAGACGCTACATACTCTCGCAAACTGACTGAAAATTTATCAGCTGCCGTTGCCGGACGTTTCATCTACTCGCACCTTACACAAGGACAAGGAGAAGGATCTAAAGCAGGTACATCTATTGCCGCCGACGTGAGTGTTTATTGGCAAAAAGACGTAAACTGGTTCAATAATATGGATGCCCGTTTTGCTTGGGGAGTCAACATTTCGAATATCGGTAGCAAAGTCAATTACAACAATACCAGTATTAAAAAAGACTTTATTCCGACTAATTTAAGATTCGGACCTACATTAACATTAAACATCGACGAGTACAACTCAGTATTAATTAGCATTGATATTAATAAACTTTTAGTACCAACTTCGCCAATTTACGAATTAGACTCTGTAAGTGGAGATTATGTAATTGTTGACGGAAAAGATCGCGATGTCTCTCCTGTCGTCGGCATGATTCAATCATTTTACGATGCTCCGGGCGGATTCAGCGAAGAATTACGAGAGTTTAGCTATTCTTTTGGTACCGAATACTGGTACAATAAAACCTTTGCGATTCGTGCCGGTTATTTTCACGAAGACAAAACCAAAGGAAACCGTAAATATTTTACATTAGGAGCAGGACTTCGTTACAATGTATTTGCACTCGATTGTTCTTATTTAATTCCTGTACAAACAAAGGGAGTTACAGGAACCAGTCCGCTCGAAGGCACGATACGTTTCAACCTTACATTCGACATTCCAACAAAAAAAAGTCGCGCTAATTAAGTTCTAAATAGAAAAATCCACAACACAAAAAAAGCATGAGATGAAACGAGTCTGATGCTTTTTTTTTGTTTTCAAATAAGCTATTTTAGTACATTTGCAGTCATTAATCATTTAATCAATAAATAATACGTATGAAAAAGTATTTCATTTTATTAGCAGTAGCATTAGTAGTAGGATTCACCGCATGCAACAAAGACCAAGACGATGACGAGCCAAACAAACCAGCTACCGATGTAACAACCTCGATTGCAGGTGTATACACCGGCGAGATCAAGTTAGCCGAATCTGTTGTAGCACAAGATGTTGCAATTACACTTACACGCGAAGACGACACACAGATGACCATTTCGATGAACGAAACAATTGAAGTTCCTCTTATGGGACAACTTCCTCTTGATGTACAGTGCGAAAACGCTCTTGTTACATTATCCGGACAAACATATACTGTTTCGGGAGAAACTGCTGTAGCATTGGATTTAGGAACCGGTTTAACCGACTATAACGTTGACATTATCGGTACCGTTGAAAATGATGCGGCTGACTTTGCCATCACAATTACGATGGGCGTTGCTCCTATTACAGTACAATTTACCGGAACAAAAAATATAACAGAACCGTAACCGGTCATGACTTTCCTCTGAAACCATTACAGGTAATATATGTTCTATTTACCGGTGATAAAATGGTTTACACACAAGATTAAACAAAATTAAACAAGCAAACCGCTCTGAAGTTTTTTCGAGCGGTTTGCTTGTTTAATAAAGGGTCAACCCTTTTAAGTTTATTGGCTTAATGGTCAAAACAGATGATGAAAACGCTGTAATCAATTGATTTATATATATTTGTAGTAAATAAACGATTATCAATTTTTCAAACATCCGACAGGCACGATCAGCACGCCGTCCTTACGGCAATAGGCATACTCGCCACCGGTCAGAACCATCAGGAATGAAGGCTCGCGCATTTTTTTCGTGTCGATTTTCGCACGCAGTTTCAGCAGATTGGTTGCCGCTTCTTCAATCTGTTTCTGTCCGAGTTTTACCTCAATAGCTCCCCAACGACCATCACGTAACTGCACAATCATATCAATTTCCAATTCACTTTTATCGCGATAATGGAATACGTCTCCATCGTTATGCTGCGCATAGACCCTCACATCGCGGGCACACATAGCTTCAAACAGAAAACCAAAATACTCGAAATCCTGTAAAATGGCTTCGGGATTGGTACGCATCACAGCCGTTGCAATTGACGGATCAACGAACAATCGTTTCGGCGAGGTACGGATAGCCGTTTTGGAACGCAACGAAGGCGACCAAGCAGGCATATCCTCCACCACAAAAATCCGCCGCAAAGCGTTGTAATAGGAAGAGAATGTCTTGTCAGTGATAGTTGTCTCGGTACTTTCTATATCGCCCAGAATGGTCTGCATCGTGGTCATCGTTGCAATATTCCGTGCCAGTGAACGCAAAAGCAAACGAACGCGTGTCGGGTCTTTTTCCACATCGTCTACCCGTGAAACATCATGATTGATAACAGCCTCGACATAATCTACCGACATACGCAAGGCAACCTTGTCGGGCTTACCTATGGTAGCCGGAAAACCTCCGCGACACAAGGCAAACGCAATCTGCTCAATGCTCATGGTCGAAACACCCTCAATGTCGTGCTGTCCGTCGAAAAGATCCGCCAACGATACCGCACCGTTCGATTCTCGTGACTCGTAAAGACTCATCGGGCGCATTGTGATTCTTGCGAATCGTCCCGTTCCCGTGTGTGCCGTTACATCGTCTGCCGGAACCGCCGAACCTGTCAAGATGAATTGCCCTGGTTCGCCTCGTTTATCCACCTCGAAACGCACAGCATCCCAAAGAACAGGAGCCATTTGCCACTCATCGATAAGACGGGGTATCTCACCTCGCAACAACAGAGACGGCTTGGTATCAGCCATCTCCTGATAGGAACGGGCGCGATCGGGATCTTGTAGATAGATAATGTCTCGTCCTAAAAAAAGTTTACAGGTTAATAATTAAATACTGTTATAACTTTACAAATGTTTTTTAGTCCTGTCATTGCTTTGCAAAGGAAGCATTTTTTGATAATAATTCTTCC
>JAISHW010000037.1 GCA_031262365.1 Lentimicrobiaceae bacterium
GAATAGTGTTTACCCGACCCGGGCATAAATACTTTTATGCCTGTTTGTCCTGAAATAAGTTTACTCTTTTGAGCCATTTTTACTCTTTTTGGTGTAAACCTATTTTAGGACAAGACAAATGTTTGTCGAAATGCGGATTGAACGAAGTTGAGCCAGAAGTAAGTGCATCTTGAATCAACACATTATATTCTCTATCAACGGTAATAGGGTCGAAAGGTCCAATACAATAAGGGATAATAGAACCTTCTAAACGTATGAACATCATACGCTGTTTCATCGATGCAAAATCAGAAATAATAAATTCACTAGGAACGCCATTTTTCTTATCAAAAGCACTGTCTATTTCCAGACGTGATTTAACAGTGTTTCCACTGTCATCTTTTTTGGGATAAATCGAAATCAAATAATTTTGCATCATTTTAGTGGTGGGCAATGCATTGTTTTGCGTTTTTATGGTTTGACCCCTATCATCTAAACGCAACAAACGACTTGACTTTTCGGTAATTTCTTTTTTCAGACGATTGTATTCTTCTTCATTCAAGTTAGCAATTACATCTACTATCAATCTGTTACGGTATTCATCGGCTTTTTTCAGTTTTCCGACAAAAGACAGAATTGTTTTGTCTAATTCTTTTTTCAAATCCACTTCGTAAAGCGATTTTCCAAGAGAGGCTATATAATCGGAAATAACCACATCGCGACAGTCGAAATCCATTGTCTGACGGTCACTATACGAAAGGTCATATTCAAAAACAAGAGAAGATTCTGAAGAATTTTGTTTTGCAATCAATCCCATGTGATACTCATTGAGTAAACTCGTCAATTTTTTATTTATTTCTTCAACGTGCTTTTTCAGTGTAGCTACTTCTGTAATAATATTTGCAAAAACAATGTATGCTGCTTTACGACGTTCGGTTTCTAATTTATCTTTCAAGATTTTCTGTGCTGGACGGGCAACAAGTTCTTGTAAACGTTCCTCTTTCCCGCTTTTGGTAGAGAAAAGTTTTTTTGCATAGTCCTCGTATTCTTTATAATTTTTACTTTCCAGTACTGTTAATGCATCTTGCCATTTTTTGTCGAAAACAGAGCTTTCTGATTCCATTTCGCTTTTGAATTTGTTCAGTATTTCTTCAAGCGTGCCAAGAAATTCAATGGTATTGCCTACTCCACTTTCGGCATTCAAAAGTACAACTACTTCCTTTTTTAATTCTTCTATAATTTCGTTTCCTTTATTTGCAAGGTCTTTCTCAATAGGGAATTCCGGTAAATTACGAATATACTTGTTAATAGTCGCTTTTATCTCCGTTATAGAGTCCTTAATGTCAGGCAACGGCATCTTGACGGAATTGATCTTTTTAGGTTCATAAATACTGTCAATAAGCATATTGTATTGGTCTCCGTCTTCACGTATGCCTGCTGTTTCTGTCCAATTTACTGCTTTCTGTTGAATATCAGCATCTTTCTGCTGCAATTTACGGATAAGCTCAACTGCGGCTTTCAGTCCATAGATTTCAGCGAGTAAATCGCCTTTGTAAACGACCTGACAGGCACCAAGCGAATATATCCAACCCAATTTTGGTGAAATATTGGCATTGCCGTTTTTCCAATTTATATTATTTAATATTTTATTGAATTTTTCACCCACTTCTCCACCTGCATTATACAAAGAAACACCAACCACTTCGCACAATTTTTTGATGCTATCTACACGTTTCCCGTTCGCTGTTTCGTTGTCTATTACAAAAAACACATCATAAAGCGACTCTTTCAGTTCTTTGGTTGTGCCGTTGAGTGTAACTTTTATGGGAGAAGCATCTGTTGCGCTCATTAGATAATCCAAATCCATAATAGCCGAATAGGCGTTTGCTACCACACGCGGCGATTTAGTGCCTTGTGGATCCATTGTACGGAAAACGCCATGAAGAATACCATAGCCAATAATTTTAACTTTATGTCCAAATTCCGTGCGAATTAAATCCGCAACATTGATGAATGATCCACAGCCTGTGCCACCGGCGAGCGACATCACAATATGAATATCAACAGGCTGATTATCTGACACATTCTGACTGTAATCCTGCTCAATATTTACAACCTGAGTATAACATTCTTTTATCCTTTGAGTGATATAAGTTTGTATCATTTCTGTAAGGAAACGTCCATAAGTACGCACTTGGCTTGCTCCATCAACAACTTGATTGCCAATATAGCGTGTGTTCGCCTCTGGCATCCAAGTGTACTCTCCCAACTGACTACGTACCTCATAAAGTTGTTTAGGGCTTCCGGATAAGGCATTTTGGAAATTAAGGAAATCGTCTTTTACATTCGTTGCCAAACTGGGGTTATTTACTTCAGTTAAATCAAAGTCAATTGCAGCAAAAGCAATCTGTTTAGGAATATTGTCTTTTCCGTAGAAGTCTTCGTACATTTTTTTTGTTTTTGAAATTGCCAGAATACCGGTACCTCCAAGCCCGATATAAATTGATGGTCTGATAGTTGCCATATTTTTAAATTTTTTGAAGTTATTATTTATGCGTTTTTTATGCTGTTGTTATCGTAATGGTTTTTCCACTATCGTTAGTAATAGAAAATGGTTCTTTGCGCACTGTTTCGGCTGTGTTTAACTCAAATGAGCCTAACCCTGAAACCCGTACATTGTCGCGCATACCGCTTCCTATGGTTACGGGGTGTGTCCAAAACTCATTTACTTCCACTTTAACTGTACCAACAAAGAATTTCGAGAAAATTGAAAATTTTGTTTTTTTGTTGGTGCAAAGCAGTTTGTATGCGCCGCCCATATTTATTCGCTGTTCGCCTGCACCATCGTTGTAATCAATGAAAATTTTAGAAAATTTGGTGCTTGGATTGACAAAGAAATGAGCAATAATATAGCAAGCAAGCAGGATTGTCGCAATTGATGCTGCTAGCCAAAACAGTAACAATGCTAAGGGGTTTATGGTTTTTTCGGGTTTATTAATTAACTCCAAATTGATATTTTCGCTGGTGAGTTGCACAATATCCGGCAATTCGCTTTGGTTCGTCAATTCTATTTTCAAAGGCACGAGTGTTTTTTCGGCAAGCTGCGTTTTTAATGTTTCATACGGCTGACTGTATTTCAAATCAAAAACGATTTCCTTGTTTTCGACAGTAACAATCTGATTGATACTTAAAATGCTGTCGGTTGACGTAACTTTTACCTTAATATTTTCGGGTAAAGGAACGGAAGTGTTGCTGGTCAGCGCAATATTTGCTGTTTTGTTGTCTTTGATATTTGCGCTTATGTTTTCGGCAGGCGTAAGGAATATAAACTGCTTTTGCCCCGGTTCTGTCACTACGTCAATGTTTTCCGTATCTTCAATAGTTTTAATCACTTCGCTGTCTTCCGCCTCTTTTGTCAGCATCACATACAGTGCGTAGGCATCGTGAATTTTGGAATATACTTGCCAATCTCTGATAACGTTCAGCAGTTCACTGTTTCCGCCAAAATCTTCCGATTGTTTGCCGTCGGTAAGAATCACGAGCAAATTATTTTTATCGTTCGAAATTATCTTTTTCTGTACATAGTGTATTGGTCGCACAATGTTGGTCCCTGTAAGACCTTCATTGTTATAGTTTTTTATTTTTTGAATGATCGTTTTTTTGCCACTTTCATCGGCTGTCTCTTTCCAAGTTTCAAGAACACTTTCCTTAAAAGGCAACACCACAATTTCCGTGCTTGCATCGGTAATACTGCTTATTTCCTGTTCAAGAAATTTCACAACATCGGAGTAGATATTTATCCCATTGGGGTCATCAACTTCCATTCCGTTAACTCCCTTTTTCCCATTCATAGAGCGAGTAACGTCCCACAAGTAAATGAGGCGTTGCGACTTTGTCTGCGCCGCAAGCATGGCAGTAAGACAAAGAAAAATGATTGTAAAAAATGTTTTTTTCATAATTTTCCTGATTTATTTTTTTAACATAAAAGAAACTACTAATATTCTGAATATCACCGCTAAAGCAATGAATGTGGTTCCAACTTGCAACTCCATCACGATAATATTGGAATTCATTTTGAAATTAAGTAACAGCAAAGCCACTAAAAACACATCAAGCATATTCCATTTATCTAATTCCTTCCACATCGGGCGACTTTGCCGATGGGATATGGTACTCCAAATCAATCTACCGTAATTCGCAACAGGCATAATAACAGTAAAAACCAGAATTACACCTGCCAAAAAATATTCCTTGTCCTCAAAAAACATCGCCACAGATCGAAAAACAGTTACCTTCTCGTAGTTAAATCGAAAAATTACCTGTGTATGAGTGGACAACAATGGAAAATACAATCCTAAGCCGAAAAATGCGATGGAGAACACAAGTGCAACAATACCCATAATTTTTTTAGTACGAGGATTCATTTTGTAACTCTTCTACACTAATTTTCAATTCATTCAGAATCTCCATCATCGACTCCATCGCCGCACCACCGACTCGAACAGCCTCCTCATAGAGTAGTTTCAATTCATCCATTCTATCGCTGTTGACATAAGATCGCACAATATCCTTAATCTCGTTTGCATTCAAACTATCAAATATTCCTTTGACATTTTGAAGAATCGTAGAAGACTCATCCAATGCCTTGTAATAGTAATATTTGGTTTGAAACCCTGCCACCTTGATTTTTTCCTGAAACGAGAGTTCATGCTCAAATTTTTTGTACCACTCTCCTGAGAACCGTTCATATAGCTCGGTTTTCTTTGCCCATTCTTCGTCCTGCCAAGTTTTGTAATTCGCCGAAACATCGGTAATAAAAGCATCGAATTTTTTCAGATAGCTATCCTTGTTCATAGGAGTCGAACACCCTACAAACATTATGGTAATGAGCCATATCCCAAATAGTTTTTTCATAGTTTCATTCCTTTTCATTTTATGTTATACTAATTTTAATATATTGGACAAAAGAGAGGAACTCTTTTTACTACTACCACACCATAAGACAATAACATAAAACCTACTATTATTACTGCAAAAGCAATCTTTAAAACTGTAATTTTTTTTATTTTGTTTAATGCTATCGGTATCAACAAAAAAAATCTTGCGTAAAGAATAGAATTTCTTTACGCAAGATTTGTGTAAGATTATAAAATTATCGTGTAATAGGCTGTGTGTTAGTGTGTTAGAGTGTCTGGGGGGGGGGGGGGGGTAAAAAAAATTTTTAAAAACAAATATTTTAAATAAAAAAATTTTTAATAAAAAAAATTTTTTGCCGGTTCAATGCGATTTAATTATTTTTTTTGTTGGAAAAAAATTTAAAAACAA
>JAISHW010000076.1 GCA_031262365.1 Lentimicrobiaceae bacterium
AAGTATTGCTTTTCTGAAAAATATAGACTTACTTTGAATCGATTTTTTGCAGCGTTTTAATGCACTTCGGCTTTGTATAAAAATCAAAAAAGAAAAAAATCAATTTTTAGAGGTGCCCACAAGAATATACGAAGCGGCACAAAATGGAAATCCACAAGCACAGAATGATTTAGGTGTTTTTATTGCCAAAGGAGAAGGTGTACCCCAAAATTACGAGGTAGCCGCCTATCTTTTTAATGAAGCTGCGAACGAGGGAAACACAGACGGCATTGCAAATCTTGCTCAATGCTTTGCAGAAGGGATTGGAGTTGAAAAAAATCTTGGAAGTGCTTTAGAGTTACTCAATAGAATAAAAAGTCTGCGCTCTAATTGGGCAAAACAATATATCGCCGTTAAAAGAACGTATGATAGGGAACAGCAAAATCAAAATCCGTTTTTTCTTGTGAAAATAACCGATTATGCAGAGTCAATGCTTGCTGGAACAATATATATGCGTCCCATATCAGATTTTTGGTCTTTAGAAAATTCTGACGAAGCCATGCAAAATTCATATAGAGGAGATAATATGGAATCTGTTACAGAAACTTTTGACGACGAAAATATTCCTGAGGGCAGTCATTTCTTTCGTGATGTCTTTCACCGTAATGCAGATGTAAGATTTGGGAATGCTGCGCAAAGAGATATGCTTTTATCCCAAAACATGATATATAGCATGAGTATTTTGGAATTTGATAGGGCAAGCAACGGATTTATTTTACCTGATAAACGAATTGCGAGTTTTGGCAAGACTGCGGTTATCATTTACGATTGCAACGAGTTTTTGAAGCGAGTAACCGCAGCAAAAGTTCTAAAATGCGGATACAATTCTTGGATGTCTTTTAAGAGAGTGAAATATAACCTTGACTTCAATAAAAATCAATCCTATAATGAGTTTTGTAAAGAAAGCAGTTATGCTTGGCAGAAAGAATTCAGAATTTCCATAGATGTATCGCAAGGAAAATTAAACAAAAAGAATTGGGAGCAAACAACCGATTTTGTAAGAGCTACCAGTGGAATTGGCTATAATCCTAACATACCGGAACAATTATCATTGCATATTGATATGAGCGATATATCTGTTTCAATGCCCGTTTCTGATTTTTTGGAACTTAAAGATTTTGATAAACTTCCAATAAGGAAGTTCATTCCACCACCTTATACTGAAATGCTATCTATGGAAAGAGAACCGCATATTACTGTGTATACACCCATGATAACATTAAAAGACGATGAAGAGAAAATTTGAATCTGAAAGAATAATTAGAAGCCCACTCCGACAACCTCCTCGCCCTGCAATACCTTTTGGACAGTGGCAGAAGGAAAAAACCTCGTTTTCACCTAATTTAACAACAAAACAACCTCAGTAGCAAATGATTTACAACATACAGTAACCTCATTACCTCATTAAAATTCACAACAAAATGAAAGTAGAATACAACAACCTATACACGCATTTCGTGTTTACGACACTAAACAGAATGCCACTAATCCTCGCACAACACAGGGAAAGGATTGAAAAGTATATCACGGGCATTGTAAACAACAACGGCTGCAAAATGTATTCCATTTACGCCAATCCCGAACACGTGCATTTTCTTGTGTCAAGAGCATCGCAGTTGGACGAGGAAACATTGGCGACCATCGTTGCCAACAGCTCCGAAAAATTCATCAACGACAATCGTTTATGTGTCGGCATTTTTCAATGGCAACAATCGTGTTCGGCGTTTTCGGTATCAAAAAGGAATATACACGAATTGTGTGAGTACATTGAGAAGCAGCCGGAACATCATAAAATGAAAAGTTATGCGGAGGAATATGATGGATATGTCAAATTTTACCAACAAACAATCAATAAGAAAAAAGATGAAACACAATGAGGTAATGAGGTTAACTAAATTCGTATGCAACAAAGCTACTGAGGTTGTCTGTTTGGAAAAATTAGGTGGAAATGAGGTTACTATAATACATTGAATGAACAACGTAAAAAGAAACAATATGCAACAAAGTGTTTTAATCCACTCCGACAACCTCGTAGCCCTAAATACCTTTTGGACAGGTTTCAAAGGGCAGACTGCAACGACAAACTCCCTATGGTCGAAGACCTACGATTCATGCAGCAGTTTAGTGTTTCACGCTACCGCAGGCAACGCTACGATCGCCTACGGAAAAACAGAATCAAATAAATGCAAAATAACATCCTCCTTCATTCATTCCGACAACATTGTTGCACCGTTGACTTTCATAATCAATCTAATAGATCATTATAACTATTTAAAGTACAAATAATTAAAAAATAAAAAAAATATTATGATCACTTTTATCATTTCTATCGCGATTTTAATTGCAGGATATATTATTTACGGAAAATTTGCCGAAAGAATTTTCGGTATCGACACAAATAAAAAAACGCCTGCATATACAATGACGGATAATGTTGATTACGTTCCAATGCCTTGGTGGCGTGTGTTTTTAATTCAGTTTTTGAACATTGCCGGTTTGGGTCCGATTTTTGGCGCAATAATGGGAATTATGTTTGGAACTTCGGCATTTATATGGATTGTTGTAGGCACAATTTTTGGCGGTGCCGTTCACGATTATTTTTCGGGAATGATGTCGGTTCGCAGCGGCGGCGCAAGTTTGCCCGAGCTCAACGGTCGCGAGCTTGGCAATGCGGCAAAGCAATTTATGCGCGTATTTTCATTGTTTTTGATGATTCTTGTAGGCGCGGTTTTTGTTTCAGGTCCTGCGGGTTTGCTTGCCGGAATGACTGCCGAATACCTCGACGTTTTTGTGTGGACAATGGTTGTTTTTGCTTATTATATTCTGGCAACACTTTTACCGATAGATAAAATTATAGGAAAAATTTATCCTTTTTTCGGAGCCGTACTTTTGTTTATGGCTGTTGGAATTTTGGTTGCTTTGTTTGCCAACGGCTCAGCAATTCCCGAAATCACCGACGGACTTCAAAATCAGCATCCACAACATTTGCCGATATTCCCCATGATGTTTGTATCCATTGCTTGCGGTGCAATTTCGGGATTTCACGCAACGCAATCGCCGATGATGGCTCGCTGCATACAAAATGAAAAGTACGGACGACCTTGCTTTTATGGAGCAATGGTTACCGAAGGAGTTTTAGCACTGATTTGGGCAGCCGCCGCTGCTTCGTTTTTCGGCTCTATCGACGGTTTGCAGCAATTTGCAGCTTCATTGCCGGCAAATGCAAACACAGGTGCCGAAGTTGTAAACACTATTTCAAAAACTTGGCTTGGAACCTTTGGCGGCATTTTAGCACTTTTGGGAGTTGTTGCAGCACCAATAACTTCGGGCGACACCGCTTTGCGCTCGGCACGACTGATTGCCGCCGATTTTTTGAAAATTAATCAGAAAAAACTTTCAAAACGATTGCTTGTTGCAATTCCTATTTTCGCGCTTACTTTTGTAATTTTGTTTTTCATTCCTTTCGATATTCTTTGGCGATATTTTGCTTGGTGCAATCAAACGCTGGCAGTATTTACACTTTGGGCAATAACAATTTATCTTTGCAAACGCAAGAAAAATTACTGGATTTCGCTGATTCCGGCTTTGTTTATGACAGCCGTAACATCAACCTACATTTTTGTTGCGCCCGAAGGTTTGGGTCTTGCTTATAACCTATCGCTCACAATCGGACTTATTGTAACGGCAGTGATTGCCGTCGTATTCTTCTTGAATGCTAAAAAATTAAGTAGAAACTTTGTGGATTCTGATTTGTAGACGTAAATTTGTAATTTTACGAATTAAAAATAAAGGAGTTGTAAAATGGATAAATACTCGTAAAGGTAAAAATGCGTTGGTGGAAAGAAATTATTTTTATCAAATTTAAAAAGAAACTTATGAACAAAAGATATAAATCTTCGGTATCTAAAAAAGAAATTAGAGAAGCATACGAGTTGCAACAAAAAAATTCAGATTGGAATTTGTATTCTGAAAGAGAATTTGTTGAAAATTTACTGTCTAACAGATTCAACTTTTTACTCGTTACATATTCTTTTTTCGTAATGGCTTTCGTATCAATAGATGGTAAAATAAACAAATTAGTAATATTAACTCTTGGTCTTATAATAGTTACATTAGTAAGTATGACTATATATAGGGCATACCGTAAATTAATGATAAATTTAAAATATTTGCATGACCTTAAAGAATATCACGTGTTTCCATTAATTAGAAAGGAAGTTGAATCAAGAAGAGATAATATAGGAAATGTAAATCCAATTATAGGCATAATTATACCTAGTATATTTGTGGTTTCATTTGTTATTGCGATAATATTTATTTCGACAGATATTTGGGTTTTTAATAAATGAATCATAACACCTTCCTCCATTCCGACAACCTCCTTGCCCTACAATAACTTTAATGAAAAAACGAATAATCATGGCAAAAATTAATGTAAAAGGAACAGAGATAACGATAATTTCGTTTGACGAGAAAGATTATATTTCGCTGACGGATGTAGCGAAAGTAAAAAACCCTGACGCTAATGCTGTAATTGCTAATTGGATGCGCAATAGAAATACGATTGAGTATCTTGGCGTTTGGGAATATCTGTACAATCCGCATTTTAAACCCCTCGAATTCGAGGGGTTTAAAAACGAAGCGGGGGCAAACGCTTTTACGCTATCGCCTCAAAAATGGATAGAAAGCACCAATGCAATCGGAATTATCGCAAAATCAGGTCGTTATGGCGGTACTTATGCGCACAAAGATATTGCATTCAAATTTGCAAGTTGGATTTCGGTTGAATTTGAATTGTATGTTGTCAAAGAATTTCAACGTCTCAAAGAAGATGAGCAAAAGCAACTTGGCTGGTCGGCGAAGCGAGAATTGGCAAAAATCAATTACCATATTCATACCGATGCTATCAAGCATAACCTTATTCCGGCGAAACTGACCGCCAAGCAAACTTCCATCATCTACGCCAGCGAAGCCGATGTTTTGAATGTTGCCCTATTCGGCATAACAGCAAAAGAATGGCGAGATGTCAATCCTGAGTTGAAGGGAAATATTCGCGATTATGCCGGAATAAACGAGCTGATTTGCCTCTCGAATATGGAAAATATAAATGCCGTTTTAATCAATGAGAATATAAGCCAGAAAGAACGACTAATCAGACTGAATCAAATTGCTATACAACAAATGCGAGTGTTAAACGAAGTTGAAAACAGAAAACTTTTAACGGAATCAAATAAATGAAAAATAACCTCCTCCTCCACGCCGACAACTTCCTTGCCCTGCAATACTTTTTGGACAACGAGTTCAAAGGGAAGACAGCAAAGACAAAGTTCTCATTTTATACGATTCAGGTAGCGTTTAGCGTTTTACACTACCGCAGGCGAGCGAAGTGTTTTGTATGACAAAAAAAACTAATCATTAAATAATAAAAATATGAAAAAACTTGTATTATTAGGACTTGTATATTTTTTTATAGGATGTGCTGCCGTAAATTTTATTCCGGAAAAACCGGATTATTCGGATGAAAAGGTTTGGTTTGATCCTGCCGAATGGACAAATGATAAAACGTATGATGTTTTTTATATTGTTCCTACTTGCGTTTGGGACTGGAAAGATGAAAAAGGAACGACGAGTCATCACATGGATGCTTATAATACGCAACAACAACAAGCGGTAAATGCTTCTATTGCTTTGGGAAAAGCTATTTTTTCAGATCAGGGAAACTTCTTCTCACCTTATTACCGGCAAATAACGTTAGAATCATGGATGGAAGGCGAAAAAATTATAAAAAAACGTTATAAAACGGCTTATAAAGATGTAAAATCTTCTTTTCGCTATTATATGAAACATCTCAACAAAGGACGTCCTTTTATTTTGGCAGGACATAGTCAGGGGGGAAAATCGGTTATAGAAATACTGAAAAAAGAAATAAATAAAAAATATTATTCCCTGTTAATAGGAGCTTACGCAATAGGCTATCCCATTAGAGAGAAAGATTTGAAAAGGTTTGTCGTTCCCGCCAAAGATTCTGTAGATATAGGAGTTGTCGTTTCCTTTAATTCTGTTGCCGATACGCGTGCTATTTGTGCTATCTTAGACGGAAGTATCATGACTATCAATCCGTTGAACTGGGAAACGGATAGCACTTATGCTCCCAAAGATAAGCATTTAGGTTTTGTTTTGTTCGATGAAAAAGGAACTATAAAATCAGACGTAAAACACCTATTTGGAGCCTATATTGATCCAAAAACGAAAGCCCTGATTGTGGACGGTGCCAATCCTGATGATTATTATATTGATGTCTTAAAAGAGTTGTTTCCAAAAGGGAATTATCACGTTGTGGAGCTCAATTTTTTTTACCGGAATTTACAGCGAAATGTACAGTCGCGGGTAGAAGTATTTGAAAAAAAGAAACAGAACATCTTGCATTAATCAGTTGGGTTTCAAGATTTTATCACTTTTATTTTTGTCCACATCGCCGAAAGTTACGCCCCGTAAATTCCCTCAAAAGTTTTGTTGGTTTTTTTGTTGAGGGAACTTCTAAAAATTTCAATATCAAGGCTTGCGACCGAGACAAAAGCGGAGTTTACTTGGCGTAAATGAGCATTTTGTTGAAGAAGCGTAACGCAGAGATTGGGATTTTTAGAAGTTCCCTTGAATATTTTCCTCCCGACTTTGACAATGCGATACCCAAGTAACAAATCAGGAGTTATTCCGGCGAAAGCCGGAATCCATTGTACAAATGAAACACGTTACACACTTTTTGTGATACTACCGTTATGTATAATAAATTGACTATGGAATAGTTGAAATTGCTGATGACAGCTTGTTTCTATTTGACAAGGCAAAGTATATGATAAAAACGACAATGATAATTTGGTCAAATTTACATCCTGATACTTAACCTATATGCCTCTTTTACAATCTATTTTCCAGTATTTTACGGACTATATTCGGTGTTACATTCTGTTTTTCACCAAAAATTGATCCACGTTGTTTGAGACGCTTTTCAATTTCGTTGACTGTTTCTTCGCCTATATTCAGTTCGTGTAAACGTGTTTTTAGTCCTAACGAACGGAAAAATGTTTCGGTTTGTGCAATCGTTTTGTCGATACGCACTTCATCATTTCCTTCAGTAATACCCCAAATACGTTCGCCGTATTGTAGAATTTTTCCTTTTTTCTGCTCACGCAATACCTGCATCGTTCCGGGCAACACGATTGCCAAACTTTCGCCATGCGTTACGCCATGCAAAGCCGTCAATTCATGACCGATCATGTGTGTTGTCCAATCTCCCGAAACACCCATTGCAATAAAACCATTTAATGCCATTGTTGCCGAAAGCATGTAATTGCTCATCAGATCATAATTGGTATGATTTTGTTCTATTTTCGGTGCGATTTCTTTTAATGTCAAAAGGATTCCTTCTGCCCAGCGATCCATCAAAATCGATTCGTTTGTCAGGGTTAGATATTGTTCTATCACATGCACAAAAGTATCAGCAATACCGTTTGCAATCTGATAAACGGGCAACGAATAGGTTGTTTCGGGATCGAGAATCGAAAATTGTGGAAAATGCGAGTAAAATGAAAATTTCTCTTTTGTTTTCAAATTCGAAATAACAGCTCCGCTATTCATTTCAGAACCTGTTGCCGGCAGTGTCATGACCGAAGCAAAAGGGATGGCTGACTTGAGTAAATTCGGATTCAATACCAAATCCCAAGCATCGTCGTCGCAAGGAATCGCCGAAGCAATCAATTTGGTGCCGTCGAGTACCGAACCGCCGCCAACAGCCACAATAAAATCGATTTTGTGTTCTTTGCCAAGCGCAACGGCTTTACGTAATGTTTCTACTTTCGGGTTGGGTTCGATACCCCAAAATTCGACAAAATGATGTTTTTTAAGTGCTTCAATTACTTGGTCGTAAACGCCATTTGTTCGAACGCTTCCGCCGCCAAAAGTGAGCATGATTTTTTTATCTATCGGAATTTCTGTTGCCAGATTTGCAATGGTTCCACGTCCGAAAATAAGTTTTGTTGGGTTTTGAAATTTAAAATTTTTCATGATTATTATGATTTATTTTTGTCTTTGATTAAACAATCGAATATTGCCGTTCCCACTCACAAATGTAGTAAACTTTCAGAAAGTTATATCCACAATTTTAACGTAACGCACGGCTACAAATTGTATTTTTGTCGAATGTCGAAAAAGAAATTTTATGTTATTTGGAAAGGTCCTGTGGGCATTTATGACGATTGGAATGTATGTAAAAACCAACTTACCGGCTTCAAAGGTGCTTTGTACAAAGGCTTTCCCGATCGCGAAAGTGCCGAAAAAGCCTATGCGATGGGATACGAAACCTTTGTTAAGGCTTCGGGAATCGATAAAATTCTGAAAAAATCTGTTGTGCAACCAATCGGGCAAAGCATCGCCGTCGATGCGGCTTGTTCGGGAAATCCGGGCAAGATGGAATACCGCGGTGTGTTTGTCGAAACAGGAACCGAACTTTTCAAGAGCCCGTTGTTCGACGTTGGCACAAACAACATCGGCGAATTTTTGGCTATCGTACACTGTTTGGCTTGGCAACAGCAAAAAAAAATCGCTTATCCGATTTACAGCGATTCGGTCAATGCCATCAGTTGGATAAAAGCCAAAAAAGCACGCACCAAACTGCCTATGACACCAAAAACAGCATCACTTTTCGACATAATTCACCGTGCCGAAAACTGGTTGATAAACAATCAAATTCAAGTCGATATTTTAAAATGGGATACAGAAAACTGGGGCGAAATACCGGCTGATTTCGGTCGAAAATAAAAGCTGATACATTAAAAATCGCTCACAAAACGCACACTAAAAAAGCAAAGTTGACAACTAAGTAGTTATCTTTGTCTTTTCGCTATTTGCAAAACAAAAATCGAAGCATTGCGCTCAATAAAATGAATTTCAGATATTTATGAAAAATAAATTACACGATGATGCTTTAGCATACCACCAATCGGGACGACCCGGAAAACTCGAAGTCATTCCAACCAAACCTTATTCCAACCAATATGATCTTACGCTGGCTTATTCGCCGGGCGTAGCAACACCTTGCTTGGAAATCGAAAAAAATCCCGATGATGCATTTAAATACACCATGAAAGGCAATTTAGTCGCTGTTATCTCAAACGGAACGGCGGTTCTCGGGTTAGGCGACATTGGTGCTTTAGCCGGAAAACCTGTTATGGAAGGTAAAGGATTGTTGTTCAAGATTTTTGCCGATGTTGATGTGTTTGATATCGAAATAGACGAAAAAGATCCGAAAAAATTCATCGAAATCGTCAAAGCTATTTCACCAACTTTTGGCGGTATTAACCTCGAAGACATCAAAGCTCCCGAATGCTTCGAAATTGAAGAAGCACTAAAAAAGCAACTCTCTATTCCTGTCATGCACGATGACCAACACGGAACAGCCATCATCAGCGCGGCGGGGTTGATGAATGCATTGGAACTTGTCGGAAAAAAATTTGAAGAGATTAAAATCGTGGTTAGTGGAGCAGGAGCGGCAGCGGTTTCGATTATCAAACTGTATTATCAATTAGGCGTAAAACCGGAAAACGTGTGGATGTACGACAGTCGTGGTTTGTTGTGCACTTCGCGCACTGATTTGAATGACATCAAACGCCAATTTGCTTTAGACGTTGAAGATGTTGCATTTGAAAATGCTTTCGAAAATGCCGATGTTTTTTTAGGCGTTTCGATGGCTGATATGGTTTCTCCCGAAATGTTGTTGAAAATGGCACCAAACGCAATTGTCTTTGCATTGGCAAATCCGATTCCTGAAATTGATTACAATCTGGCTATTGCTACGCGCAACGACATTATTATGGCGACCGGACGCAGTGATTTTCCGAATCAAATCAACAATGTATTGGGATTCCCATTTATTTTCAGAGGTGCTTTAGATGTGCGTGCAACAGCCATCAATGATGTAATGAAACTTGCTGCGGCAAAAGCATTAGCCGATTTGGCAAAACAAGAAGTTCCTGATGTCGTAAAAAAAGCATACAACACCGAAAATATTACATACGGACGTAATTATATCATTCCAAAACCTTTCGATCCACGTTTAATCGAAACGGTTGCTCCGGCTGTAGCTAAAGCCGCGATAGAAAGCGGCGTTGCACAAAATGAAATTACCGATTGGAACGCCTATACCAACACATTACGGGAACGAATGAAGCACTTAAAAAAATAAAGGGAGCGTAACGCAGTATTTTGGGTTTTTAGAAGCTCCCTAAATTTAGGTTATATTTGCAATGAGATCATTTAATACAAATATTTAAATCAAACAAAAAAATGAAAAGATTTTTTACTTTTATCATCATTCTTGTTTTTGCTGTTCCTTACATGGCAAATACTCAAAATCAACGAACACTTTTAGTTGAACGCTTTACAAATGCAGGTTGCGGACCATGTGCATATTATGGACCAGCTTTCACCGCCCTTTTAGAAGCCAATGCCGACAAACTTGCTTCTATTGAGTATCACTGGTATTATCCGGGAAATGATCCAATGCATAACCATAATCCTGAAGATCCGAATGGTCGAATGAACTATTACAATCAAAATGGTGTGCCTTTTTGTGCTTTAAGTGGAAATTATTTTCAAGGTAATATTGCAAATTTGACTCAGGCAAAAATTGATGAAAGCTATGTTATTCCAACTCCGGTAGAAATGCGAATGCATCATTATTTTTCGCCAAATCAAGACAGCATTTATGTAACACTTCTGATTCGGTCGGACGAAGCAATTTCGGGAGCTTTAAAAGGACATATAGTTATAATAGAAAAAGAAATTCATTTTGCTGCACCAGCCGGTTCGAATGGCGAAAAAGATTTTTATAACGTGGTAAAAAAAATGCTTCCTACAAGAAGTGGAACAACGCTATCAGATTTTGAATCAGGCGATTATGCTGTTATACAAGGATCGTGGAAACTTGCAAATGTATATGATTTTGATCAACTTTCGGCAGTTGGATTTTTGCAAGACAACAGCGAACACGTTCACCAAGCTATTTACAGTTCGACAAATCCTATTGTGCCTTTTTATGAAACAGATGCTTCGATGACAAAAATCCAAAACATCCCATCGTTCAATTGTAACGGACTGATTTCACCTGTTGTAACATTGGAAAATTATGGTGCAGAAACACTTACTTCAGCAACAATCGAAGTTTCCGTAAACGGATCTGTAATTCACTCAGAAGAATGGACAGGAAGCCTATTGCCGTTTAAAACAAAAAACCTGACGCTCGAAAATCTTGAATTTGATCTTGAAGAAAAGAATACAGTTACAATAACCGTTTCAAATCCAAATGGAAATCAAGACGAATATGCGAAAAACAACAGTATTTCGTACGATTTTGACCGTTCAAAAAATGCAAATGGAACGGAAATACAAGTAGTGCTACGTACCAATAATGCGCCGGAAGAAATATCATGGAAAATTCGCGACGATAACGGACAAATTGTTGCCGAAAGCGAACCTTACACACAGCCTAACACAACGATCTTAACACCTGTTGAACTTCCGGGATTAGGCTGTTATGAGTTTACAATTTATGCCGAAAACGGCTTGACAAATAACGGAAATGGCGTTTATATCGTAACATCTAATAATGTGGAACTGTTTAGAGGAAACAATTTTGTAGGCTCCGAAAGAAACTTCATTGCTTATGGATTTGTTGGTTTAGACGAAATTTCGGCAACTAACGAAGCAAAAATTTATCCGAATCCGACAACAGGAACTGTTTCGATCGATCTTTCGCTTACAAAAAATACGGATGTTGAGATTGTTACATCTGATATCAGCGGTCGTGTTGTCAGTTCAAAAATATTCAACAACCTAAAAGTAGGTTCGCATACGTTAATTAATTGGGCAGAAAACTTAAACAAAGGGATATATATTGTTACAATCAAAACAAACGCACAGGTGATAACCCAAAAGTTAGTCGTTGAATAAACGTTTTATCGGCAAATAAACATGAAAAGGAAAGTGTTTTTGAGCACTTTCCTTTTTGTTTCAAATTTATTTTAGTTCACTTGTAACTTTTGCAGCTTCACTTCGTCTTATCGTAGCTGAACAAAACCGATCATGACTAGAAAAGAATTTAACAAAAGCGTTGACTTGTTTGCAGACGGATTATACCGCTTCATTCTCAAGAATATACGCGATGTTGAGAAAGCTCGGGATATTGTTCAGGAAACTTTTACAAAAACATGGCTTAAAGTGGAAGAAATTGATTTCGATAAAATAAAATCATACCTGTTCACAACAGCTTACCGAACGATGATCGATTTGATTCGACTCGACGATCGTTTTGTCCGTCCCAAAGCAATCGATTTTGAGAATAAGCACACGTACAACAATTACTCCGATTTGAAAGAAATTCTTGATAGAGCACTTGCACAACTTCCGGAAATTCAACGTTCTGTAGTTTTATTGCGTGATTATGAAGGATATAGTTATGAAGAAATCGGAGAAATTACAGACTTGACCGAAAGTCAGGTCAAAGTGTATATTTTCAGAGCGCGAAAAAACCTGAAAACATATTTGCAAAGCATTGATACGGTTTTAGAAATAAACACATGAAAATCAACCATCAAAATTACGAAGCATACCTGCTCGACTACCTCGAAGGGCTACTCAGTACGGAAGATACCGAACTGTTGAAAGCATTTGTTGAGTCACATTCCGAACTTGGAACATGGGAAATGTTGACGAATTCTTTCGATGTGTTACCAATGGAAAATCTTGTTTTCGAAAACAAAAAATCACTTTATCAAGCCGAAATCAATTCGACTGAAACAATTTCGGAAAGCAACTATGAAGAAACTTTTATCGCTTATCACGAATGTTTATTAAACGAAAAAGAACAAAATGAAGTCATTGATTTCGTAACCAAAAATAAAGCACTCGAAAACGAATTTCAATTATACAAAAAAATAAAATTTCAACCTGAAACCACAATTGTTTTCGAACAAAAAGAACGCTTGCATAGAAAATTACCTGCTATTACACTTTGGAATAGAGGTATTGCTGTGGCTGCTTCTATAGTGCTTTTAATTGGTTTCGGACTTCTGTTTCAAACAAAACAATCGGTCGTCGAACGCGATCAACTTGCAAGGCTTCCAAATTTGGAAATTCGAAAAATCGACTTTATCGAAAGTTCTGATAGAGAACAAAAAATTCGAATTGCAGAAAACACAATTGGTTTTATTGCTGAAGAAGCAACTGTTGTAGTTGCAACGAGCAGACAGGTTTTAGCGGCAATTCCGACCTTAATCCCTGCTGTTTATCAAGAAATTGAATTGACCGACATTGCTGCTATTCAATACACACAACCGGTTGAAAAAATGTATTTTTACTTCGACACACAAGCATTTTTAGCCACAAACAATGCCATCGAAAAAGAAAGAAAGCGATCAGATTCTTTTGTAAGCAATTTGAAAAATCAAATTCATAATGTATCGAACCGCATTATCAGAGCAAAAATAGTTGCCGAAGAACAAATTTTAAATTCAAATGGCGATAACTTGATTCGTGATATTGCGCATCTCGGAAGTTCTGTGTTTACTGTTTTCAGCAATAAAGACGACGAAAAGTAATTATGGGAGCTTCTAAAAATTCAAAAGACAAGGCTTGCGACCGAGACAAAAGCGGAGTTTACTTGGCGTAAATGAGCATTTTGGCGAGGGAGCGTAACGCAGTATTTTGGACTTTTAGAAGCTCCCTTATCTCTTTGATTTTAAATCATATATCGAACGATACGTAAACCGCAACGCATTTGTTTGGAGCTTTTTCGAAGGGTAAAATTTCACGGTGTACGTTTTATTCGGCAACATATCGAAATAATTCCGGTCGAAATGCCCGTCGATATTACTCAATAATTGTATGTTTTTCACCCATGTTCGCGACTCAATTGTCAATTCGACAAAAGAATCTTTTTGTACAGAACGAATCATAACATCCGGTTTCGGAAGCTGCAATTCATTCGGATGCACGAAATACGCCAAACGTTCGGCAAGAACCTGTTGATTTTCTTTCAGTTGTAAATGAATAAAAGAAGTGTTTTTATTGATTTTGTCCGGCACATTCGGCGTAAAAATAGTTGGTACAAAAACCACTTCGCCGTGTTTCACTTGTAGCGGATGCATCATCGTAGAAACAACATTTTGAGAATCCATTACAACAACTTCCAAATCAACTTCCAAATTGCGATGCGATTCGTTGATAACCCAAATCACATTTGGTTTTCCTTCAAGAGTATCCATTCCTAACAAAATCGGCGCAAAACTTTCGCGCAAGCCATAATGCAAGGCTTTCCACCTGCCGAAATAATCGACCGACGACCACGATACCGCAGGCCACGAATCGTTCAGTTGCCAGTACAAACTTCCCATGCTTCGCGGCATACGACTTCGTTGTGCATCGATTGCCATTTGCATGCCGTACAATTGAGTCAACTGACTGGCATAAACATACTGTTCGAACTCGGACGAAGTGTAAAAATATTTTTCGATAAAATCATTTATTTGACGTGTGCCTCGCGGGTGTTTCTGGTGTGCTTCGACTATTGGCGAACCAAAATAAAGTTCGGTGCTATCGGCAAAATAAAGCATGGTATTATAATCGGGATACGACTGAAAACCAAATTCGCTGTTGAAACGCCCGACTTTTCGTTTGTACATTTCAAATGGTTGTTCGCCCCACCAAACGCCCCAATAATGTACATCGCCCATCAACAAACTTTCGGGGCGACCCCAACCTTTCGAAGGCGAACTAGACCAATAAGCTGTTTTCGGATCGAGCGATACAACCAAAGAGTCAAAAATAGTTTTAAACAACGCATCATAACCTTGTTTCGGGCACCTCTAAAAATTGATTTTTTTCTTTTTTGATTTTTATACAAAGCCGAAGTGCATTAAAACGCTGCAAAAAATCGATTCAAAGTAAGTCTATATTTTTCAGAAAAGCAATACTT
>JAISHW010000015.1 GCA_031262365.1 Lentimicrobiaceae bacterium
ATACAAATAATTTGAGACTGTTTCTGTTTGATTTCCATTTGCATCGGGAAATGTAAAACTTGTCGACCGCCATTCTATAAGGTCGCCGTATTCGTTGTAACGGTAGGTAGTGGTGCCGACCGGATACCTTACTCCATCAAAAAACCGGTACGTTGTATCGGTATTGTCTTTTGTAGTGCCTATATCCCACCATTTTTCATAGTAGTAGTCGATGTCGTTATTAGGATCTTGTATCTTATATGATTTTACTTTGCTGATTTTGTAAGGCGTTTCAGGCTCAGGACCTAAAAATATTACAGAAGAATATGTGAAACCATTCCATTCTGTCCATTCGATGTCATAGTAAAACATATCAGTAACCCATTGTCCGTTATTATTAGCGAAAACTTTCCTTTGCGTATAGCCCGCTTCCGGATTGTCGTAAGTGATAGCTACTTTACTGGTATACGCATTATTTCTGATATATCTGATAAAGTACACGGTATCAACTGTGTTGTTGCTGTTTTCGGATACGGAATCATAAAAGCTATAAGTCAAAAACCAGTTATTTCCGCTGCCTGAATGGGCAGTATGCCTGTTTAAAAATTTTGTTGTGATATTGTGGTATCCAAATTTTTCCCTGCCCCAATTATCCCACTGGTTGGTCGAAGCGTTCCATTGATACAGTATTAATTCGTAAAAACACGAATCGCCTTCGAAATGGTCAAGGTAATGGTATGAATGCACTCTTTTTAAGGCAGGTGTGTAGCTGCCGTCCGGGTTTTTGTCGTAGTTGTATGTTGTATCAATCAAATCTTTTCCTTTCGTATAGGGAGTGCGGTTGAGCACGGAATAAGTAGAGTCGTAGAGCCCCCCACCAGGTACAGCTACAATAATTTCGCAATCGAGAAACCCTTCGTCGTTTATTTCGTGGTAAATATGCCCTGCGGGGGTGGTTTCATCGGTTTTATACACTTCACCTTTTATCGGGTACCACCTGCCGTCGCCTCGTTTGTACGGATTGCTTTTGGGTATGTAAACAGGCAAATCGGAAGGATTGTTTAAATCAATCCGCATAGCATGCCAGTTTAGCGAAGAAACAGGCACTGTTTTGTGCAACTTGTTTTGTTCGTCCGAAAAATCTTGTGTGCGTGCTGTATATGCAAAGCAGACACACATAAAAAGTAAGATAATGCGTTTTGTTTGTTTCATGACAGTATGTTTTTTGTGTTAAAAAATGAGTTTCCAATAATATTCGTATTTTCTTATACCGGACATAAGGAAAAAAATATTTGACAAATATACAAAAGTCAATATATAAAAGTCAATAGTTTTTGATTTTTTTTTTTTTTTGAGTAAAATAAGTTTGGTCAAAAAACAATCGTGTCTTATTAATTACCGGAGTTCGATTTTTAGTGTGTTTTTAATCTTTTCTATTGTTGAGAAAGCAATTGTAAATTGAAATTTGGTCTCAGAGAAAACCTGTTTTCATGCGAGAAAAAAATGCAATAAATTAAGCTGTTTGTAATAAAACAATTAAATTTACGCCTTGAATTGAAGACTCATCAGATGGTATTGCGGTGTTTGTTTTGCATCATTTTTATTCGTGTTTTTTTGTTTGAATTTGGCATGCTCCATGCGCAACAAACTTCACGTCATATTCCGCTTACGATTCAGCGCGCCATTGAAAACGAAACACGTACAGACAAGGGCATTCCGGGTAAAAACTATTGGCAAAATCATTCCGATTATACGATTAACGCGAATTTCTCGCCCGAAAAGAATGTTTTAAAAGGAAATGCTGTAATTCAATACCATAACGAATCGCCCGACACACTTTCGTTCATCGTTCTGAATTTGTATCAGAATATTTTTCAGAAAGGCAATAGCCGCGATTGGAATGTGGGTACTTTAGATTTGCACGATGGAGTTGCAATTAACAGGTTATTAATTAACGGACAAGCTGTTGAAAAAACGGATTGTTCGTCTTTCGGAACAAAACTTGTTGTAAAACTAATGGAAAAATTTCTTCCGAAAAGTATACTGCATATCGAAATAGATTGGGAAGTGCCTATCACTTCGACCGTTTCGATTCGTGTGGGACAATACAGCGACACATCGTTTTTTATCGGTTATTGGTACCCACAAGTAGCTGTTTATGACGATATTGACGGTTGGGATATGATTCATTATCGTGGATCGGTTGAGTTTTATAATGATGTCAATAATTTCGATGTAACGATTCAAGTGCCTGCGGAATGGATGGTTTGGGCAACAGGGATTTGGCAAAATCCGAACGAAATTCTTTCAGACGAAACCGTTGCGCGCTACAAGCAAGCACAAAAGTCGAACGAAACAGTTGCTATTCTTTCGCGAAGCGATTATCAATCAAAAAATATTTTTAGAGAAAATCGAGAAGAATCATTTCGTTTTAAAGCTTCTCAAGTGCCTGATTTTGCTTTTGCTGTGGCAAAAGGATTCAATTGGGACGGTTCTTCGTTGGTTGTCGACAACGAGACAAAACACGCTGTTTTTGTGAATGCAGTTTATCCCGACCACACGAAAAGTGGAAAAGATATCATGAATTATTCGCGTTTTTCGATTGATTATATGTCGCAAATAATGCCCGGAATACCATTTCCTTATCCGAAATTTACGACTTATTTGAACGGACGCATAAATGGCGGCATGGAATTTCCGATGATGGCAAACAACGGCGATCCGGATGATGCAAAAAGAGCTTTCGAGTTGACGTTTCACGAAATAGCACATACATACATGCCTTTTTACATGGGAACGAACGAAAAAAAATATGCTTGGATGGATGAAGGATGGGCGCGTTGGTGGCCTCAAGCACTTTCGGATAGTTTGTTTTCGTCAACATCATATATAAAGCAGCTTGTTGAAAGTTACGAACAAAAAGCCGGAACAGAATACGATACGCCTCCAATGGTATTGAATCACTTGCTTTCTGCTGATTATCAAGTGCTTCGAATGACTTCCTATGAACGTTCGGCAATGGCATACGCCTTTTTGCAAGAAACATTAGGTCCCGAATTATTCCGAAAAGCACTCCATTATTACATGAATACATGGGCAGAAAAACATCCGATTCCTGCCGATTTTTTTGCTTGTTTCGAGCACATTGCAAAAAAAGACGTGAGTTGGTTTATCAAACCTTGGTTTTACGATTACGCATATCCCGACTTGGCTTTGCAAACGATAAAAAAAGGAAACGTGGTTGTTGTTGAAAATATTGGCGGATTACCTTTTCCCGTACAACTTGAAATAACATTCGAAGATGGCTCGAAAGCTGTTGTTTACGAATCAATAACAATATGGGAAAACAATTCGCGCACAGTTGAAATTGCGATTCCGAGTCAGAAAAAAGTTGTTGCAGTTGTTTTAGGCTCAGAAACCATTCCCGATTCAAACCGAAAAAATAATCTATTAAAAATAAATTAATCATTAAACACGAAATTAGTATGAAATACTTGAAACTTACATTTTTACTTTGTTTTACATTTTCATTTGCTTTGCAGGCGCAAATAGCACCGGATAAATATTGGATTCAATTTACCGATAAGGATAATTCGCCTTATAGTATTGATAATCCGAGTGCGTTCTTGAGTGAACGCGCACTCGAACGCCGCGAACGACAAGAAATCGCCATAGAAGAAAATGATATTCCTGTAAACCCGAATTATCTGCAAGCTGTTGCCGATGCCGGTGCTACACTATTGAATCCGTCAAAATGGCTCAATGGCGTAACAATAAAAACCACAAGTCAAGATGTGTTGGAAGCAATTATGGCTTTGCCATTTGTCGAAAACACATTAAAACTTACCGATGATCCAATAAAGCAGCAAATCAAAGAAAAAACATTTTTTACAAACGAAACTTACGATATAACATTCGTGCAACCAAAATCGGTGGCGGCAACCAATGTGTTGGATTATGGATCGGGTTATACACAAATAAATCAGCTAAACGGCATTAGCATACACGACGACGGTTATCAAGGTCAAGGAATGTTAATTGTGGTATTAGATGGCGGTTTCCTCGAGGTCAATACACATTCGGCTTTCGAAACGATGCGTAACGAAAACCGCATATTGGGAACAAAAAGTTTTATAAATCCGGGTGGATCGGTTTACACGGATAGTTATCATGGAACATCGGTTTTGAGTACAATGGGATCGTTTGTGCCGGGAACTTTAATTGGAACAGCACCCCAAGCATCTTATTATTTACTTCAATCCGAAGATGTTAACTCCGAAAATTTGATTGAAGAATTTAATTGGGTTTCGGCTACTGAATATGCCGATAGTCTTGGTGTTGATGTAATCAACTCTTCGTTAGGATACATTACGTTTGACGATCCTATACACGATCATTCGTATAGCGATATGGACGGACAAACGACTTTCATTACGATAGGTGCTGATATTGCAGCCAGCAAAGGAATTTTGGTCGTAAACAGCAATGGAAATGAAGGTGATATTTATAATTCTTACCGTTATATGGGAGCTCCCGCAGACGGATTTAATGTGTTGTCGATAGGTGCCGTAAAATCGAATGGAACGATTGCGAGTTTTAGTTCGTTAGGACCTTCATACGATGGGCGCGTCAAACCAGATGTAGTTGCAATGGGCGAAAGTTCTGCAGTAGCAACTTCATACGGAATGTTTTCTTATGGTAGCGGCACGTCGTTTGCATCACCGATATTAGCAGGAATGGCTGCTTGTCTGTGGCAGGCAAATCCACATCTTACAAGCGCACAACTGCGCGATGCTATTCGAATGAGTGCTAATAGATACGAAAATCCGAACGATAGATACGGTTACGGATTACCGGATTTCACGTATGCAAACGAAATTTTGATTATGGATAGTTTTCCGGATCCTTTTTCAGCGATGTCGTTAGTAACGGTAGCACCAAATCCTTGTAAAGATGAATTTGTGATAAACTTATTAGGCGGAAAAGATGCCAAGTGTACGGTTTACGATATTAGCGGGAGGTTTATCATGCAACAACAAATTAGCAAGCTGACCAGCAAAAAACTTTCGGTAGCCAATTTGCAAGGAGGTGTTTATTTTGTTCATGTTTCTGATGGCGACCGCACCCAAGTTGTTAAGTTGGTAAAACAATAAACTGGCTAAAAACCGGAGTTTTGGATAAGATTTAGGGGGCTTCTAAAAATTTCAATATCAAGGCTTGCGACTGAAACAAAAGCGGAGTTTACTAACGTAAATGAGCATTTTGTTGAAGAAGCGTAACGCAGAGATTGGGATTTTTAGAAGTTCC
>JAISHW010000026.1 GCA_031262365.1 Lentimicrobiaceae bacterium
GGTGTAGTGGCATGTTGGATGCTCGCAGTTGTGCGATGGCCGCGTAGCGGACTGAGCGCAACTGCGGGCTTGCCCGCCGCACGTTGCAGCGGAAGACGCGTAGCGGCTTTCGCTGCAACGTTTTATTTACGCACGACAAATATAATCTTTTCATAAATACAAATTTTTTCTTTCAAGCTGGTCGAGGTGTATAGGCTTCGGTTTCAAGCAAAACCAAATGCGTTGTTTGTGCGGTGGGCTAAATGGTTTACATGCCTTTGTTACGCTTTTTTGTCAAGAAGTTTCTTTTCTTGGTTTGTAGCGGTGTTCTGCCATAGCCTATAACAACTCCTTATTCGACTCGTTTTAATACAAATGCAGCACGACTTATGTTGTAGATTTTCATATATTCTTGTCCATCTCTTTCGTAAGAAGGATAATGAATGGTTGTGTCGATGCGGTTAAATCCGCCAAATTGCACAGCATCAGTCGAAAAAATAATTTTGTAATTACCTGTTTTTTTAATAGGAATTTCATAACTCGAAATCGATTTTTCGGAACTCCAATTGAATACAAAAATCAGGTTATTCCGCTCAAAAACAAGGGTTTTATTTTCATTATCTGTTTTCAATAACCAAGGCGGAAGTGCCGTCATGATTTTATTTTTCTTTACAAATTGTAACATCGCCTTATCGAAATCGGCTAACCAATGGTATTTCAACTGTTTGTTTTTGAGCAACGACCATTGACGTTGCGCATATTGATAGCTCCAATTGTTTCCAACACGCGGAAAATCAATCCATTCGGGATGTCCGAATTCGTTTCCCATAAAATTGAGCCATGCTTCGCCTCCCAAAACGATGGTAAAAAACCGAATCATTTTATGCAGCGCAATGCCGCGATCAACGACTAAATTATTGGATTTTTTATCCATGTTGAAATACATCTCTTTGTCCATCAATCTGAAAGCGATTGTTTTATCGCCAACCAAAGCCTGATCGTGCGATTCGGCATAAGCAATCGTTTTGATGTCGAAACGCCTGTTGGTCATCACACGAAACATCGCTTCAACGTCCCACTCTTCATCTTTCTGATCTTTCAATAGCTTAATCCAGAAATCAGGTATCCCCATTCCCAAGCGATAATCAAAACCGATTCCTCCTGCCACGGTCGGACTGCAAAGTCCTGGCATTCCGGTTACTTCTTCGGCTATCGAAATTTTTTCGTCTTGGTATTCGTGTATCAATTGATTTGCTAATTGAAGATAGGTTATCGCATCGTTATCGATCGAAGCATCGAAATAGTTGTAGGGTTTATCAAATATTGTATCATTTATGCCGTGATGTGTGTAAATCATTGATGTGATGCCATCGAAACGAAAGCCGTCGAAACGAAATAGTTCGATCCAATAACGCACATTCGAAAGCAAAAACTGCAACACTTCTTCTTTGCCATAATTGAACAGTTTCGAATCCCAAAGAGGGTGGTTTCCTTTATTACCGCCATGTGTATATTGGAAATCCGTTCCATCGAAAAGATTGATGCCTTCGCGGGTATTTTTCACGGTATGCGAATGCACGATATCCATGATAACGAGCAATCCCATGCCATGCGCCTTGTCGATCAGTGCTTGTAACGATTCGGGTGTTCCGAAGCGCGAACTCGCCGCAAAAAAATTCGACACATGATAACCAAATGAGCCATAATACGGATGTTCAGCAATTGCCATCAGCTGAATGGCGTTGTATCCTGAATCGACAATGTGAGGCAAAACCGTTTCGGCAAATTCATCGTATGTGCCTACGTTTTGTTTTTCTTGCGCCATGCCAATATGCACTTCATAAATCAATAAAGGATCATTTTCAGATCGTTTTGGCTGCGTATTTTTGAATTGGTATGTTGATTTTGGATTCCAGAATTGCGCTTTAAAATCTTTGTTATTTTCGTCTTGCACGACACGGTTGCTGTAAACAGGAATACGGTCGGTTTCGCCAATTTGTGTTTTCACGATAACTTTCAGAAAACTGCCGTGAATCAAACTGTCTTTGAATGTTTTATCCGGAAGAAAAATTTCCCAGATTCCATATCCTGTGTTCGAAAGAGGAAATTCGTAGCGGTTCCAAGCATTAAAATCGCCGGTTAGATAGAGCGCGTAAGCCGCAGGAGCCCATTCGCGATACCACCAACCTTTTCGCACGCCATCGTAATTAAAACCAAAAAGTTGATAAGCCGAAGCAAAATTTCTCAGGCTACCGTATTTTCCGGTCAGATAATACAATTTCGATAGAAAACGGTTGTAACGTTCCGTTACTTTAGCACTTATCGGTTCGAGCCATGGGTCTTGTTCGACTATCAACATTGGTTTTGTCATATCAGTTGTGGTTTTAATTCAAAAACAGCTACTTGAAGTGGCTTTAGTACAACGTGAATGCCTTCTATGGCAACTGTTTTCAGATCGAAAGTAACAACATTTTCGCTATTGAGTAAATCTTTTGCTTGCCAATTGTTTTGATTCAGCTGCATTTTAGTCAAAATAAGTGCATCTTCAGGAATTTTAACACGGATATTCCGATATGCTGTCGTGTGAAAATTCACAACAACCAAGCAGTATTGCGTTTCATAATAGCGCAAAAACGCGAAATTGTATTTTGGATCAAAGTCTGTATACCAAGGATTTGCCCACATCAAGTCGTAGAAATTTCCTTCGGAAAAAGTTTTATTTTGCAAACGTAAATTCAAAATTTCGGTATAAAATTTCCGTAATGATTTTTGTTTCGAAGTCATTTGTTTTTCGTCAAACCGCCCTTCGTTCATCCACTTTTGGTGCATCGGCATGCTGGCGTAATCGAAAATCGTTGTGCGCCCGTCATCACCACTATAACCCGTTGCAACAAAACCATCTTCGCCGACTTCTTGTCCGTTGTAAACCAACACGGCACATGGATGCATCAAAGCAGCACAAGCAAATCCGGGTTTTGCGTGAAAAGCATCACCAAGAAATTGTTTTGATGCAACACGTTGTTCGTCATGATTTTCAAGAAAACGACACATTTTGTTATCGTGTCCGTCTAATGTTTTCCAGCTGTTACTCAATGTTTCGGCAGTTTCGCCATAGCGGTATATACGCTCTAAAAGCGTGTACAAGCCTTCTTTATCGTACACATAATCAAATCCTGCTTCAAAAAAATCAGCATAAAGATTTGGATGGTAAATTTCGGCTAATAAGATCGGATCATATTTTTCGCGCAACGATGCAATCAGCCAGTGCCAGAAAGGCACAGGAACCATTTCCGCCATATCGACACGAAAACCATCAACTCCTTTCGAAAGCCAAAATGAAGCGATGTCGAACATTTTGAGCCAAGTATCCGGAACCGGATCGAAATATGCTTTTCCGGTACGAAAATCGATTCCATAATTTAGTTTTATGGTTTCGAACCAGTCATTTTCCGAAGGATTCGGTTGAAAACAGTTATTTCCGGTTGCTTTTGCAGGAAATTCGTAATAATCAGAAGGTTGATCTTGTGTTTTCGGTACACGAAATGTTTCGTTAGGTATGTAATAAAAATTGTTGTTCGGCAAAAATGCTTGTGTCGAATCATCGTCAGCACCTAAATCAACAACGCTTTCAGGTTTCACAACCGATTTGTATTGGCGTGCCACGTGATTCGGAATGAAATCAATCAGCACTTTCATACCTTGTTTATGAATGCGATCAACCAATTCCTGAAATTCCTGCATTCGATTTTCGGGATCGGAAGCCAGATCAGGATCGACATCATAATAGTCGTTTACGGCGTATGGCGAACCTGCTTTACCTTTTACAATATTCGGATTCGAATTTGGGATTCCGATTTCAGTATATGCTGTTTTTGTGGCGTGCCTGATGATTCCTGTGAGCCAAATATGTGTAATTCCCAACTTTTTTAACGATTTCAAAGCAGCATCGTTTACATCGTTAAACGTACCGCAACCGTTCATTTGTTTTGTTCCATAGAAAACGAAATTGTTGTTTTTGTTTCCGAACAAGCGAACAAAAAGTTGGTAAATATTGATTGGCATCGAGGCGGAATTTTTTACTGATTCAAAAAATGCACTTGGTATTCTTTGTCGATCAACACATTCGCTTGTGTTTTCAGTTGCTGAACTTCCTGATGTTCTTTTTCCAACACCGCCCAACGGTATTCGTTTTGCGGTTCTTTACCGCGACTTGCTTGCGCTTTTTTTGTTTCGTGATACGTCAGTTCGATAAAAACACGTACCGAAGCAGCTGCTACTTTTATGGCATACAAACCATCGACAATCAACATTTCGATCGACTTATAATCAGTCGTCAGTTGATCGACCTGTTCGGTTATCAAATCAACACAAGGTCCAGTTGATAATAATCCTTTTTGAAATTCTTCGATATTTCGATTCAGCGTATTCCAATCGTATTCATTGGGACCTACCACATTTTCTATCCCATTTTTTTTGCGCCATTCGGTACGTTCGAGTGGCAAAATACGATAATAATTATCGGTGTGTAATAATTTTGCAAAAATGCCGTGTTTGCGCAATCCTTTTGCTATAGCGTGTGATAATTCGCTTTTTCCGGATCCAGATTCGCCCGAAACAGCAACAATCATTTTCTCGATTCGGTGTTTCAGTATGTATTCGATAATGCGTGTTGCCGCATTATAATGGTTTTCAGTAATTAACAGAATATCGCCTAACATATTTTTAAGTTTTTAATAAATAGTGTTCAATCTAAAAAATTATTTTGTTCACATAAGTAATGATTTTCTGATACGCTTCGAGGGAAAACCATTGGTAATCTGTGTTTTTCCGTAGCCACGTCATTTGTCGTTTAGCGTAGCGGCGTGTGTTGGTTTTGATTTGTTCAATAGCTTCTTCGAACGAGCAATTGCCGTCGAAATGATTAAAAATTTCTTGATAACCAACTGTTTTTAAGGCGTTTTGTTCGCGGTATGGATAAAGTGTTTTTGCTTCTTCATAAAGTCCTGCTTCAATCATCGAATCGACACGTTGGTTGATACGTTTGATCAATTGTGAGCGTTCCCACAAAATAGCTGTTCGTATAATGTTGAAATTACGTTCTTTATCTTGTTTATTGCGAAACGAACTGAATTTTTTCCCGGTTTGATAATACACTTCCAAAGCACGTTGCAAACGGCGTGGATTGTTGCGGTCGACTTCGTTATAATATTCAGGATCAATTGTTTCAACTTCTTTTTGCAAGTTTTTTAATCCTTTGTTTTGTAGTAAGTCGGCAACTTTTTTGCGTGTTTCGTTGCTGATAGACGGTATCAAATCTAATCCCTTGCAAACGGCATCAATAAACAAGCCGGAGCCTCCGGTAAGAATTACAATTTGATGTTTTTCGAAAAGTAGATCAAGTAAATTCAGTACATCTTGTTCGTAATCAGCAACATCGTAGGTTTCAAAAATGCTTTTATGGTGAATGAGGAAATGTGGTACTTGTACTAATTCTTCGGGCGTTGGTGCTGCGGTTCCGATTTGCATTTCTTTGTAAAACTGCCTGCTGTCGGCGGAAATGATAACCGTATCGAAAATTTTTGCAAGTTCGATGGCAAGTGCTGTTTTTCCTGAAGCGGTAGGACCTGTTAAAACAAGCAAATGTTTGCCATTCTGCATATTATGTGTTTTTTGAAGGAATTGGTGTGTGGTTAATTTCGATCGGTTTTTGAATTTCGTTTTTGATTGTTAGTTGCAATTCTTTTTTTCCGATTTTTTCCATGAACTGATAAGCATCTTCAAAATTATTTTCGATCATTCCATCGAGAATGGCTTCGCGTATGGCATGTTTGATGATGCCGACTTCGTGTCCTTGCTGAATCTCAAAAGCCTGCATAATCATTTCGCCGTTGATAGGTGGTTGCCAGTTGCGGAAATTGTCTTTTTCTTCGATTTCTTTTAGTTTCCGTCTTACTAACTGAAAATTTTCGCGGTATTTTTGAATTTTATATTCATTTTTTGATGTAATATCGGCATCGCAAAGCAACATCAAGGCATCAATATCTTCGCCTGCATCAAAAAGCAAACGCCTTACAGCAGAGTCGGTTACCTCTTCTTGAGCTAATACAATCGGGCGAAGATGAAGCAATACCATTTTCTGAACGAATTTCATTTTATCGTTCAATGGCAGGCGTAACATTTTGAAAATTCCCGGAATCATTTTTGCGCCGCGAAATTCATGACTATGAAACGTCCAACCGTGGTTTTCTTCAAAACGTTTTGTTTGCGGTTTGGCGATGTCATGCAAAATGGCAGCCCAACGCAACCACAAGTCATCGCTGTGTATGGATAAATTGTCGAGCACTTCTAAAGTGTGGTAAAAATTGTCTTTATGACCTTTTCCGTTCACGACATCAACACCTTGCAAAGCTGTCATCTGCGGAAATATAATTTTTAATAATCCGGAATCAAACAACAATTTAAAGCCAATCGAGGGTTTCGGAGCGGCAATGATTTTGTTTAATTCGTCGGTAATACGTTCCATCGAAACAATTTTGATGCGTTCTTTATTGCGTTTTATGGCTTCAAACGATTTGTTTTCGATTGTAAAATCAAGTTGCGTAGCAAAACGAATCGCACGCATCATGCGAAGTGGATCGTCGGAATAGGTAATATCGGGGCAAAGTGGTGTACGGATAATTTTGTTTTCGAGATCGGAAACGCCATCAAAAGGGTCGATGAGTTCGCCGAAGTTTTCTTTTTGTAAACTGATTGCCATTGCATTAATCGTGAAATCGCGGCGATTCTGATCATCGATCAGGGTGCCGTTTTCGACAATAGGTTTACGACTGTTTGTGTTGTACGATTCTTTTCGTGCACCGACAAATTCAATTTCGATGTCTTTGTAACGAATCATTGCGGTGCCAAATTGACCGTAAAATTTGACTTCTTTTTTCTCAGTAAGTTTCGAAGCAATAACTTGTGCTAGTTCGATACCACTTCCAAGAGCAACAATATCAATATCCTTCGATTTTCGATCCAATAAAATATCACGAACATAACCGCCGATAACAAAAGCAGGCATTTGGAGTTCGGAAGCTGCTTGTGCTACAAGTTCGAAGAATTTTGTTTGAATGTGTTTTGTGAGTAACATTGTGTTGCAAATTTACTGAATTTGCCGCAAATAGGAGAGGGGTCTGCTCAAAATCCGAGTTCGATTACTATTGCGTTTTTAATTATTTTGTCAAAAGCTCGACCCGCCCGCGTTGCTTTCTACATAAACAATCTGACAATCATTTTTATTAATCGATTCGGAAACAGTCAGTTGCCTAACTTCTCTAAAGTTGTTGGTGAGATTGTCAAAGTCATAAATCTTTTGGATTCTATCCACTGATTGAGGTTATCGAAATCACCATTTTCTTCTTTTATATTTTTTTTATATTAAACTCAAAATAGTAAAATTTCGATAAATAACTCTAAGTTATGTTAATAAATACATGTAATTGTTAATAACTTTTCAAACATATTACATATGAAAGTTTTTTTTTTGTATCTTTACGCGCCCTTAGCGCGATTTTCGCGCTCAACAAATACTACTTATGGAGCAATGTATGCTTAAAAATATCAATTCCCAAAACGAGTCAATTGAATTGTTTTTGAACAATTCAATTGACTCGTTTGTTTCCCCTTGCAGTTTCGAGAATATAAATATTATAAGAAAACGCTTAATTTTCTAACTAAAAAATATCTTATGAACTCGAAAAAGTAAATAATTAAATAATGTTTTAACTAAAAACGTCGACTATGAAGCAAAATACGTTCTCTAGTTAGGTTCGCTTGTGTTTCAGGCGACCTAAATTCATTTAGTATGAAAAATAGTATGAAAAAAGTAATTTTTGCAGTATTTCTGCTATGTTCTTCCTTGTTGAAGAATGGCACAGTACACGCACAAGAAGCGTATCATCCCTTTATTGAGGGAAACAAACACTGGGATGAAGTGTATTATGGGCAAAAGCCTGTTTCTGCGCCTTGTTCTAGCGTTTCTCAAACAGATGGTTATCGGTATTTTTTTGAAGGCGATACGATAATACAAGGTATTGTCTATCAAATTTTACGGGCACACCTTGTTGTTAGTTTGTCACCTGATGGCTATTATTGTCCGCCTTTTGCCGTTGACGAAAGTCGTTCTTATATAAAAGCCTTCATGCGCGAAGATGTCGAAAAACAGCAAGTATTCCATTATATAGACGAACGAGAAGAAATATTGTATGATTTCTCGTTACAGGAAGGCGATTTTTTAGATTGTTATGACATAGGGGGCTATAAAAGATTAGAAGTGACTCTAGTGGATTCAGTAGAATTATTGAATGGAGAAAAAAGAAAAAGATTACTTTTAGCTTATGGAGGGTATTCTGAATTTTATCATATCGAAGGTATCGGAAATATTTTTGGACCAACTTATACAGCATATGGTGTAGTTGATTACGATGTTTTTTTGAAATGTTTTGTTCAAGACAATGAATTTTTATATAATGGAGGATGGGAAGGCACTACTTGTTTTGAAGTATTGAATACAAACGAAAACACGGTTCAGAAAAAAATTCGTGTATATCCGAATCCGGCAAAATCGGACGGACAATTAACGCTTGTCTGTAACCAACCATTGAAAAACATCGCTATTTACGATTTACGAGGTGCGCTTGTGCAAACAATTGAAATTGCCGACTTAAACTTTCAACAAATACACCACATTACATTGAATGCAAATAAGCTAACTGTAGGTATTTATATTTTACAAGTTCAAACCACTAAAAACCAAATCCATCATGAGAAAGTTATTTTGTATTAGCGTTTTAATAACGCTTTTTTTATTTTCAAGCAGTTGGGCGCAACGTCCACCTCACGGGGGGGGGGGGATTTACCTATTGATACGATATCAGCCATTCTTCCCCCTACAATGCCTCAAGACAATTGGGATTTTATAGAAAGTTCTTTTATTGATACTTGTACAAATAGAGGAATAAGATATAGCAGCAATGGGTACCATTTTCCAACTAATGGAGAAATAAGAGTTTTAATAGCTTTCATTGAACTAGTTTATGCCGATCCTTCTATAGATCCGCAACCAAATGGTTCTGAAGGATGGCCAAAAGGACAACTACCTATTTGGAAAGACGATTTATTCGATCCTGTTTTGCCAAACAATGGGATTGCTCAGGGAAGTATTACCCGTTATTTTCAAGATGCTTCTTCAGGACACTTAACTATATTGGGCGACTATTTATTAGCACCAAATAATGGTGGCGTGTTTCAAGTTCAAACGAGCGATGGTAAGCTTTATTATAGTTATGGTCCTGCTATAGAATCTATTAATAATACATTGGGAACAACTTTTATAACAGCTCATGGTTATACGTCTATTTCCGATTTTGATCAGTGGACACTACCTAGAAACGAATTGCAAGGGCTGCCAAAACTTAATGAAGGAAATAATAAATGGGATTGTGTTATATTTCTTTTCAGAAATACCATAAAACCAGAAGATGGAACAGGTAGTACCGGCTTCTCTATGTCACAATCTTTATTGGGTTATACGGGTGATGCTTATACGATGCAATGTATATATAATGAGATTCCTACTAGGATTATAAGGCATGAAATAGCACACTCTTTGTTAGGGAGTAATAATTTCCATACAGCTGGTGGTGGCAATGTTAGCGATGCTTATTGGATAGCCCAGCCCGGTGGTTGGAGCATGTTGGGTTTATATGGCTCTTCGTTATTAACTTGGAACGCTTGGGATAGGCAACGATTGGGCTGGAACTATGGCAATAATCAGTTTAATCCCTCAGCCCGAAATCAATCCGACACACAAGAAGTAAACGGCGACCTTGACGCTACCAATCCTGATGATGCCGGCATTTACATTTTGCGCGATTTTGTTGTAACGGGCGATGCTTTGCGTATCAAACTGCCCTTTCTCGATCCGGAAACAGAATACCCGCAATGGTTGTGGATAGAAAACCATCAAGGTGTCGATCAAAACGACAACCCTTTTGATCAATGGCAATACCAAGAAGTACCTTGCGTGCAGGATAATGTACCGGGCTTGATGATGTACCTTCAAATAGGCAATGATGTGCGCGAATCGGAAAGTGCAGGGCTTATTTATGATGAATCAACTAATTTATCAGAATACCTTCGTCCTTTAACGGCTAATGGTTTTTGGGACAGGGACCTTTCGGGACAACCCGTTAACAGCGAATGTGTGAATTGGGATAATAAACATCCTTTTGTTAGAGTTTCTGAAAACCCATTGACGGGTGGAAACGATCAGGAACATTACGCTTATGACATCAATGATGATAATATTCTAAAAAAATCTGATCAATTACAGAATTTTACAGAGCTTTATGAAGGAGTGTACTTGAAAAATTTATTTAGTCTCGGGCATACCGATCATGTTTTTACAATAGAAGGAAACAAAAAAGTCGGCATGGGAACAAACCCTTCTTCTGCTCCATTGATGAATATGGCTCGTAACGATATTCCGATCCATAGTAGACCCAATGTAAGAAAGATTTACTTGAATGGCGTTTCGGTCGAGATGTTGGAGCAATTGTCAGATGGATCGATAAAAGTGCGCGTACGGTTTGACGATGTAGATATCGAAAATGATGTACGCTGGTGTGCCGATAGTATTGTTTTGAATCCGATTGTCAAAGACGGAATTTCATTGAATCTATGCGCCGGAAAAACAATTCTGTTAGACCAAGGAACAACAGCAACAAGAATGAATAATCCTATTTCATACAATAATGAGATGATTTTTGCTTCGCCCACGACTTTCACTGTTCGTTCCGAAGCTGCTGTAAATATGGAAATTGGTTCTGATTTTGTCGTTGACAATGGGAGCTCTCTGATTTTAGAGACAGGCAGTTCGTTTACGCTTAACAACAATGCCGAATTAACCATAAAATCAGGTTCGCATCTCTATGTAGAAGATTGTGCTTTACTTTCGTTTTTGGGAAATTCAAAGTTGATTGTCGAAAGTGGTGCTACCTTACATATTTCGCCTAATGCAAACCTATTTCGTGCAAATGGTAGTTCAAATCTTCAAATAGCTAATGGTGCTATTATAGCTTCAGGCACGATTCACCCAAACAGCATTTCATCTTTTCCACATCATACCGTATCATCAACAGTTACTGTAAATGGTGGTAATTATATTATGCCTGAAGCATTGTGCATCGAAGATGGCGGCACTTTAACAATCACGAATGCGACACTCAATTTCAATTCTGCTAGAAGCAAAGTTCAGATAAAACAAGGTGCCAAACTCATCATTGACGGAGGCACGCTCACCAGTGCCTGCGAAGACCAGATGTGGCAAGGCATCGAAGTATGGGGTACGCGCAGCCAGTCGCAATATCCGAACTACAATCCGGCGCAGCC